>OY762510.1:0-360000 GCA_963665935.1 uncultured Syntrophus sp. | reverse complement strand
CTGTCAACGTATTATGAACTTCCCGAAGTGGGAGCTGATGTAGGCTTATTAATTTATACCTGTTTCAGACAGGATGCGATCATGCTCGTAGGTTTTTATACTAAAAAAGAAAAACATCTATTCAAGTTGATGATTTCAATTGCGGGTATTGGTCCGCGTCTGGCTGTAAATGTTTTATCAGGAATTAATTCGGATGAATTAATTAATGCAATCGCGAATAATGATTTAAAACGTCTTTTAAAAGTTCCCGGGCTTGGGAAAAAAATGGCTGAGAGAGTAATTTTGGAACTAAGGGACAAAATATCAGAAGGGAAACCAAAAGAGCAGGAGAGCGATATTGAAAATAGACGGGAACTGATTGATAAGGGTCTGATTGAGGAAGATGCCGTCTCAGCATTAATCAATTTAGGGTATAAAAACCAAGCGGCAAAGGATGCGATCGAAAAAGTCATGTCAGAGCATAGCGAAAACAAACCACTGGATGTAATCTTGAAAGAAGCTTTAAAAAGATTGGCCATATAGTAAAGTTGCTTTTGCGTGTTAGTAGTCATAGCCTTAGAGGCTTAAGAGATGAACCTGATGTAGATATTAAGATGATAAGGACAGTGTAGCATGGAAAAATACCTATATATTTTATTGATAGCTCATATAAATTGAAGTTTTTCTTGACAACAAAGAGATATGTGGGATAGAAGAGCGTCATAAGTATTGTGGTTCCTTTGGGGGAAAGGGGAAACATCATTTTCCGAGATCGGAGCCTCTGTAAGTTTGCAGCGGGGATGATTAGTAAGAAAAAGTTACAATTTGTGTTGTTGGTTACGATTGGTCATTCCATAAAGCATAAATAATATTGATAACTTACAATGCAAAACGTAGATAACTGTTAATTTGGTAAAACCAAGATTTATAGATATATTTTTAGTGACGCGGGGTGGAGCAGTCCGGTAGCTCGTTGGGCTCATAACCCAAAGGTCAGAGGTTCGAATCCTCTCCCCGCTACCAATAAAATCAAGGGGTTAGGCAAAATGCTTAACCCCTTTTTAAATATTTGCTCCTGTCATTATTTTGTAATTTGTTGTCCCGAAAAGCAATAAAACAGAAAAATATTCGTCCTTCCTGAAACAGGGTTTTTGTTGAGCCGCTCTGCAAGTTTTTACTTTTCAGTCTGTACAGCCTGTGATGTTTTAATATCCAAATTATTTGTATCAAAACATCCTATGGTACAATGATAGCCTCTTTCAGTCATACATTTTTGAAACTCTTTCTGATGATTGCCTTCGATGAAATCAACCATCTTTACGATGGGAAAAAGAACGATGAGTGGACCGGAATCGAAATAACCCCCTTGGTATTCACTGAAATTTTCGCATACCTCCTTGTCTAATAAGAAGTCTCCTCTCGTTTTGTAAGGTGGTATCTCGTACGACTGCTGTGTTGCGCAACCTCCCAAAAGTCCAAATATCAGAATTAGTGTAAAAACTCTTTTCACAATTAATCAGTCTCCCGCGATCAAGAATATAATGTCGTTATTACCGTTAAATCTCTCCTGATGCTGCATGGTCACAAGATTCGAATGCTGCATAGAATAGGCCCAGATGTTCTACGAAACTATTATTTTTACAAATATGAAGAAGACTTGAAAGATAAAAATAATGCTTTCAGCGGATCTTACTCTGAAGTATCATTTTCACAATGTACGCAGTCAAACCGGAAATACACCTGCCGTTAGGATGGAAAAGACAGACGATGTTCGGCACGTAGGGTATATTCGTTGCTTTTATCGTACCATGCAAATCGGAATGATGGATAAATTATTAAATAATACCGTCAGCATGAGCGTAATCAGATAATGTCATGAAAGTCGCTTTGATTGTGCCATTTAATTGGTGCAGGCACTCTGGCAATTCAAGCCTATGGGAAAATATCGTTTCTCCGCTTACAGAAGGCCTCGTGAGTTGCGGCATCGATGTTGTTCTGTTTGCTGCAGGCGATCTGAATGCGTCCCGTTCCTGGGGTGAGATGGATGCTGGTATTTATTATGGAAACTCTTCAAATTTACCAGAGGTTCAAGAATGGATTCCCTGGTCCAAGGCTTTTGAGCAGGAAGATCATTTCGATATAATTCACAACTATTTAGATTGCCTGCCTCTAACACGCATGAGCGTGGTCAACATACCTGTTCTCACAACTGTTCAAGGATTATGGTCTCCAAAGGTCCTACCGGGGTATAAACATTCCAACAAAAATTCCTTTTATGTAGCTGTCAGTGAGGCAGAGAAAAACCCGGAACTCGAATATGTTGCAACGATACCTCAGGGCGTTGACTTGCGCCGATGTACATTTCAAGCGGAAAAAGGAAAATACTTGCTCTTCATAGGCAACATCGCCAAGGACAAAGGTGCCAAGAAATGCATCGAAATTGCGCGGGAAACGGGAATGCCGCTAATCCTTGTCGGCGGCTTTGATGACAAGGGATACTTTGACAGGCACATTGGTCCCCATATAAATGGAGACGGCGTCATTTATATGAGTAGTGTGGATCCGGAAAAGCGAGATGAGCTCTTAAGTGGCGCATATGCCTTACTTCAACCAGTCAGCAGCGAAGACTCCTTAAAGTTTACTCTGGTGCATGCCATGGCCTGTGGAACACCGGTGATTGCCCTGAACGGGGGAGATATGCAAGAAATTGTTGAAAATGGTGTTACGGGTATTCTTGTTGAAAATACTGATGAAATGGCCGGGGCGGTTGCTAAAGTGGGACAGCTTGATCGTTTCCAATGCCGAAAATGGGTTGAAGAACGATTCAGTGCAAACCGTATGGTAAAGGCTTACATCAGGGTTTATGAAAAGGTTATCGAACAGACCAAGGGCGAGAATCATAGGCCTTGGGGTTATTATGAAATTCTTTCGGAAGCTCCGAATCACAAAATTAAGCGAATAACCGTCTATCCCGGGCAGCGGTTGAGTTATCAGCGGCATCAACGTCGTGCTGAGCATTGGTATCTAATTACCGGAAGGGCGGTGGTGACGAAAGCGGGAAATGACACTGAACTGATAGCCGGTCAAGCTGTCGATATTCCTATACAAACATGGCATCGAATCGAAAATCCGGAGTTGGAAGAATTGTGTTTTATCGAAGTCCAAACAGGGGATTATTTTGGAGAGGATGATGTCGAGAGGTCGGAGGATGACTATGGCCGGGTAGTAAAGAATAGCACTATTTAAGTATGTTCGGGTACACCTTCTGGTATTGTTTGTCACTGTCAGAGTTTCCTTTCGTCTGAATTTGGGTCGCTATTATAATCAACTTTTGGAATGTTTATTGACACCTGCTTAAAAGAGTGTTACACAGCGAAACTCTTCAATTTATTATTCAAGCCCCTGTAGCTCAGCAGGATAGAGCAACGGATTCCTAATCCGTGTGCCCCGCGTTCGAATCGCGGCAGGGGCACCAATTAAATCAAAGGATTAATCAACTAAGGTTAATCCCTTTTTTTATTTGCGACCAAATTGAAATTGGTTGCTTCACAAACAGTATTTCGATCAATCTGCAAGCCGCTGCCTGTCTGTTGGACAGATTTCCCTGTTGTAATCAATATGACAAAATATCAAAGGATTGAAATAATGCGGTATTTCTTCATGCTTTTGTTTGCAGCCCTTTTCCTGGTCATGGCTCTTCCCTGTTATTCCCGTGAGGTTTCACAATGCGGACAAGTTATCGTCTCCGTGACCGAGTCCTGGAACGATTCCCATGCTACCCTGTTTCTTTTCGAGAGAAGGGAAGAGCGATGGCAGAAGATGGGGAAAGGGATCGAAGCGGTGGTCGGCTGCCTCGGCCTTGCCTGGGATTCTGCCTCTGACGGATATCTCTCCGGTGAACCTGTAAAGGCGGAGGGGGACTTAAAGGCCCCCGCTGGAATCTTTACGATCCCACTGGCAATGGGGATGTCGCTTCGGCCGCCGGTTGGCGTTTCGCTTCCTTTCCAGCAGATCGCAAAAGGAACCCACTGTGTGGATGACCCATTATCCCGTTACTATAACACGATCCTCCAGGAGAGTGAACTTCCCGGAGGCAAAGGAAGGGATTGGAAAAGTTCTGAGCGGATGTGGGAGATTGCGGATATGTATCGTCTTCTTATGGTTGTGGGCTACAACACTTCGTCTCCCAAACCGGGAAAAGGAAGCTGCATCTTTCTTCATATCCGACACCCGTCGGGTGAACCGACAAGTGGCTGCACGGCCCTTTCTGAAAGAGATTTGACAAAGATTATGAAGTGGATCCGCCCCGGCAAGAATCCCGTCCTTGTGCAACTTCCCCGTGACGTCTATGCCCGAGTCTGGAAAATCTGGCAGCTTCCTTCCCCAAGTCTTATCGAGGATCGCGCTGCTGAAAAAGCCATTCCCCTTGTGAACATAAAGGACATCGTTCCGGATGTAGCCGTTGAGATGCGCTACGCCAGAAGCGACAATTTCACCGGAAGGAAAATCTATGACTGTGGACGGTGTTTTCTCAGGGCTGAAACTGCGGCCAAGGTGGCCATCGCTCAGAGCGAGCTGAAAAAAAAGGGATTATCCCTTAAGATGTGGGATTGCTATCGGCCACTCTCAGCCCAGAAGCTCTTCTGGTCCCTCGTGCCGGACCATTGCTTCGTGGCGGACCCGAAGACCGGTTCCCGGCATAACAGAGGAAACGCAGTAGACATCACTCTGACGGACTCTTCGGGTTCGGAACTGGAAATGCCGACGGGCTTTGACGACTTTTCGCCGCGTGCAGGCCATGGAGAAAAAAACCTTTCCCAGCAGGTAATAGAAAATCGGCGGCTCCTTGCCGAGGTCATGGAGAAGGCAGGATTCAGGAGATTTGAAAGCGAATGGTGGCATTACGATGACGGCAATGTCACAGGGGAAATCATTGACGTTTCCTTTGATGAACTTTGCCGTTGACTTTATTTTCCCTGGAATTAAGAGAGCTGAAAAATACTCTGCTTTTCTTGACTTTTTATTTCCGTGGAGAGAAAATAAAGCAAAATCTGCTTGAATAATCAGATACTAACAAAAATTTTCGTTCTTATTCGGGTTGTGGCGGACTTGCCGCTTCATTTTCAGGTGGCCCAGATAAGTCAGAGCATAGGCGTTGTCTTGAATTTTCAGGAAATGACCTGTCCATCTGGACTCTTTTACAAGTTGAGCTCGGCAGTTGCTTGAAACGGGTTTGCTCACAAGATAGCATCATGAGGACCCTGAATCATGGATCTATTCAAGGGGATCGCCATCTTCGTCGGCTGGTTGACCAGTTCTCTAGCGGGGATTGTGGCAATTTTCTATTCATGCGGATATCTGGTGGTTCGGGCGCAACTGAATATGCTCGGCCTTTTCGGCCTGTTTGAATATCCAAAAGAGCATTATCTGCAGGAAGGGGGCAAGTTTTTCGTTGCGGTTACCAGCATGCTCGTTGGCAAGCTGCTGGCAAGTCTGGTTTACGCCTTTTATGTCTTCGCCTTTGCATCCATCCTTATCCTGCTGATTCTTGCCGTATGCCATTTTTTCGGATGGCACAGCTTTCTTGAGAGATGTGGAAGGTTTAAATCCTATATCCTGGCGACCCCCAGGAGCAGACTCGGTCTCTGGTCTTCCCTCCTTTTGTTCTGCTTCGCTTTTGTCCTCGTATTCCATGTTCTTGGATACATCAATGACTTTGCGGCGGTCCTGGGCGTTTCAAATCTACTCTATGACTCGTCCGAGACAATCCATGAAAACATTGACACAAGCCGAATCGCTGGCTGGCTGCTGCAAGGGGACAGCCGCCAGTTGCAGTCCTACTTTCTTTACCTTGTCAAGGGGGAACTGATTGCTGCTCTCCTGCTCATCGCGGCTTGGTATACCGCGTCCATGTTTCAAAAAACCCGGCTTTGGCTGGTATCCCCCTTCATCATCGTATTTGTCCTCTATACCATTTTTACCCCCATGGCCTATGGTGTCCTCGTGCGTCCGACCAAATACGCCGTGGTTTCTTTCAAATGGAAAGGCGAACCCATGGAGGCCGTTCCTGCGAGTTTCTATCTCCTCAACAAGTCCGATCAGGAGTACGTCGTATGGGACCGGGACCACAAAAAGGTATTGTGTATATCAAAGGACCTTGTTTGGGGAGCTCAGGTGTCCGAGTTCAGACCACTTTTCCATCACAGCGCTAAAAACAGATGATCAGGGGGAAGCATGAAATCAATATTGCCGATTTTCCGCATGGTTACGTCAATGGCCTGTCTTGTTGTTTTTGTTCTGGCCTGTGTCCCCTATGGAAACGGTCCAGGGTACCAATCTCCTGATAGGGGAGGGTACGTTGGCACACTCGAGACGTACGGACCAAGTGTTTTGGTGGATGGACGAAAAGGGATCAATGGTGAATCCATCAGAGAGGGGATGACGGTCCGCACGGGTGAAAATAGCAGTGCCAGGATTCGTTATCCTGATGGAGGCTTTTGTCAACTGGATGAAAACACGGATCCGTGGTTTGGGATAAGAGTGGACCCGTTGACGAAACGGGATTGCGTCTACATCAGAATCGCAATCGGTCAGGTCTTTATCGATAAGAATCTGCACTGCTACGAAACACCCGATGTGGCAGGCGTCTTGAACAGCCGGGCGAATATTAAGGTTCTGCGGAGCGAGACCGACCTTGCTGTTTTTGAGGGACAGGCGGAGACGTATCGGCCGTCGGGTGTGGTGGTTAAAAATAGGGAATTGGCTGTTTTCTCTGTGGGCTATCTGACCGAGACACCGAGACGAATGAGTTCGGCGCAGATAAAAAACATCCCCTCCTGGATATATCATTACGATTTTACGGGACAAAGGCCTGCCCAAGGCTGGTGCTGCATAGACGGCCAGGTTTTTCAGAGCTTTCCCCAGGACTGTGAGCGCCGCAGGGGGTTTTTCTCCTACAATGAAAAGGAAGTACGGAAGAGAAGCGAAGGGCGTGGCTGGTGCTGTATAGACGGCCGGGTGATTGAGAGCTCTTCCCAGGACTGTGAGCGCCGCATGGGGTTTTTCTCCTACAATGAAAAGGAAGTACGGAAGAGAAGCGAAGAGCGTGGCTGGTGCTGCATAGACGGCCGGGTGATTGAGAGCTCTTCCCAGGACTGTGAACGCCGTAAGGGCATTTTTTCCTATAATGAGAAGGAAGTGCGGGAGCGGTGCCAGAGGCGTGGCTGGTGCTGCGTAGACGGCCGGGTGATTGAGAGCACTTCCCAGGACTGTGAGCGCCGTAGAGGCCTATTCTCTTATGATGAGAAGGAGGCCCGTGAGCGATGCCAGAAGCTCGGTTGGTGCTGTATAGACGGTCGAGTGGTTGAGAGTTCCTTCCAGGACTGTGAGCGCCGTAAAGGCCTATTCTCTTATGATGAGAAGGAGGCCCGTGAGCGATGCCAGAAGCTCGGCTGGTGCTGTATAGACGGTCGAGTGGTTGAGAGTTCCTCCCGGGACTGTGAGCGCCGTAAGGGCTTTTTTTCCTATGATGAAAGAGAAGTCCGGGAGAGATGCCGAAGGCGCTGATTGATTAGTCCATTGCAGGGGGTCGTGCAAACGCCGTTGCAAACAAAACCGGCTTAAAAAGATTTGCCCGCGAAGAGGCCCTACGATGGTGCAATGGTCTGGGGGGAATCATGATGTTTTCCGCAAGCCGCAGGATAAGATTGCCGGCAATGTTCCTGCGATAATCCGCCGAGGCGCGCAGGTCATCAATGGGCGACACCGCTGGCCACGGCAATGGCCGTTGCCTTGCGTTGCTCCACCTTTTCAAAGAAGTGGATATTGTGAAGTTGGGCGGCCGTTTCACAAGGACGCCGGCCAGGATCTACCCCTTTTGCAACTGCGTTTCCCCCGGACCGACGATGAATGAGTTGATGGGAAGGGTCTGAACGGCGTTGGGAGAGCGGATTTCCACGACCGCATGCAATACGTAGAGGGGCGGGAGGCAGTCGCCGGCCGGTGAGGCGGTGCAGATGTTTCCCCCGAGAGTCCCCATGTTGCGGATCTGAGGTGATCCCAGAACCCGCAGGGCTTTTGCGAGGACGGGAAGATGCCTCTGGATCATCGGGTCGTCGAGCAGTCGTCGGTGGGGAGTGCCGGCGCCGATCCACAATCCCGTTGTTTCCTCCCGAACGCCTTGCAGCTCTTCAATCCGCTCCATGCAGATCAAGGCAGGCGGTTTTTCATTCCACGCCCTCATCCGTACAAGCAGGTCCGTTCCACCCGCATACACGTGTGCTTCCCTTCCTCCAGGAATGACCCGAGCTCCGCTAACGTCCGCGGAAGAAAGACCTTGTTCATTCGTCGTTCCTTCCGGGGCTGAAAAGAAAAAAGAACTACCTCCCTTACCGCAGATCGATACAACGGCATCTGTCTTGCCGTTTCGAAGGAGAAGTCCTATCCCCGGTTTGGAGAGCGCCTTGCGGTGCCTGAAGACGTGGAGCCTTTCACCTTCCGGAGCCCAAATGAAGAGGAGATAAAACGCCTTGCCCTCCGTGTTGTTGATTGCTGTCCCGAACCGTTCCTCCCTGATTTTTTTGGATACCCCGGAAAGGTCTCGATATGGTCGCCGGCGGCGAGTTCGAAGCCATTGCGGCATTCAACGAAAGGAGAGACGTCGTCGGCGGCATCCTCTTCAGCCCGCAGACGGAAAAGATCATCCAGTGTTTCGGACCGTATACCTTTTTGGAGAAAGGCGGGGAGGCGATGGAGGCCTTTGTGAGCGCACTGAAGAAAATCCTGAAGGGATAGAAGAAGGTTTCGAGGGATGTCAGCCGTGGGCGAGCTAATAAATCCGGGCAAGATTCTCACGCCGGAATTTCTCGTGCTGCTTCTTTCTCTGCTGATCTGGACGACCTTCACCCCGGTCTTTTATTTCCTGAAGGACTACGGCAAGGGGATCGGCATCTCGAATCCTGGATGGTTCTTCACCCTCTCCACGTTCACGGAAATCGGCATCCGACTCTTTGCCTGGTTTTCCTTTGATCAACTGGACAAGAGAAAACTGCTCGCCTTTTCCACTGTATGGCTGGGACTGGGCTCTCCGGCAATTCTCTGTTTTCGCGGCGATATTCCTTTCAGCCTTCTCGGCCTTTACATGGGGGTTGGTTGGGGCGTGGCCTTGCCCGTCTCGAGCGGCCTGGTCTTTGATGTCTCGGCACAGCGGTTCAAGGCCCTGAATACCAATCTTTCCATGGTCATGTTTCAGGGCGGTTTTTCCTGGGGCCTCTGGCCGGGGGCGCTGTCCTGGTGCATTGGGGCTACCCGGCCCTCTTCTCCGTCTGCGCTTTTCTCCAGATTGCCGGGGCAGCTGCGGCGTTGACGGTGGCAATTCCAAGTTCATTTCAAAGAGAGTAACATGGCTTTGAGGCAGAGGCGATGCAGAAACGCAAAGTATGTGCGTCGATGAGAAGAGGACAGAGCCGATGAAGATGGTGCTTTGATGTGCGCAGATAATGGCGGCAATGGCAACAACTTGAATCTAAGTGAAGGAGTACAGAATGGCAAAAGAGACGAAAGAGGAGAAAACAGCGGAAAAAAGCTTTGCGATATCGCCTTTCCGCAACGAAGACGCGGAAGGGATCGTTGATCTTTTTCATACCGTCTATGGCGAGCATTATCCCATCCGGCTCTTCTATGATTCCCAGGCCATTGCTCAAGCGAATGAGGAAGGACGCTACTATTCCATTGTGGCGCGGACGATGGACGGCAGAGTGATCGGTGTGGAGCATCTGTACCGCTCAGCACCCGGTCCGTCTATCTATGAGGCCGGTGTCGGGCTCGTGGACGGTGGCTACCGGAACCTGGGGGTCAACATGGAACTGCTGGGCTATCTCTACGATACCTTTATTCCGGAGAGAAAAAACATCGAGGAAGTGTTTGGCGAGGCCGTCTGCAATCATCTGTTCATGCAAAAAACCGTCGAGAAATACAGGCATGTGGAAACGGCAATTGAGGTATCCCTCATGCCGGCGGCAGCGTATGACAAGGAAAAAAGTGCGGCGGGGCGGGTGGCGACCCTGGCGGTGTTCCGCTGTTATCAGCCGAAGCCGCACCGGATTTACCTGCCCGCCTCTTATGAGCGGGAGCTTCGGACGCTTTATGGGCGCCTTGACGATCTCCGGGATATCGCCGTCTCCACTGCCAAAGCGCCAGGCGATCGCAGGTCGAGGGCCGAACTGGCCATCTTCGATTTCGCGCAGGTAGCGCGCATTACCGTGCCGGAGGTCGGATCGGATTTCGAAGAAGTTTTTTACCGAAATCGAGAGGGAGGCCATCTCCCGGAAAGCCGTGGTTATTCAGGTCTGGGTCAATCTCACTCAGCCCTGGGTCGGCGAGGCGGTCGAGGTGCTGCGAAAGAGGGATTATTTTTTCGGCGGGGCTTTGCCGCGCTGGTTCGACGGGGACGGGTTCCTGATGCAGAAACTCCTCTGCCCTCCCTATTTTGAATCCATCCAGCTTTTCAGCAATTTTTCAAAGGAATTGCTGGAGGTGATCAAGAAGGATTGGCAAAGGACCGGTGCATAGCCGCTCGTTGACCTTTGGCTCAGAATAACGGGAGCCGCTCAAAAGCATCCTCGTGTCCGACAAGTCTGTGTTTTTTTCAAACCATTCAACAGTCAATCCTAGCCAATCCTATATCATGGCTTGCATAAGAATTTATGGAAGTCGAAATTACCGCTTAATCTTAGAAAAAAATAAGGCTTTTCCGGTATTGATTTTTGAGGGGCCAATTCGTATTATTCACCATCGGATCTTTGAAAACATAGGATTGTGGTGTGTATCAGAATCGGCAGCAGTGTCAGTATCCCGGAGGTGATCTTCATGATGGCCGGGAGGAAAAGGTTCCGGAAGAATAAAACCGGAAGGGAGGGAGATTCTGAAATTGTTAAAATAGGGAAAGACTGCGGGCAATGAAAAAGCAGTGGAATAACAACTCCAACAATAAAGGAGATGAGAAGATGAAAAAGATTGCTTCAATTTTTATGTTCCTGCTCGTGATGAGTTTTGCGGCAGGAGCGCAAGCGTACAATGTTACGGTGTATACCAATTACGTCAGCTGGCTGAATGCCATCAACCTTTCGACGCTCGTAGTGGAGAACTTCCAGGATGCGACTTTAGAACCCGGCTTCAGCATTACCGAAACAGGTTATACGGGTGCGATTCATTACGGTGTCTACGAGAATATCGTCGATAAAGATGTGCCGAGCTATCAGGTTTTCAATCTGTCGCAGGGAATGACGGCTTGGGGCGGCTGGTTTGATCTGAAGAATCCGGGCGGCGCTGGAACCGGAATCGATATGTACATCAATGATGACAACACCTTTGTCACGAGCATTGCCAATACGTACGATGGTCAGTTTATCGGTTTTGTTGCTGACGGAAGCTTCAATGGTGTTAGACTGCAGGATGCGGGTGGTTCAGGCATTCAGGAAACCTATTTCCTGGTTGACTGTGCCATGTCGGCTGTTCCCATTCCTCCCGCCATTTTTCTGCTCGGCAGCGGCCTTCTGGGCCTGGGGTTTGTTAGAAGAAGAACCAACAAATAATCCCATGCATTCTTGGGAAGGAATTGCCCGCAGTCTTCTCTTGATGCAAAAAGGGATCGTACAGCCTGGGAGGGCTGTATAGGAAACTAAACCACCACCGGCTTAATGCTTGTGGTGGTTTAGTTTTTCTTGGAGGGGCGAGGTGAAATGATGAAATCCTTTCGAAAAGAGTTGTGGATTGAAATTCCGAGCAGAGTGGGTTTTTTAAATATTACGGAACAGATTGTACAATGCCTGGATGAAAGTCAGATCAAAGAAGGGTTCGTTCTGGTCAACGCCAAGCATATCACCGCTTCCGTCTTCATCAATGGCGATGAAAGGGGCCTTCTTCAGGATTTTGCCCTGTGGCTGGAGAGGCTGGCGCCCCACGAACCGATTACACAATATCGGCATAACGAAACGGGAGGAACCAACGGGGACGCCCATTTGAAAAGGCAGGTCATGGGAAGAGAGGTCATGGTTGCCATTACGAACGGGATCCTGGATCTCGGCCCGTATGAACAGATCTTTTACGGCGAGTTTGACGGCATGAGGGAGAAACGGGTGCTGGTCAAGATTATCGGCGAATGAGCGGATTATAAGGACTCAAGTTCCTTCCATTTATAATCGATCAGTTCGACCATGACGCCGTTTGTTTTCCGGGGATGCATCAGCGCAAACTCGCAATCGCGGAAAGGTCTGGCTTTTCCGGTAATGTCATCGGCAATCGGAGAGGGGGGGGCAACAAAGGGGTATCCCTTTGCCTCCAGCTCGGCAATGGCTTCCCGTGTGCTTTCCACATTGAGGCCGATCAGCATGATCCCTTCCCCATGCTTCTCGATCCACTGGGCCACGGGGCCGTCGGGGGCCGTGGATTCCATCAGTTCAAATCCCACCCCGCCAAGCCAGTAGCGGGCGACGCGGATTTTCTCCGGTTCATCCACATAGGTGTCGTCCGGTTCTTTGCCCAATATAGGCTCCCATACCTTCCGGGCCGCATCGAGATCCTTCACCGCAATACAGAAATGATCCATTTTTTTGATTTTCATATCCGCTTTCCCCTTTTTCCCGGATGATAAAACGGTTTTTTTCCTGACTTCAGACAAGTTCTTACGCACATTCACTGTAGCCGCAGACGTGGCATACCGCACAGCCGCCCTCGTGCTCGACGATGCCACCGCACTCCGGGCAAGCGCCTTTGAGAAAGAAGCGCTTTTCCTGCACTTTGCCGCCGTTGGCCGCCAGATGGGATTGAATCGCCTTGGCCACGGCATCGGCGCAGGACAGAATTTTGTTTTCGCCAAAGCCTGACGGCGAATGGCAGGAAATGCCCTGAAGCTGTCGGATGACCTGCCGTGCCTGAACTCCGCTGCGCCAGGCCAGCGACACCATCCGCCCGATGGCCTCGCTCTGGGAGGCGGCGCAGCCGCCCGCCTTGCCCATGGTGGTGAAAAGCTCGAAGAGACCGGTGCTGTCCTCATTGACGGTGATGTAGAGGGGGCCGCAGCCGGTCTGCATCTGGTAGGTCCAGCCTTTGAGTACCTTGGGCCGCTCGCGTTTGGTCGTTGCTTTTTCATGCTCCGTAGCCGCGGGCGCAGCCGGTTCCTCCTTTTTCCCTTTGCTCAAGACCTGTTGATCGCGAGAGCCGTCGCGGTAAATGGTCACGCCCTTGCAGTCCAGCTTATAGGCCAGTTCATAGACCTGGGCGACATCCTGAAGGGTTGCCTCATTGGCAAAATTGACCGTCTTGCTCACCGCATTGTCGGTGTATTTCTGGAAGGCGGACTGCATGCGGATATGCACTTCCGGCGATATGTCGTGCGCCGTGACGAAGAGATTGCGAAGGTCTTCCGGCACTTCGTCGATGTCGTGAAGCGTTCCCTCTTCCGCGATGCGCTGCATCAATTCTGGCGAATAAAATCCCCGCTGCCTGGCGACGGCTTCAAAATAGGGATGCACTTCCACCAGAATGTCGTTATCCATGACCTGCCGGACGTAAGAGACGGCAAAAAGCGGCTCCACGCCGGAGGAGGCATTGGCAATGATCGAAATGGTGCCGGTTGGCGCGATGGTCGTGACGGTTGCGTTGCGCATCGGCGGCTCGCCCCCTTTGTCATAGACGGAGCCCCTGAAGTTGGGGAATGCGCCCCGGGCCTTGGCTAATTTCTGCGAGGCCGCGTGCCCCTCCTGATTGATGAATCCCATGACTTTTCCCGCCAGTTCGATGGCTTCCTCGGAATTGTAGGGAACGCCGAGCAGGATCAACATATCCGCCCAGCCCATGACACCGAGTCCGATTTTGCGGTTGGCAAGGGTCATCTCGGCAATCTGGGGAAGGGGGTAGCGATTGGCTTCCACAACATTGTCCAGAAAATGCACGGACAGATGAACGACCTTCTGGAGCCGATCCCAGTCGATGTTTCCGTCCCTGACCACCCGGGACAGATTGATCGAGCCCAGATTACAGGATTCATAAGGCAGAAGGGGCTGTTCTCCGCAGGGATTTGTGGATTCGATCTTGCCGACATGTGGTGTCGGGTTGTCGCGGTTGAGCCGGTCCATAAACACGATGCCCGGTTCGCCGTTTTCCCAGGCCTGCGCGACAATCCGGTTGAAGACCTTGCGCGCGTTGAGGGTTCCGGACACCTGGCCATCCCGGGGATTGATCAGTTCGTAATTTTCGTCCTTTTCCACGGCTTTCATGAACGCTTCCGTGAGCCCCACGGAGATGTTGAAATTATTGAGCTGCTTTTTATCGGCCTTACACATGATGAAATTCATGATGTCGGGATGGTCGACATGAAGGATGCCCATGTTTGCGCCGCGGCGGGTGCCGCCCTGTTTGATCGTTTCCGTGGCGATGTCGAAGACGCGCATAAAGGAGATGGGGCCGCTGGAAATGCCGGTTGTGGTTAGAACCACATCATTGGCGGGACGAAGCCGGGAAAAGGAAAAGCCGGTACCGCCGCCGGACTTGTGGATCAACGCCGTGTATTTCACCGCATCGAAAATTTCTTCCATGGAATCGCCCACGGGCAGGACAAAACAGGCGGACAACTGTCCCAGTTCGCGTCCGGCGTTCATCAGCGTCGGCGAATTGGGCAGAAATTCAAGGGAGGTCATCATCGAATAGAATTCCTCTGCCAGCTTTGCCACGCCGTTCTTTTTGCTGAATTTCCTGTCAGCCTCTGCAATGGTTTCCGCCACCCGCCGAAACATTTGGCTCGGGGTCTCCAGAACCTTACCTTCCTTGTCGCGTTTCAGGTAGCGTCTTTCCAGAACCGTCGTGGCATTTTTCGTTAATTCCGGGACGATGGGAGTATAGGATTTCTTCGTCATTGCAGATAAACTCCTTGGGAAATAAGCGCAGGAAGTAGATGGTACACTACATCCTGTATGCTGGCTGTTATAAACCACAATATGTAGAGATTGTCAAGGGCAGAGGCTGATTATTTTTAAAAAGGGAAGAAAGACGGGAATTTGGAAGGGAAATATGTCGGTGTTTTGTTGATCAGGTTTGGCCCGGATTTTCTTGAACTCGGAAGAAACAAACTTCCGTCCCCTTGACCGCCCGGGGTTTTCCAGGCCCGGTGGTCAAGGGGGCGTCCTGTCAGTCTTCTTCGAGCCTGAAGCCTATTTTTAAAGTGACCTGGAAATGATCAACCTTGCCATTGACGACGTGCCCTGTCGTTTCAACGACTTCGAACCAGTCGATATTTCGAATGGATTCGGCGGCAGTTTCGATCGCATTGGAAATGGCTTCGTTGATCCCCTTTTTCGAGGTTCCGACAATTTCAACTTTTTTGTAGATGCGGTCTGACATGGCAGCCTCCTTTTGTGAAGTGTTGTTTATCAAGGAATTACTTTTTGTTAATAAATTTAAGACGGTCAGGAGGAATTGTCAATCAAAATGGTCAACAGGATGAAGAAGAGGTGCGATCCGGAAAAATCAGGTTGCTTCGTTTTCTCGTGACTGCAGCAGTTCATCGATCTGTCGGCGATCGATCTTGCCTGCCGGGGTGACCGGGATGTTTTCGACCAGCAGAATATGCCGGGGCAGGGCATAGGATTCGAGACAGTCGGCCAGGTGTTGCCGGATCGTTTGCCGGTCCAGGGAGCCGACGACAAGGGCAACAATCTCCTGACGGCGTCCGGAAACTTCCGGCAGAGTAAGGACCAAGGCTTCTTCCACCTCCTTGATCTGCCGAATTTTCTCCTGAACCTCCGCCAGATCGACCCGCTTTCCCGCGATCTTCACCACATCGTCGGCGCGGCCCAGCAGCTTGAATCTTTCCGGACCAATCGAGACGACTCGATCTCCCGTGATAAAAAATCCCTCTTCATCTCGAGGGAGATTTCCCGATAGAAAGGGAGAACGGACGCAAAGCCGTTCCCCGGCAATTTTCCAGGTCACTTCGGAAAAGGGTTGCAATTGCCCCTGATCATCCGGTGAGTCCTGGAAGGCAATGCCGCCCGTTTCCGTGGAGCCGTAAATCTCCGTAATGGGAAGGCCGGTTTTTTCTTTGAAAAACAGAGCATCTTCGGGATTCACCTTACCCGCAGACGAGAAGGCCCGCCGCAGCGTCTGGCGCTCCAGGGCATCGAGGCGCAGGGCACGGTAAATAAAGGGCACTCCGATCAGAATCGTTGCGGAAAAGCGGGATATCCCGGCGATAATCTCTCGGGGAAAAGAAAAGGTTTCCGGCAGGACGCGCGCCCCGGCCAAAAAGGGAAGGATCACGGAAAACAAAAGTCCGTAGATGTGCTGAGGAGGAGCTGCGGCAAGCAGGACATCCTCCGGGCAAATCCCGAACTGCCGGGTCAGAAAAGCGCTCTCGCCCAGCAGTCCTGCTGGCGTTTTATCCCAGATCCGCGGTGCACCCGTCGAACCGCCGGTGAAGAGCTTCATGCACGTACCCTGAGGATCGAGAAGGGGAGTGGGAGGGGCGGCGGCGGGCCGGTAGTCCGGTGGTGTTATCTGTTCCAGGCCGGGGAGACTTACGTCGCCACGATCCGTCAGAATAACGGAGACCGGGCAGACCTCCTGCAGGTCTTGCATCACTTGAGGTGAAAAGGCATGAGGCAGGGCAAAAACGGGGCCTCCGGCAAGGGCGGCAAGGAGGGCCGCCATGATCAGTCCCCGGTCTTCCGTCCAGAGGCAGACGGTCGATTTTTTTTCTGCAAAGGGCTGCAATCGTTCCCGCAGGGAAAAGGCAAGCCCCTGGATATCGCCGACGGTATAACGGGAATTCACGTATGGAGCTGACGGATCGGCAGGATGCGGAAAGATGCCTTCGTAGAATTGGTTCGTGTGGGTCATAAATCAAAAATCCTTTCCCGATTCCTTGTAAAGAAGATCGAAGCAAAGGGAAAATAACGCAGCGGACGGCAAAGATCAAGACTAACCTTCCAGGCCACGGGGAGATCGCGAAGCAAAGAGTTTTTCCCTTGACTTAAGGGGGGATTTCTTATCTACTACACGCCAAATTTTTGCTGGGGGGGAAGGAAAGGAGCCGGTATGGACCTTGCCGTGGAAGAGCTGATCCCTCATCGTGGCCGGATGGCGCTGATTGAAGAAGTCCTTGCGGTGGATGAGGATTCCTGTACTACTGCGGCAACGGTGCGGAAGTCCTGGCCCCTTTTCGACGAGGAAGCGGTCGATACGCTGGCGCTGGTCGAACTGGTTGCGCAGACAGCCTGTGCCGGAGGCGCCTGGAAAAGGCGCCGGGAAGGCAAGACCGGCGGCGGAGGATGGCTTGTTGGGCTTCGGAATGGGGCTTTTTACGAGGATCGGGTGGCCCTGAATACCCCTCTGATCACTTCTACGAATAATCTTTACTGCCGGGATGATTATCATGTTTTTGAAGGGACCGTCAGGGCAGGTTCAACGACGATCTGCCGGATGACGATTCAGGCGGTGAGGAATGACCAGGCCGTAACGGGCGCAGAGGCGTTTCATGGAAAAGAATAAGCAGGAGACCGCCCTGGTGACGGGGGCCAGCCGCGGAATCGGCCGGGCTGTGGCCCTGGAACTGGCGCGCAGCGGATATTATGTGGTGGTCAATTACCGGTCTTCCGAGGTTGAGGCCCGGAAAACAGTATCCCTGATCGAGGCCGAGGGCGGATCGGCGGAGAAGTTGTGCTTCGATGTAGCCGATGCCGCCGAAAGCCGCCGCTGTGTGGAGGAGCTGATCGCCCGCCGGTCTTCCCTGGATGTGCTCGTGAACAATGCCGGGATTACGGCCGATAATCTCTTCCTGATGATGTCGGAAGAGGACTGGAATGCGGTGATTTCGACAACCCTGAACGGCTTTTACAACGTCACACAGCCTGCGATAAAGGCGATGATGAGAGCCCATCGGGGTTCGGTGGTCTCCATGTCTTCCCTGTCGGCCCTGGTGGGAAATCGCGGGCAGGTCAATTACTCAGCCGCCAAGGCGGGGCTGATCGCGGCGAGCCGCTCCCTGGCTTCCGAAGTGGCGCGGCTGGGAATCCGGGTCAATGTGATTGCCCCCGGGCTGATCCGGACGGATATGACTTCAAATCTTCCCCAGGACCAGATTCGCGAGCGAATTCCCATGAGACGGGTGGGTGAGCCGGAAGAAGTGGCAAAGGTGGTCCGATTCCTCTGTTCGCCCGATGCCTCCTACATCACCGGGCAGGTGATCTCTGTGAACGGCGGGATGTTCTGAAAGTAGAAAGAAAAAAGATGATCTCTTTCGGAAAAGTGAACGTCCGCAGGATTCTTCTTGTCGCAGTGCTGCTGAGTTGCGGAATGCTGGTCGGTTGGGCGGAAAGCTGGGAGCAGATTCGACAGGTTTCGGCGGGAATCTCCACGGTCCAGGCCGGATTTGTCCAGCGCAAGCACCTGAAGATCCTTTCGCGGCCGCTGGTTTCCGAAGGCCGGTTTTATTTTCGGTCGCCCGATGCCCTGCGGTGGGAGTATCTTTCACCCGTCCGGAGCGTGCTCCTCCTTTCCCAGGGGGACGTCAAACGCTATATCCAGCAGAACAACCGGCTGGTTGAGGATCGCCACGGCAGCGCGCAGGTCATGAAGTTCATTCTGCCGGAAATCGCGGCCTGGAGCCGGGGGCGTTTCGATTCCAGTCCGACCTTTGCCGCCGTCTTGAAGCCCGGCAGCAAAACCCGGATTCTCATGACGCCGAAGGATAAGAGCTTGAGCGCGATGATCCAGGCTGTCGAAATCACCCTGTCTGAAAAACCGGGGGGGATTGAGCTTGTCCGGATTATTGAGAGTGATGAGGCTTACACGGAAATCGAGTTTAAAAATATCCGGACCAATTCCCGGATCGATGATGTCCTGTTCCGTGCCGGTTGATGCGCTGCGCCGTTCTTTTTCTGATTGCCCTGTTGTCCTTTCTGACGCCGTCGTGCAGTCTGATGCCGGAAATCCATCATGATGCGGGATTGGAGAGGGCATCCGGCAAAGAGGTCTGTTGCCGGAGGGATTGTCTGCCCTATGTCGAGACGCCCCACCGCCTGATTCATGCCATCGAAGCACAACTGCCCGATGGGAGCATGGCGTTGCTGCTCGGTGTTGTTCTCGTTGATCCCCGGAAGGAGACCCTTTCCTGTGTCCTGATGACGCCCGAGGGCTTCGTTCTCCTCGATGCACTGGCGCATCAGGGTCTGGAGGAAATAAAACGGGGTGTCCCGCCCTTCGATTCGCCGGCCTTTTCGGCGGGCATGCTGGCGGACATCCGTCTTCTGCTTTTCCCCCCTCCAGGGACGCTTCAGGATGCCGGTTATCTGCAAAACGGCGCTTCGATCTGCCGCTTTTCAGATAACCAGAGAAGCACAACCGATGTCGTCGCACGAGGAAAGGATCGCTGGGAAATACGCCAATACGATGCAGCCGGTTTCCTCCGGCGCGCTGTTCAGCTTTCGGGGAGGCGAGAGGGCCTTTTTGAACAAATTGAACTGGCGGTCCCCGGCTTTATGGGATATTTTCTAAAAATGACCCTGCTGGAAGCGGAACCGTTGCGATAACCGGGAAAAGGTGGCGTGCCGGCTGCGATTCTGCCGGAGATCCGGATCAAGGGGGGGGAATGGGCGGAAGAAGGGATCAGCCGGGAAAGGCCCTGGTGATCGGTTCCGGCATCGGGGGCCTCAGTACGGCGATCCTCCTGGCGAAACTGAACTATCAGGTAACGGTTATTGAAGGAAATGCCCATCCCGGCGGATTGATGCGGGGTTACTGCCGTCAGGGGTTGGAATGCCCGGTGGGCGTACACTATGTTGGGGCCCTGGGCCAGGGAGAGCCACTCCGCCGAATGTTGAACTGCCTGGGAGTCGGCTCGCAGATACCGGTCGAGCGGCTGGGCCAGGGGGGGGCGATCGACCGGTACCTCTTCGATGACGCTTTTTCCTTTTTTCTCCCGGAAGGGATGGATGCCTTTGAAGAGGAGCTCCGGCTTTCCTTCCCGAAGGAACAAGGGCCAATTTCAGCTGTCATGGCAGGTCTCCGGGAAATAGCGGCCCAGATGTACCGTCTCGATGTCCTTACTTCTGCCGAAGGTATCCTCTTTGATCTGCAGTACCTGGAGGCGTTGGAAGAACGGCTGGCCCGGCTGGGATGTTCTCCGCGCCTGCGCGCAGTCCTGGGAGTAGCGACCACCCTGATGGATGTATCTCCCCTGGAGTGCCCTGTTTTCTATCACCATGTGGCCCTGGTTTCGCTGCTCTTTTCATCCTGGAGACTGGCCTGCGACAGCTCCCATCTGGTGGACGTCTTTGTGAACCGGCTACGGGACCTGGGCGGGACGTTGCTTTCCGGGAATCCCGTGAAGGGCATCTGGATTCGGGAAAAGCGGGTTTCCGGTGTGTTGCTGTCATCCGGTCGGGAGCTGGAAGCGCCGCTGATCGTTGCGGCCATCCATCCCCGGATTGTCTTGGATCTTCTTGGGGAACAGGATGTCCGGCACGCATATCGCGAGCGGATTTTACAGCTTCAGGACACAGCAGGGGTCTTTGCCGTTCATCTGGGAGTGGATGCAGGACGGCATCCCCCGTGGCCCCATAATGTTTACCGTCTGCATACCGATGCTTCGGGCCGTACCGGGGAAGGGGCTTTTTATCAGCTCCGCCGGGGTTCCGGGGAAACCAATCTCCTGACCCTGATGACGCACAGTCCCCCGGGGGAATGGCGGGACTGGGAAGGGACAACGTCAGGGCAGCGCGGCAGCGATTACGAAGAGGCCAAGGAACGTAAGGCCGGGATCATGCTGGAAGAGGCTTCCCGCCTCTGCGGGCCCTTTTCCGGGTTGCAAAAGCTCGATGTCTACACCCCCTTGACACTCCGGGACTGTGGACATACGCCGTATGGATCCGCCTATGGGGTTCGCCGTTCAACCCGGCAGCTTCTGCCGCTGATTTCCCTGCAGCGCCCTGCTGCCGGGGGGCTTTATCTGGCCGGTCAGAACGCCTGGGCGCCGGGAATCATCGGAACCGTTATGGGCTCTTATCAGGTGGTGAAGTCGATAGTCGGTTTTCGCCGGTTTCAGGAAGAATTGATTCGGGGCAGTGAACTGGAAGGACCATAATTCCAATTTAGGAACGGAGATGCTATCATGACGGCTGGGTTTCGGAACAAAGGCGGCCTTGAAAGATGGAATCGGCAAAAACGGTCCCGGTTTTGTTCCGTAGGCAGATACTGAAGAATAGGGGAGCAGGCAGTTTTTTCATGACAAGAGCAGAGATCGAACAGCATATCCTTGCGGTATTCCGCCGCAATTTTGAAATTGAAAATCCTCGGCTGGATGACAATCTTCGGGAAGAGCACAATTTTGACAGCATCGATGCCATTGAACTGCTCCTTGAAATCGAAAAGATGCTGGGTTCCGAACTGACCCAGGAAGAGAAGAAGCGGGCCATGGATATCCGGACGATTTCCCAGATCTGTGATTACATCGAATGGCTGATCTCCGTCCGGAAAGCTGTTCCCGAGCCATGATGTCGGAACGGCGGTTTCCGGAACTAAACTAATCCATAGGCAGAAGATTCCTCCATGCAAGAAAGACGGGTCGTCATCACGGCCGGTGCGGCCATCACGCCGATCGGCCACGGCAAAAAAGCGATTCTGGAGAGCCTGACGCAAGGCGTTTCCGGTGTCCAACCATTGCGGAATGAAGAATTCCTTTCCCAGTATATCCATTCCCGCGTCTTCGGAACGGTGGACTATCCCATCGATTATGACTTCAAGCGGGCGAATCGCAAGACCATGGGGCCGGTTTCCTGGTATGCCTGCCAGGTGGCAAAGGAAGTCCTGGCTCAGTCCGGTCTGGAGGAATCCTTCATTTCTTCGGGCCGCCTGGGCGTGGCCTTCGGTTCGACGCACGGCAGTCCCACCGTCCAGCGGGATATCTACCGGAACTTCTTCTCTGAATCCGGCGCCGAATTCGCGGCCATCGGCGCCGTCGATTATCTCAAGTCCATGGTGCACACCACGGCGGTCAACATCACCAAGATGTTCGGCATTACGGGCCGCGTCATTGCGTCTTCAACGGCCTGCACGACCAGCAGCCAGTCCATCGGCTACGGCTATGAGGCCATCCGTTTCGGCCGGCAGGATGCCATGCTCTGTGGCGGCGCCGATGAGTACGACACCACGACGGTGGCCGTTTTTGACAATCTTCTGGCCTGTTCCACGGCCTTCAACGACACCCCCCATCTCACGCCCCGCCCCTTTGACGAAGATCGGGACGGACTGGTCGTGGGGGAAGGCGGCGGAGCCATACTGCTGGAGGAATACGAATTCGCCAAGAAGCGGGGGGCCGATATTCTCGGGGAGATTATCGGTTTTGCCTGCAACAACAACGGCGGCGACCTGATTCTGCCCAATCTGAACGGGATTACCCAGACCCTCCGGATGAGCCTGGAGGACGCGCAGATTCCGGCGGAGGAAATGGACCTTGTCAGTGCCCATGCCACGGCGACCAAGATGGGCGACATCATCGAGGCCCAGGCGATTGCCTCCGTGTACGGGGACCACCCCTGGGTGACGGCGTTGAAGAGTTACATGGGTCATACCATGGCGACCTGCGGTGTGATCGAGACCCTCCTGACCCTGTACATGATGGAAGAAAATTTCCTCGCCCCGACCTTGAACCTGAAGAAGATCGACGAACGCTGCGCCATGATCCGGCATGTGACGGAACTTCGGGAAGGGCGGATCCAAACGGCGGCCATCCAGAACTTTGCCTTCGGCGGTGTCAATACCAGTTTGATTCTGCGCCGTATTTAATACCGAATTGTCTTCCTTTGGCGAAGCGCGTTCCCCTTGCCGTCGGCTCATCGACGCAGGACATTTATGCCTTCGTTGCCTTTCCCTTGCCGCCAGGTTCTTCTTTAAAATGCAATCCGTATTTTCCGGGCCGCGGCCATCTTTCCGCAGGTATGAGGCCGATGTTGATTTTGAAAAAAATGGGGAAATTTCTGGCGGATCTCTTCGTGACGCTCTTGCTCTGGTTCTATTACATTCCGGGGTTTCTACTTTTCTTTTCCCCCTTTTATCTGCTGGTCCTGATTTTTTCCCGGAATCGGGAGGCCGCTTTCCAGCGGTTGAATTCGCTCTTCTACCGGAGTTTTTTCGGCCTGGTCCGTTTTATTCTTCCCCGCGTCCGCTTTGAGATTTCTCCCGGTGTTTCAGCGATCCGCTCCTCCGTCATCCTCTGCAATCACCTGTCCTATCTGGATCCGATTCTCCTGATTTCCCTCTTCCCCGCTTCGAAGACCATCGTGAAAAGCGACATTTTCCGTATCCCCATCTTCGGCGGGCTGCTGCGGCAGTCGGGGTACCTCCCTTCCCTGACGGAAGAATCGAACATCGCGCAAGTGACGCAACAGGTTCAGGGGATGAAGGAATATCTGGCCGCGGGGGGAAATCTCTTTGTCTTTCCCGAAGGGACGCGCAGCCGGGACGGCCGGATCAGCCCCTTCAACAAGGGGGCCTTCCGCATTGCCCGGATCTGTCAGGCCCCGATTTGTGTCCTGTCGATCCGGAATACCCACCGGCTTTTCCCGCCGGGCAGATTCCTTTTCAATACGACGGAATCCTTTACCATCTCCGTGAAACAGGCCGGCCGGCTGGAGCCGGATTATGAGAATCCGTCTTTCTCGCTGACGGCCTTGATGGAAAAGGTCCGGACGCTCATGGAAAATGTCAACGGGGAAGTTTAAAAATTCACTCCAAAGGAGGAACGAGAGATGAAAGTCATTGATTTCCATGTTCATGCCGCATCCGTCGAGGTTTGGCAGCCCTGGGTCGCGGAGTATTTCCGGAAAAATAATCCCGACACCTTCGACCGATTCGCCGATGGCCTGACGCCCGGGGAACTGGTGGCCCTTCTTGCCTCGCAGGGGGTATCATCAGCTGTCGTATTGGCCGAATACGCACCGAAATGCACAGGCGTCGTAACCAATGAAGAGACCGCCCGGTTTTGTCAAAATCAGGAGGCATTGGTTCCTTTCGGAGGTCTCAATCTTGAAGACGGGACTCCCTTTGACGTTCAGGCCTGCCGTGCCATAGAGGAACTTGGAATGAAAGGCTTCAAGCTTCTTCCCTCCTATCAGTTTTTCTATCCCAATGATCCATCCTTGTTCCCTTTTTACGAATATGTTCAGTCCAAAGGCTTACCCATTATGTTTCACACCGGTTCGTCGATTTTTCGAGGAACGCGGATCAAATATGCCGATCCGCTGCTGCTTGATGATGTGGCGGACGAATTTCCCGATTTGACCATCATGATGGAACACGGAGGCCGGCCCTTCTGGTATGACCGGGCCGCCTGGATGATTTCAAGGCACCGCAACGTGCACATCGGCATCGCTGGAATGGCCATCCGCCACCTGCCCCGGCACTTCCCGAACCTGGAAAAGTTTTCCGACAAATTCCTCTTCGGAAGCGACTGGCCGGGGATGTATGACGTCAAAGGCCTGGTGGACCGGGTGCTGGCCCTGCCTTATTCAGACGAAACCAAGGAGGCTATCCTGCACGGAAATGCCGAACGGCTGCTGGGCAGACTAGAGTAAGGTGAAGAGAATAACCCTTAGTCCAAGATTCAAAGAGTCTCAGTTAAAGGATGATAATGAGATTGGTTGTTCTGTTCTTGCAGGAGAAGGCGGCCTGTTTGTTGCAAGATTAGGCAAAATCCCATTACAGGAGCGCTCTTGCGTAATTTCCTTCCTAATCTTTGCATCACGATCCTGGCTGCTTTCCTGGGAGTCCTGCTGACTTCCGGCCCGCTTCCGGCCCAGGAGCGCAGCGGCGATGTCTTCAAATCCCTGGAGCGGGGGGCGGAACTGCCCAGGGAAGTGCCGAAGGTCCCGAAAATCGAGACGGAAAAGGAAAAAAAAGCAGAAGAGGCCCTTCCGTCCCGGAAAATCCTGGTGAAGACCTTTCGTGTGGAAGGCTTTACAATCCTTTCCGCCGAGGAGATCAGGTCCCTGGTGTCTCCCTGGGAGGGGAAGGAACTTTCCCTGGAGGAGATTCAGGGCGTGGCCAACCGGATCACGGGCCGTTACCGGGAGCTGGGCTACCTCCTCGTCAACGCCCATGTTCCGCCGCAGTCGGTGCGGGATGGCGAAATCCTCATCCGGGTTGTGGTAGGGCGGCTGGACAAGGTGACCGTTGCCGGAAACAAACGATACAGCGACGAATTTATCGAAAAGCATCTCTCCCCTCTCCGCAGTGATCCTACCCTCCGGGAAGCGACGCTGGAGCGGTCCCTTCTCATTCTGAACGACTATTCCTATCTGTCCGTCAACGCCCTGCTGCAGGCGGGTCAATCCCCGGGGACGACGGACCTGGTGATTCGAGCGGAGGAGCGGAGGCCCTTTTCCGGGAACCTCTCCTATGACAACTTCGGTTCGCAATCCTCCAGCCGGAGCCGGCTCGGGATGACGCTGGAGACGGGCAGCCTTCTGCGGACGGGCGATCAACTGACCCTGCGGGGGGTTACCGGGTTGGATCAACTGGATCTGGAGCGGTTGTCCTACGGACGGGTCGATTACCTGGTTCCCCTGGGGTATGACGGGACAAAAGTCGGCTTCTACTACACCAACAGCCGTTATGAGTCCGGCGAAGAGCTGGGCGCGCTGGACATCAACGGCAAATCGGACCTCCTGGGTCTCTATGTGACACATCCGCTCATCCGGCGGCTGACTCGAAGGCTTGATGTGCGGTTCGGCTTTGACTACAAGAACCTGACCGATTATATCCTCGATGAAACCTGGAGCCGGGACCGGATACGGGTCTTCTCCCTGGGGGTTTCCTCTGATTTTCTTGATGAGTACCGGGGCAGGAATTCCCTGGGTTTTACGGCCTACCGGGGTGTCCGGGACCTTTTCGGCGGGTCGGGCCGCGACGACCCCGACGTGAGCCGCAAGGGCGCCGACGGCTCCTTTTCCAAGTATACCCTGGATCTGTCCCGTTTCCAGCAGCTTCCCGGCTACACTGCGCTGATCCTGAAAGGGTCGGGGCAACTCTCGGCGGACAGACTGTTCGTGGTTGAGCAGTTCTCTCTGGGTGGCATGGGCTCGGTCCGGGGATTCGATTCTTCGACCTGTAACGGCGACAGCGGCTATACCGTGTCGGCAGAACTTGAAACTTCACCCTTTTCCCCGGAAAAGACCTTTTTTGGCCGGAGGATCGGGGAAATGTTCAAACTGGCCTTTTTCGGGGATCATGGAGGGGTCTTCCTGAATGACCCGGAACCGGGGGAGAACCGGGATGATTATCTCTCCAGCCTGGGTGCTGGATTACGGTTTTATGTGGGGAATTCTTTTGCCGCCCGCCTGGATTGGGCCGTGCCAAAGAAGCATGATCAGTTCAACGCGAAGAATGCCGAAACGTACCTTTCGGCGGCTGTGAGTTTTTAATTTACCTCTTCAGGAGAAGAAAGCATGTATAAGAATCCCGTGATGTTAAGTTCGGAAAGCCACCGATCGCTTAAAGTGGCTCCCGTCAGCAATTTCGGTTTTACCCGTTCTCTGAATTCCTGCCCCATTCTGGGTCCGGAGTATTTCGTCGCATCCCGGTTTTATCCTATTGTGTTTACCCGGTCGGGAGAAAGTTTGCTGTCCATGATCATCCTTGGTTTGAAGGGAAATCGGTTCGTGGACGATGCCGGGCATTGGGAGCGGGGCGCCTATCTGCCCGCCTGTTTTCGGCGCTACCCCTTTCTGACCGATGAAAACAGTGCGGAGGCACCCGTTTACATCGATGCCGCCTTCGATGGATTCGATGCGGCGGAGGGAGAGAGGCTGTTTTCCGATGAAGGAGACAAAACCCCCTTTCTGGAGGAGTTCTTGAAGTTCCTGCAGGAATATCATTCGCAGTCCATCGCTACCGATCAGTTTCTGGCACGTCTGGACGAACTGAAACTTTTCCGGCCCGTGGAGGCCAAGATGAAGCTTCCAGGAGGCGGACCGGAATGGACCCTCAAAGGCCTGCTCATGGTGGATGAGAAAGCTTTGTACGACCTGCCGGATGAAGAGCTGGCCGTCATGGCCCGCAACGGTTACCTGGCGCGGATTTATGCCCATCTCCATTCCCTGACAAACATGAATGAAATCCTGCGACGTGAGCAGGAGGCGGCAAAAGCGCCACAGGAATCGGGGAATTAGGAGTCTTCTATGGGGTGGTTCAAAACAGAAGTCGATCCTGCCGAATGGGAACACCTGAACAGGGAGATCGCCCGTCTGGTTGAAGAACGTCAGTTGGAGGGCGCCCTGCAACAGGGGACTGACCTGGTGCTTTATTCCCGGAAATATTACGGCAAGCAGCATCCCCGGTTGGCGACATCGCTGAACAATCTAGGGCTCATCTATCTGCTGCGGGAAGAACACGAGAATGCGGAATCCTGTTTTCTGCACGCCCTGGAGATCAGCGAGAAGGTCAACGGAAAGAATGATTCCGAGACGGCCCTGATCAATCGGAACCTGGCACTTCTCTATTCGGCGAAATACCGGAAAATCCAGGAAATACAATAGAAGGATTGATCCTCTGCGCCCTGCCTGGGATTGGTCTTATTCCAGAACGAAAAGACAGGACCAGGAAAACAAGGCGAGAGTTAGATACTTCACTTTAGGTTAACGCTAAAGCATTAATATTGCGTGCCTGCTCTTTCTATCAAATAAAAATTTTTATTTTGGTGGAGGAGCAGGATGAAACGAGAAAAGCAAGCGTTAAAAAGACAGAGAAAGGGCAGGATACAACGCAGCCGGGTTGTAGCACTGGATGCCTCGGAGCAGCTGCGGGCTGCGATTCGGGAGACGGGGAAAAAAGGAGCCCTGGCCCTGGGTGCGGCGACCTTGGCCACGGCTCTGTTGACGGGTTCAGCTTACGCCCTCCCCAGAGGGGAGCAGTTGAAGGCAGGCAACTCCACCTTCAGCCGGCCCAACGCGACAACTCTGAACATTACCCAGACCACAAAAAAATCAATCATTAACTGGCAGGACTACAGCATCGCCGCCGGGGAATCGGTGCGCTATACCCAGCCTTCTTCTTCCGCCATTTCTTTGAACCGGGTGACAGGCTCCGACCCTTCAACTCTTTACGGCTCCCTTTCCGCCAACGGCCAGGTATGGGTAATCAATCCCAACGGCCTTCTCGCAGGTCCCAACGCCAAAATCACTGTGGGGGGCTTTCTCGCTTCGACCCTTGGCCTCTCCGATCAAGACTTTTTAACAGGGAATTACAGCTTTCACGGCGATGCTTCCGTGGGCAGCATCCTCAACCAGGGAAAAATCCAGGGGGGCTACGTGGCCCTGGTATCGCCTTCCATATCCAATGAAGGGATGATCCAGGCGTCCCGGGGGACCGTCGCCTTGGCTTCGGGGGAACAGGTGACGCTGAATTTTACGGGAAATGACCTGGTTGGCTTCGTTGTGGATGCGGGAACGGCGTCTTCCACTGGAGTCAGTAATTCGGGAACCCTCTCCGGGAATTCGGTGCTCCTGACCGCCAAAGGGGCCTCCGATGTCGTCCGGAGTGTGGTGAACAATACTGGAGTGATTGAAGCCCGGTCCATCGAGGAGCGAAACGGCGAGATCGTCCTTACCGGCGATGAGGTGACCAACACGGGCCTCGTGGACGCCTCCGGGACTCAAGGCGGGACAGTCCGGATCGACGGGGGCTTTGTATCCCTGGGGGGGACAATTTCCGCCAACGGCCGTACTCAGGGGGGAAACATATCAGTAAACTCCTCCGGCATACTGTCCCTGGCGGATCGGGTGCAGGCCCGGGGGTTGAAGGGAGCAGGCGGGCAGGTCAGCTACTTCAGCGCCGGTCAGACACTTGAGACTTCCACGAGTGTTACCGATGTTTCCGGAAAAACAGACGGCGGTTCGATCCGATCGGAAGCCCAGGGAGGTCTCCTGAGTTCCGGGACCTATCTGGCCTCAGGGGCCACCAGCGAGGGGGGGCGGATTGATCTCTCGGGATACTCCGTACGCCTTTTTTCGGCGACGGTGGATGCCTCGGGAGGGACTCAGGGCGGTCTAGTCCGGATCGGTGGGGCCTTCCAGGGCGGCAAGGAATCGGATCCGACCCGGGCATACAACGAAGGCTTCCTGACCCGTTGGGGGACTCTCGACGCCATATCCAACGCCGAGAAAGTTTTTGTCAATGACACAACCTCCATCGATGTCTCGGCGGATAAAACAGGCAGTGCCGGAGGTACGGCGGTGATCTGGTCGAATGCGGAAACGACCATGCTGGGGAGTGTGGCTGCCGGGGGGAAGGCTTCAGGAGGCTATGTAGAGGTTTCCTCGGCAGAATTGCTGCGCCGGGCGGATATCCTGAAGATCGACACCGGACGGGGCGGGGAACTCCTTCTCGACCCGAAGAACATCGTGATCGGGGATAGTGACGACGTCACAGGTTGGTCTTATCAAGGGATATTGGGTAAGGGTTATACGGGCGAGAAAGACGTAAATGTACAAGATTTGGATGCCGGAGATGGAGATGAGGAGAGTGGTGACAATTTCGGCGTTTCGGTATCCCTGAATAGTGCCGGCGACCGTCTGGCTGTGGGTGCTGACTGTGATAAAGGCGTTGATAACGGCACCGCTGACAGCGGCGCCGTTTATCTGTTCAGTTTTACGGATGCGAATTTCAGCGGCGGAAGCCTTCAGGGGATCATCGGCAAAGGATACACGGGCGGAAAGAACATAAACGTTTCCCGTCTGGACAGTGGCGACTTCTTTGGCCGTTCGGTATCCTTGAATGGCGCCGGCAATCGTCTGGCCGTGGGTGCCTATGGCGATGACGGAGCTGACGAAAGCACCGCTGACAGCGGCGCCGTTTATCTGTTCAATTTTACAGATACGAATTTCAGCGGTGGAAGTCTTCAGGGGATCATCGGGAAGGGGTATACGGGCGGAAAGAATGTGGATGTTTCCGAATTGGAGGATGGTGACAATTTCGGCATTTCTGTGGCGCTGAATGGTACAGGAAACCGTCTGGCCGTGGGTGCTACAGGCGATGACGGCTCTGACGGAACCACAACGGACAGCGGCGCGGTTTATCTGTTCAGCTTTACAGATGCGAATTTCAGCAGCGGGAGCCTTCAGGGGATCATTGGGAAGGGGTATGCGGACGGCAAGAATGTGGATGCGTCCGCTCTAGAGGATTCTGACGACTTCGGTATTTCGGTATCGTTGAATAGTGATGGAAACCGTCTGGCCGTCGGTGCGGATGGTGATGACGGTTCTGATGGCACCACAACGGACAGTGGTGCGGTCTATCTGTTCAGTTTTACGGATACGAATTTCAGCGGCGGAACTCTTCAGGGGATCATCGGGAAGGGGTATGCGGACGGCAAGAATGTCGGGGTCGCCAATCTGGAGGATGGAGACGCCTTCGGTATTTCGGTATCGTTGAATGATGCTGGGGACCGCCTGGCCGTGGGGGCTGACGGGGATGACGGATCTGAAAACGACACGGCAGATAGCGGCGCGGTTTATCTCTTTGGTTTTACAAATAAGGATTTCAGTGGCGGCAGTCCTCAGGGAATGATCGGCAAAGGGTATAGCGGCGACAAGAACATGGACGTCGGCAATCTGGAAGAAGGGGACTCCCTGGGCCGTTCGGTATCGTTGAATGGTGCAGGAAATCGCTTGGCCGTCGGGGCCTGGGGAGATGACGGTTCCGACGACAGCGAAACGGACAGCGGTGCAGTTTATCTCTTTTCCAAATATGCCTATGGGGATTCCAGCGGTGAAAGTGTCAACCTGCTGGCCAGTGACATCGCCACCTGGCTGGGTGGAGGAAGCAATCTGACCCTGCAGGCAAGTAACGACATCACCCTGAATAGCTCCATCACAGTCAACAACGCCTCCGGGAACGGGGGCAGCCTGACTCTGGCGGCGGGCCGAAGCCTCGTCCTCAACGGGGACATCACCACGGACAATGGCAATCTGAACCTGGTGGCGAATGATTCCCTGGCCAATGGAGTGGTGGATGCTGACCGGGAAGAAGGAGCCGCCGTCATTACCCAGGCCTCCGGCACCCTGATCGATGCGGGTACGGGAGCCGTGACGATCAGCCTGCGAGACGGCAGTGGCAAGACCTACACGGAAAGTGGCGATATTACCCTGAGCGGGATCAATGCGGCGACCCTTGATGTAACCAATGCGGGACCGACGGCAGACAGTGACATATTGCAGGAAGGCGGGACCATCCGGGTAACGGGGACAACGACACTGAACGCGGAGGCCAACGACATCGTGCTGAATGCGGCAACAAACGATTTCGGGACGGTATCGGTGACATCGGGCAAGAATGTTGTGCTGTATGATTCAACGGCTTTGAACCTGGATGCGACGACGGTAAGCGGGAACATGACTTTGAAAGCGGGCGGCAACATCACGGACAGCGGGCAGATAAAGGTTTCCGGGACGACGACGCTGGATGCGGGTGAGAACTACATCGTGCTGAATACGGCGACGAACGATTTTGGGACGGTGTCGGTGACGTCTGGCAAGAATGTTGTGCTGTATGATTCAACGGCTTTGAACCTGGATGCGACGACGGTAAGCGGGTACATGACTTTGAAGGCGGGCGGCAACATCACGGACAGCGGGCAGATAAAGGTTTCCGGGACGACGACGCTGGATGCGGGTGAGAACTACATCGTGCTGAATACGGCAACAAACGATTTCGGGACGGTATCGGTGACGTCGGGCAAGAATGTTGTGCTGTATGATTCAACGGCTTTGAACCTGGATGCGGCGATGGTAAGCGGGAACATGACTTTGAAGGCGGGCGGCAACATCACGGACAGCGGGCCGATAAAGGTTTCCGGGACGACGACGCTGGATGCGGGTGAGAACTACATCGTGCTGAATACGGCGACGAACGATTTCGGGACAGTGTTGGTGACGTCGGGCAAGAATGTTGTGCTGTATGATTCAACGGCTTTGAACCTGGATGCGACGACGGTAAGCGGGAACATGACTTTGAAAGCGGGCGGCAACATCACGGACAGCGGGCAGATAAAGGTTTCCGGGACGACGACGCTGGATGCGGGGACGAACGATATTGTACTGAATACAGCGACGAACGATTTCGGGACGGTGTCGGTGACGTCAGCCCGGAACGTGACACTGACGGATGCGTCGGCTTTGAATCTGGATGCGACGACGGCCAGTGGGATCTTGAGGGTGAAAGCGGGCGGCAACATCACGGACAGCGGGCAGATAAAGGTTTCCGGGACGACGACGCTGGATGCGGGGATGAACGATATTGTACTGAATACAGCGACGAACGATTTCGGGACGGTGTCGGTGACGTCGGCCCGGAATGTGACGCTGACGGATGCGTCGGCTTTGAATCTGGATGCGACGACGGCCAGCGGGATTCTGAGAGTGAAAGCGGGTGGAGACATCACGGACAGCGGGCAGGTAACGGTAGTCGGGACGACAACATTGAATGCGGGGACAAACGACATCGTGTTGAACACGTCGACAAACGATTTTGGGACGGTATCGGTGACGTCGGGCAAGAGCGTGGTGCTGACGGATGCGACGGATTTGGATCTTTATACGATGTCGGTGAGCGGTAGCATGAGTTTGAAGGCAGGGGGCGACATCACGGACAGCGGGCAGGTAACGGTGGTGGGGAAGACGACCTTGAATGTCGGGACGAACAATATCGTCCTGAATACATCAACAAATGACTTTTCCACGGTAGCGGTGACGGCCGCTAAGAAACTGACCCTGGTGGATGCCAACGCCCTGAATCTTGGTGTCTCGACTCTTTCCGGAGCAGTGGGCATTACCTCTCACGGGACACTGACCTTGCTGGGAAATCTGGATGCCGGAACCAGCAAGGTGACTCTGAACGCCGGGATTGGGGCCATCGATGGCGCCTACACCGTAACGGGCGGCAATGTAAGCCTGAAGGGTTCCACCATCGGCACAGAGGCTCGTCCGTATATCAATGCTAGCGGTTTGCTGACGCTGACAGCCACCTCTGCGGTGGACGGCGTTTCAGCGGACCTCCGTGGACCGTCTGGACTGGATGTGACGGTGAACAGCGCCCCCGGCAGCGTCCTTTTGAACGGGACGGTTATCTACCCGTAAGATTTAATAATTTGAATTTGAATAGATTCTGAGAAATCGGCACGAGGATGACGGATTTTTGTATTCCGTCTTCCTCGTGCGTCCAAATGGATGGACAGAAGAAACTTGTATTACCGGCTATTTCTTTTTTGCATCGTAGCGCTGAATGACCCTGTCGGTAACGTCGAGAGTTTGATCATAGGAAATAAGGGTGCTTTTTTCTAAAATCAGCGAACATTTTTCCTCCTGGCGAATTTCATTGACCACCTCCCGGATCTCGCCGATTAATTTCTGATTGATATCGGAGACTTTCCGGCGAAATTCCTCCCCCATATCGCTGTCCAGGCGTTTCAACTCCCCGGCTGCCTTGGCGATCTGTTCCTCCTTCTCTTTGCGCTTCTTAGCGGAAAGCTTCGAGGACTGCTTCTTTAATTCCGCTTCCATGGTCTGGACCTCTTTTCCCTTGGCGGAAAGGGTGTCCCGGGCAGTCTGCAATTCCTTGTCAAAGGCGATCTGGGCTTCCTTTGCCGCCTTTGCTGTCTGCATGACCTTTTGCAGGTCAACGACACCGATCTTCAGAGAGGATACATTACCGTCTTGTGCAGAAAATGACGGGCAAACCAGGGAAAGCAGAAAGAACAGGGACATCGTCAGGATCAAACCACAGCGTTTCATCGTCTAACCTCCAGGTTGAGATTGAAAAAATGTGTAATTTAATAAACTAGTTCCTTTATTTATGCAAACATAAAATCCGATTCGACGAGGAAGTACAGGGATTTTCCCTGTTGTCCTGCAATGGATGCGGCATTACGGCTTTCTTGTTGACACCCTTTTAACCTGTGCTCTATAACCTAGAAACAACAGAGGTAAAGAAATTTTCTTTTTGATCTGGAGCGGGAACAAGGTTTTGGGAGAAGGGGCATGCAGGGAAAACGGGTGGTCATCACCGGATTGGGTACGGTCAATGCCTTGGGGACCAATGCAGCGGAATTGGTGGAAGCCCTGCAACAGGGGCGATGCGGCATAGGCCCCGTGAGCCTTTTTGATACCGGACCTTTCCGGACCCACACGGGGGCTCAGATCCGGAACTTTGATCCCGGAGCGCTGATTCCCCGGGAATATCCGCTGAAACGGCTGTCCCGAGCCGACCGGATGGCTCTAGCCGCCACTTTGGAAGCCCTGAGTGATGCCGGGCTTCATCCCCTGCCCGAAGAACTGTGCCTGGATACGGGAGTCATCATCGGTGGAGGATCGGGGGGTAAACTGGAGGCGGAGGCCTTCTTCGACGAGTATCTTGAGAAAGGCGGACGTCGAGCGCATTTTTCCCGGCTGGCCAGTCTTTCCTGTGCGTCTTCGGCGGATGCCATCGCCACAAAACTGAAACTCTGGGGTCCCAAGACCACATTGATGACGGCCTGTTCCGCGGGATCAACGGCTGTCGGCCTGGCCCGCGACCTCATCCGGGATGGTGCCGCCCGGATCATGATTGCCGGGGGGGTGGAACCCATGTGCCGGACAACCTATGCCTCCTTCAATGCCCTGAAGGCCGTGGATTTCGGTCCCTGCAAACCCTTTGACCGGAATCGTCAGGGCCTCTCCCTGGGGGAAGCTGCGGCCATTCTGATTCTGGAGGCGCTACCGGACGCCCGTCGCCGGGGAGCGAAGATCTATGGAGAAGTTCTTGGGTATGGCGTCACCTGTGATGCACATCACATGACGGCCCCTGATATCGAGGCTTCAGGAGCAGCGCGGGCCATGAAGGCGGCCTTGACCGATGCGGGTCTGGAGCCGGGGCAGGTGGATTACATCAATGCCCACGGGACGGGAACGCCGGCCAACGACGTGACGGAAACCCGGGCGATCCGTGCCGTTTTTGGTCGGCAGGCTTACGCGATTCCCGTCAGCTCCACCAAGTCCATGACCGGCCATACCCTGGGGGCATCCGGCGCGCTGGAGGCGGTCATTTCATTACTTGCAATCGAACAGGCCTTCATCCCGCCGACAATTTCCCATCAAACCCCGGATCCCGAATGCGATCTTGATTATGTCACAGAAGGGGCACGGTTCATCGCTCCGGATATTGTCCTTTCCAACTCCTTCGCCTTCGGCGGCAACAACACAACGGTGATTTTCGGACGATATAGGGAAGAAGGAAGAGGAAAGGGGGCCGACTCATGAACCGGCGGGTGGCCGTTACCGGCATTGGAGTGGTTTCCCCCCTCGGGGTGGGGAAAAAAGATTTTTCCCGGCGGCTCTTTGCCGGAGAATCCGGCATTGCCGAGATCGCATCTTTCGATACGGCACCTTTCCCTTCCCATCGCGGGGCGGAGGTGCGGGATTTCGAATCCCGGGATTTTGTTTCCTTGAAAAGCCTGCGCCGGATGGACCGCCTTTCGTCCATGGTCGTGGCTTCGGCCCGTCTGGCCCTGGAGGATGCGGGTCTTGAGATTTCCGAAGAAAACCGGGACCGGACGGGGATTATTCTGGGGACGGCTTTCGGCGGGACGGATGTCAAGACCCGCTGCGCCCGTCTTCTGGCGACGGAAGGTCCGGCCGGCATCAATCCCATCCTCGTCCCCAACTCGGTGATGAACGCCCCGGCAGGCCATGCCTCCATTGAACTGGGCTTCCGGGGAATCAATACGACGGTGACCCATAACGGAACCTCGGCGGAAACGGCCTTGGCCTATGCGGCGGCGGAGATCTCCCGGGGGCGGGCGGATGTCCTGCTGGCGGGAGGGGCCGATATTCTCTCGGAGTTTTTCTTCGAGACGATGGTCCATTTCCATGGTCTTTCCCCGCAGGACGGCCTAGAGGAGAGGGCCGCCCCCTTTGATGAAGCCCGAAACGGGTATGTCCTGGGCGAAGGTTGTGGGTTGCTGTGTCTGGAACCTCTGGATCGGGTTCGGCAGCGGGGAACTGAACCGTATTGTGAAATGACGGGATGGGGCCTGGGCTCATCTCCGGCACCGTCCACAGACTGGCCGGAAGATCCGAAAGGGTTGATCCTGACCATTCACCGGGCATTGCAATCCGCGGAATGCTCCCCTGGTGAAATCGATATGGTCATGGCCTGCGCCAACGGAGGCCGGAAGCCGGACCAGCTGGAGGCCTCCGCCCTCCTGAAGATCTTCGGGGAAGGAGGCACTCGACCTATGATTACCTCTATTCAGGGAGCCCTTGGAGAGAGCTTCTCTTCGGGAGGGCTCCGCGCGGCAGCCCTGGCCCTGGCTTTCCGGGAAGGGCGGATTCCGCCGACCCTTGGAGTCTCTTTCCCCCTGGCGCCCCTGGCGCTGGTGACAGGAAAGAGCCGGGAAACAAGGATTCGCCTGACTTTGCTTGATGCGGCCTCCTTCGGCGGAACTTACGCCGCCCTGGTCTTTGCCGCACCGGAAGATTGAATCTCCTCACAAAAATATCAGACAAAAGGAACATCGCCATGAACATCGGTCAATGGGTTTACAAGCGGGCGCATACCCACCCGGAGCGGCCTTTCCTCCAGGAGGACAACCGGAAATATAACAATCGGGAGTTCAACGAGCGGGTGAACCGCATGGCCCATGCCCTGCTGAAACTGGGGGTCGGCCGGGGGGAACGGATCGCCGTGCTCATGGGAAACTGCAGCGAGTTCCTGGAGGTTTTTTTCGCCTGCGCCAAGACGGGCGCCCTCATGGTCCCGTTGAATGTGCGGTTGGCTGTGCCTGAGCTCCTCTATATCCTGAAGGACTGTTCGCCCCGAACCCTTTTCTACGCCGTGGAATTTTTTGAAAAGGTCGGTGAAATCAGGGCTGCCCTGAACAGCGGTGACATGCCCGTCTGTTTCCGCCTCGGCGGGAACGATCTTTTGCCGGATACCCCCCTTGCCGGAGTTGTTGCCGAATCCTCCGGTGCGGAACCCATGGCCGCCGATGCGGTGACCCTGGACGATCCCCTCTTCATCATGTACACATCGGGGACAACGGGGCAGCCCAAAGGGGCGGTGCTGACCCACGGCAATGTCCTCTTCGGGGCGATCAACACCGTCCTGGGCTATGGACTCAACAAGACCTACAAATCCCTGGTCACTGCACCTCTCTTTCACATCGGTGCCCTGGGTGCTGCGGCCACGCCGGTCATCTATGCCGGCGGCTCCTTGCTGCTGAAGACCTTTTTCAGCGCCACGGAGGCCCTCCGGGTGATCTGCGACGAAAATGTGAACTACGTCTTTGCCGTGCCGGTCATGTTCCAGATGATGACGAAGTCCGAACTCTGGCCGGAAGCGGATTTCTCCCATGTCCATTTCTTCATTGCCGGGGGCGCGCCGATGCCCGTGGACCTGATCCGCCAGTATCAGTCGGAGAAGGGGGTTTTCTTTGCCCAGGGGTACGGGATGACCGAGGCGTTGCGTCTCACTTCCCTGGACTTGGAGGATTCCATCCGTAAGGCGGGCTCCGTCGGCAAGGAAGTTTTCCATACGGAAATCCGCATTATCGATAATTCCGGCAAGGAGGTCGCGCCGGGAGAGCCGGGGGAAATTGTGGTGAAAGGCCCCAATGTCTTTGCGGGCTATTGGAATGCCGCCGAGGCCACGGCGGAGGTCCTGAAGGACGGGTGGTTCTTCACGGGGGATATGGGCCGTAGGGACCAGGAAGGTTTCCTCTACGTCATTGGCCGGAAGGTGGAGATGATCATCAGTTCCGGGGAAAACATCTATCCGGCGGAGGTGGAGCGGGCGATCAAGGACATTCCTGGCGTGAAGGAGGCGGCCGTCGTGGGGATGCCCGATCCTCGGCGGGGCGAAGCGGTGGCGGCCTTCGTTCTTCTTTCCCGGGGGAGCCGCCTGACGGAAGAAGCCCTGCTGGCTGGCCTGGAAGGGAAAATCGCCCCTTACAAAATGCCGAAGAAAATCCTCTTCGTGAAGGATTTTCCCCGCAACGCCACCGGCAAGATTCTGAAGCACGAATTGAAATCAAAACTTTAATGTCTTTGTATAACCAATGGAGACTATAGATGGAAATAATCCAGTACACGCAGGAACATCGCATCTTTCGGGAAGCCGTCAAGAAGTTTCTGGCGAGGGAAATCGTGCCCCACATTGAAGAGTGGGAGGAGTCGGGGATCGTTTCCAGGGAAGCCTGGAAAAGGATGGGGGCACAGGGCTTTCTCGGGATGAGCGTCCCCGAGGCTTATGGAGGACCCGCCGCCGATTTCCTCTACGAGGTCATCGTCATCGAGGAACTGGCCCGGACCAATTTCACCGGGCTTGCGGCCCGCCTTCACAACACCGTCGTGCTGCCTTATCTGATTGAGTACGGTTCCGAGGAACAGAAACACCGCTATCTGCCCGGCTGTATCTCCGGCGACATCATCACGGCCATCGGCATGACGGAACCCAACACCGGCAGCGATCTGGCGGCAATCCGCACTACTGCCGTGGAAGACGGCGACGAATTCTTGATCAACGGTCAGAAGACCTTCATCAGCAACGGGATTAACTGCGACCTCATCGTCCTGGTGGCCAGGGATCCAGCGGTGGAGGACCCGCACAAGGCGATTGATCTGTTCCTCGTGGAGGCAGGGACGCCCGGCTTTGAAAAGGGACGTAATCTCAAAAAGATCGGCTGGCACAGCCAGGACACGGCGGAGCTTTTCTTTGCCGACTGCCGGATCCCCAGAGCGAACCGGCTGGGGGAAAAGGGGACGGGATTCAGCAAAATGATGGAGATGCTGCAGCAGGAGCGGCTCGTGGTGGCTATCGGGGCACAGGTGATCGCGGAATTCATGCTGGAGACGACCATCGCCTACTGCCGGGAGCGAAAGGTTTTCGGAAGGCCCATCTCCCACTTTCAGAATTCCCAGTTCGAGTTTGCGGAAATGGCGACGGAAATCCAGATCGGGCGCACCTTCATCGACAAGATGATTGTCGATCACATGGAGGGGAAGGATCTTACCCGGGAGGTGTCCATGGCGAAATACTGGATTACCGACATGGCGGGGAAGGTGGCCGACCGCTGTCTGCAGCTGCACGGCGGATATGGGTACTGCGAAGAGTACCCCATCGCGCGGGCCTGGCGGGACATCCGGATCATGCGGATCTACGCCGGTTCCAATGAGATCATGAAAGTCATCATCGCCCGGACGCTGGGGCTGTAAACGCGGAAATCCCCTCCTTCGCTTGCGGCCGGGCAGGGGATAAAGGATTGAAGGACAAAGTTGAATTCAGGAGGGGAAGAAAGTGAACAAAATGGTAATGCGGTCGATTCTGATGGCGTTGGCAGGGGGGATTCTTTTCCAGGCGGCTGGGTGTGCGGTGATTGGCCGGGATAAGAATTACCGGCCTTTCGATACCCAGGGGCTGAGCCAGATCGTTCCGGGAAAAACAACGGCTGCGGAGACGGTCCGCCTGTTCGGTGCGCCCACCGAGGTCGTCAAACTGTCCAATGGCAATGCCTATCTCTATTCCCGCAGCGTGGCGAAGGCGACGGGGTTGTGGCTGGTGCTGGTGACCTTCGCCAACTATGACCGTCAGTACGACCAGCTTGTGTTCTTCTTCGACGCAAACAATATCCTGACCCATTACGGGAGTAGTCTGCATTCCGGCGAGGCCTCCTATGGAATGCCGTTCTAGGGTCCGTAAGGTTCTACCGGGACTCCTCGGAGTATCTTTGCTGCTGATTGGGATGGCGGTGAGTGGTTGTGTCTCTCTGCGCTTCGAGAAAGGAGTGGAAGGCCGGCCGCTGCCGGAAACCGCCCCATCTCTGGAGCCGGGAAAAGCAACCCTTACGGAGGTGCTTCAGCTTTACGGTGCTCCCGACCACGTCGGAGAACTGGCCGACGGCTTTGTCTTGGCTTACACGCGGAACGCCTACAGGGGGATTTCAATGAGTCTGGGATTGCCCCTCAGCGACACGATCCGGGCCGGCGCGGATATGACCACTTTCGGCAGCCTGATCCGGTATGACAAGATGATCTTCTACTTCACAAAGAACGGTCTTCTGCGCAATTCCCTGTTGGAAAAGGGAAGCCAGTATCCTCTTTGGAAGACTTACTGGCAAGATCCGTAAAAAATTCGGTTTTGCATTTGGTCGGAAGACTGCATCTTAGGGTGTTTCACGCATTTGAAACACCTTGAAAATTGTTGAAGAACTTTACTTGGCTAAGGAGCTGTACCTACCCAGCAAATCGTTCGGTGATTTCTCGTACATCGACATTTCTACTTTATTGATCGAGGGCCAAACGAAATGGCTGAAGTTTGGAGTGACGAAAGATTAATAGAACTTGTACAGGGAACTCTTGGTTGTGGTTGCCCTGAAAAGGTGTTTGAAAAGATTGATGTCAGCAGGCATCCGGCAGAAGGTCATTCGAGTGAACTAACCAGAATCGTTGTCGGAAACACGCTTCTGATCTACCTCTTGCGTCCTGATTCGGAAATCGATTTGGCTGACCGCGTGGAGTTGGTTGGCTTGGCCGGGAAAAGGGATAGGGATGCAAACAAATACAATCGATTCCGTCTTGTGGTGGCAGTTGCCGAAAGATTTCTACAGAAAGATCAGGCTTCAGAGCGGTTTCTTAACGCTTTCGCTACGGATGACAAGATGCATATTCATTTTGTCGGTGAAAAATTGTTGGAAGGGCTGTAAGCGCCTGATCGAGCCCGTGTTCCACACGGATTATTCGATCAATGTCTCACTCCCAATAAAAAAGGCAGAGTATTCGCTCAACTCTGCCTTTTGTCGTTATGAAAGATTCATCACCTTTTCAGCTTCTTCCTTGTGGCAAACAGTCCCAAGAGGCCGGGGACAATCAGCAAAGCAGATGGGGGAAGGGGTACCGGATTAACGGTAGCGGTCAATTTCATGTCAAAATAGGTGGATCCCCCATGATCTTCCGCAAGAACCTGAATGATATTGTTACCGTTGACCAGGTAGGAGGTGGTTAAACTATAGGAGTACTCCCATATACTGGTAAAGCCTTCCGCATTGGCTTTCGCTACCTGATTGCCATTGATGAAAATGATAAAACCGTTATCCGAGGCGACATTGAGAACGACATCGCTGGCACTGCCGTTTATCGTGATGGACTTCATGAGTGCCAAGTCCGTGTTAGGTGTCCAATAAGTATGATATGGGCCGTTAGTAGCATTAGTGCTACCAAAAGCAGCCTGGCCGTTGCTCCATGTCGCATTGTTCCAGTCGAAGGAATTATAGCCTGCATTTGCCCAATCAGACCAGAGATCATTGCTCAATTTGGAGTAATTCCAATATTCCGCCTGATCCACCAGTACATTCGCTGAAGCATATAGAGGAAATCCACATATTACTAATGCAAGTATGAGTACCCTATGAATATTCTTCAGTATTCCCATGCCTAAGGACCTGAATCCTAAATCCTTCATATACAAGCCTCCCTTCTCTTGATATAGTTTGAAGATTAGAAAAAGCATCCTCTTTTGTCAATACGAAGAAAATCGTATTTTCACTAAGGAAAAGGATTAAAAAGTATTACTTTTCTTTTACACTTAATTGGGCTTTTGTGCCCACTGGGATCTCTAACCTTCTGAATTCACTATATCGCTCTTTGAAAAAATCGAGGTCATCTCAAAAATGTGGTGCCAAATGATAGGTGGATTATCCTTGACATAGCAGAGCATATTTCATATTCATGGGGTGTCAAGAAAGGAGTTCCCCATGTTTGCCAGAGTCAAGAAAACCGGCCCATACGAATACCTCCAGATTGTCGAAAATCGGCGGGAGGGCAAAAAAACCATCCAACGGGTTATCGCTACAGTCGGCCGCATGGAACAACTACAGGCCAAGGGCGATATTGAGAACCTGGTGCGATCCCTTTCCCGTTTTTCCGAAAAGGTGTTGTTGGTCCTGTCCGGCAAGAGTGAAGGCATTCAGGCATCGGCGAAGAAAATCGGTCCTGCCATCATCTTCGAGAGACTCTGGAAGGAACTGAAAATTGACCGTATCCTTCGTGGCCTTCTTGCAGACCGCAAATTTTTCTTCGATGTGGAAAGGGCCATTTTCCTGACTGTTCTGCATCGACTCTTTACCTCCGGTTCTGATCGCTCTTGCGACAAGTGGCATCGTGACTATGTCATTTCCGGGGTGGATGGGTTGTCCCTTCACCACCTTTACCGGGCGATGGCCTTCCTGGGGGAAGAGACCAACGACCAGAAAGATCGAACCCCCTTCTCTCCCCGCTGCACCAAGGATGTCATTGAAGAGGAACTGTTCCAGATGCGACAGGACCTGTTCAGTGGCCTGGATATCGTTTTCTTCGATACCACCTCTCTCTACTTTGAGGGAGAAGGAGGCGAGACTCTTGGTCGACGTGGTCACAGCAAGGATCATCGTCCCGATCTGAACCAGATGATCGTCGGCGTCATTCTCGACAACAATGGCAATCCCGTCTGTTGCGAGATGTGGCCGGGCAACACGGCGGATGTCAAGAGTCTGATCCCCGTTGTCGAAAGAATTCGGAGTCGCTTTCCTATCGGTAGATTCTGTGTCGTCTCCGACCGGGGCATGATCAGTGACGCAACGCTGGCCTGGCTGGACAAAGAACACATCCCTTACATTCTGGGAGCCCGGATGAGGAGGGTCAAGGAAATCAAAGAGAAAGTTCTCTCCGCCGATGGAAATTACCGGGAGGTCTTCCCGGAAGGTGCATCTTCCAAGGATCCTTCTCCGTTGAAGGTCAAGGAAGTCGTTCTTGAAAATCGCCGCTATATCGTCTGTTTGAATGACCGGCAGGCGAGAAAGGATGCCGCTGACCGCCAGGCCATTACCGAGGCCCTGCAAGAAAAGTTGCAGCATGATCCCAAATCGCTGGTAGGCAACAAGGGGTTCCGAAAATATTTGAGGCTGGATCAGGATGCCGTTTCCCTCAACGAGGAAAAGGTTCAAGAGGAGGAGCGCTTCGACGGGAAATGGGTCCTCCGGACCAATACCGATCTTACGGCGGAGCAGGTGGCCCTCAAATACAAGGAACTCTGGCAGGTGGAACATGTCTTCCGGGACATGAAATCCATCCTGGATACACGGCCGATCTTTCACCAGCGCGATGAGACCATCAAAGGCCATGTCTTCTGCAGTTTCCTTGCCCTGGTACTGCGGAAGGAATTGGACCGCAGATTGGGAAAAACCGGGCATGATTTTGAGTGGGCTGACATTAAACAGGATCTGAAGGCCTTGCAGGAGGTCACTCTCGAAGACAACGGGAAGAGACTCGCAATCCGTAGCGAATGCCAAGGGGTTTGCGGCAAGGTTTTTCAGGCTGTCGGTGTTGCCCTTCCTCTCACCATTCGGGAGGTGTCATGATGATTATCCGATTTTCAAAGAGCAATATGTGGTGCCAAGAACTTTTTATGGATACCTATGTCACTGATATGACAAAACTATTTTTTAGCAACTGTAAAACTTCAGTATTACGGATGGATATCCATCCGCATCAGTCATTGGAGATAAGCATAAACTTAAGGCGAATAAGGGTTGCGTATATCTTGTAGGGTACGCTACTTCTTTAAGTTTTGTTATTGCAATAGGCCTTACGGCCGGCTGCTATAGACTGATTGTTCCCGTTCTGAATCATTATGGAATCAAACTGTTAATCAAGAGGATGAAGCCGGGGACTGTTACTTATGCGGATGCGGTCTGTATGAGGCTAAACGACAGGGGAAAAACTGTGCCGTTATTTCGGTTCCAGATCAATGACAGTGGCAGGGTGACAAGACAGATTCGGCACAGGCGCACACAAGACGTACGTCGAGGAACGGGTTGAGTCGACAACTCAGCCTGCGCGTTGGCGGGGACTTATCGGAAGAGTAGGAGCTGAGGGGATATAGATGAAGGAAAACGACTGGTTGGCGTTGTGGCGGAATCTTGTGGAAAGAAATTCCCAGCCCAGAAGGGGTGGGATGGTTGAAAAATATAAAGCGCACGCCCGAAAAAAGACGGAAAGACCAGACCCCCTGAGGGATTTCGTCATAAATGAAATGAATGAGGGTGACACGGTGCTAGAAATAGGACCCGGCACCGGACGTTGGACCATACCGCTTGCCAGGGCCTGCAGAAGTGTAACGACCGTTGAACCGACGTCCGCCATGGCTGATATGCTCAGAGATAATCTGGGCAGCGCCGGGCTCCATAATGTGGACATCGTCTCACAAACTTGGGAAGAGTCATCTCCCGCAGTGTACGATCAGGTCATCTGTGCCCACGGCATGTATGGCAGTCCGGACCTGGCGGCATTCGTACGCAAAATGGAACGTTGCGCCCGGAAGCGGTGCTACCTGGCCGTTCGGTTGACTCCGGCTGACGGCATCATGGCAGAATTATCGTTGAAGATTTCAGGCTGCCGTCATGATAGCCCGAATGCCATCATTGTCTACAATGCCCTCTATACCCTGGGAATTTATGCCAATGTGCTGGTCGAAGAAGATACGGCGCATTGGATAAACGCTTCCCTGGAAGACGCGATCCAGCGAGCCAAAAAACATTTGCGACTGGAGACCTCCGGGGCCTACGATGAATTGATTGCTTCCACATTGAAACGGAGGTTGAGTTTCTCCGAAGGCGTTTATTCCTGGCCGGATGGGATGCGTTCAGCGCTTCTATGGTGGAGCCCGGTTCAGAAGGACTGAATGGGAGCGATATCCCGCTCATCGATTCCAAATTACCGGCTATGCAAGGAACCTTCTGCAATGCCTGGGCCGCCAGCAGATATAATGCGGGGGGACGTTGCAAGAGCGCTATAAGCCCGAATTTTGAGGAGGAAACATGGAACCAACCTATTTCCCGGGAGATATCCTTAAGGAAACCCGACAAGCGATATCAACGGTCCTTGGAGAAGATTTGGGAACCCTGACAGTGGAAAGGACCGTCATGGGATTGTTCTTCTCCGGCGTGAAGCTCAATAGCGGCGAAGGCGGGCTTTGCTTTACCCCGATCAAGAGCATTCCGGAGGCAGTCTGCTGCCCGAGCTCGGCCCGGGTCATGCCGGCCTCGGGGAGACTTGAAGGGAGAAAGGTCACGAAGTTTCTGGACGAGATGTTCAGCGGCAATCCCCTGAAAAAGACGATGGGAATCGCTGTTCTTAACGCCCTTTCCGCCGAATGCTGGAAAAGGCAACCGCCGGAAGACTACCGGATAACGGACGGTGTCGATGCCTTGGAGGATCTGGTGCTTCCGGTAGACGGATTCGTCGTTGTGGTGGGGGCTCTTGTTCCGGTCATCAAGGCCCTGAAACCGCGGGGAAAGCCCTTTGCCATCTTGGAACTGGACCCCTCAACCCTTAAAAGGGATGAACTGGAGTTCTTCGTGCCCCCCGAAAAGGCCCCAGAGGTGGTTCCGCAAGCGGATCTTCTCGTCATCACAGGGACCACGCTGATCAATGATACGCTCGAAGGTCTTCTGGAAAAGCGAAAAACGGGGGCCGAGATCATCGTGGTCGGTCCGACGGCAAGCATGCTCCCCGACGCCTTTTTCCGGCGGGGGGTCAGCACACTGGGCGGTATCAGAGTAACCGACGCCGACCGGGTGCTCAATGTGATCGCCGAGGCGGGCTCAGGGTATCACTTCTTCGGAAAAGGGGCGGAGAGGGTCGCAATCAAACAGGTCGGGGAAAAGATTCATAAATAGGTTGACATGCCCGATGCAGATATTCTATTTCAAAAGGGTAACCTGGAATAGATTCCACGGATAAAACAGCAAAAGTAATTTTTTATGGAAGGCCATGCGGAAAGATGATCTCGTAAGTCCTGAATGCATCGAAGGGGACGGTATCTATGAAGGCAGCTTACGCCCCCGGAGCATCCAGGAATACATTGGACAGAAAGCGGTCAAGAGAAATCTTTCCATTTTTGTCGATGCGGCGAAAAAAAGAAAGGAAGCCCTGGACCATGTGCTCCTTTATGGTCCGCCCGGTCTGGGTAAAACGACCCTGGCGGTGATTATCGCCAGAGAAATGGGATTCAACATCAAGATCACTTCGGGGCCTGTGATTGAACGTCCTGGAGATCTGGCGGCCATCCTGACCAATCTGAAGGATTCCGATATCCTCTTTATTGATGAGATCCATCGCCTTCCCCATACCGTTGAAGAAATCCTCTATCCCGCCATGGAGGATTTTTATATTGATCTGGTCATCGGGCAGGGGCCATCCGCCCGAAGCATGAAACTGGATATCCCCAGATTTACCCTGGTGGGGGCAACGACCAGGGCCGGGTTGCTGACCTCGCCGCTGCGGGATCGGTTCGGGATCAGTTTCCGGCTGAACTATTATGCCGTTGAAGAACTGACGAAGATCATCCTCCGTTCCGCAACTCTTCTGTCCATCGAACTGGAGCAGGCGGGGGCTGTCGAGATCGCGAAACGTTCGCGGGGGACGCCGAGAATCGCCAACCGTCTCCTGAAAAGGGTCCGGGACTATGCCCAGGTCAAGGAAAAGGGGACAATTGACGAGGCCGTTGCCGCCAGCGCCCTGGAAATGCTGGAGATAGACTCTCAGGGATTTGATCACATGGATCGAAGCATCCTGTTGTCCATTATTGAAAATTATGGCGGTGGTCCCGTCGGGATTGACACCCTGTGCGCCACAGTGGGGGAGGAAAGAACGACGCTTGAAGATGTTTATGAGCCCTATCTGATCAAGGAAGGCTACCTGCAGAAGACGGCGCGGGGTCGAATCGCTACGAGGAAGGCCTACGAGCATTTCGGGAAAAGAACCTTCAAACTTGAATCGGAAGAGCTGATCTGAACACAGGCCTTGGAGACGATGAAAATACTGTTGCATCTTTGTTGCGCGCCCTGCACCATCTATCCCTTGCAGGTGCTGAGGGATCAGCAGCATGAGATGCGGGGGCTCTTCTTCAATCCGAATATCCATCCCTATCTTGAATATTGCCGGCGGAGGGATACGCTCAAGGCATATGCCGAGCAGGAAAATCTCCCCGTTATCTGGAAGGATGCCTACGAACTGGAGGACTTCTTAAGGAGCGTAGCCTTTCGCGAAGGGGATCGTTGCCGCTTCTGCTATTACAAACGGCTGAGTTATGCGGCGCACGTCGCCAGAAAAGGCGACTTTGACGGGTTTTCCTCCACGCTTTTATACAGCAGATACCAGAATCACGAGTTGATTCGCAGTATCGGCGAAAGCCTGGCAAAGGAGCAGGGGCTGTCCTTTGTCTATTCCGACTTTCGGGAAGGATGGGAAACCGGGATCCGCATCTCAAAAGCTCAGGGCATGTATCGGCAGCAATACTGCGGGTGCATCTACAGCGAAAAAGAACGCTATTATAAAAAAAATCAGGCCCTTTGAAAAAGCGATATGCCCGGAAATCATGGGAGATGGATAAAGTCGGCAAGGGGCATAGAGAGGGGTTATTTTTTTTCGGAGAGTTCGGGGTATAATTTCTCCATACACTCCGGGCAGATCCCGTGGGTGAATTCCGCTTCCGAATGTCCACTGATGTATGTCTCTATCTGCTCCCAATAGCCTTGATCATTGCGTATTTTTTTGCAGGAGGCGCAGATGGGGAGTAAGCCGCTTAATGTCTTGACCTTTGCCAGAGTTTCCTGGAGCTCAAGGACAAGTTGCTCCATCCTGTCTTTATTCCTTTTGCGTTCGGTCGTGTCATACGCCGAAAGGACTAGGCCGATGACGTGACCGCCCGGGTCCTTGACCGCATGGAGCGTCCAGTCCCAGTAAGTAACACCCCGTTCGGGCTGGCCGGGGAATTCGAAGGGGAAATCATGGACCTCGAAAGCCTTGCCGGTGTTGCGGACCTGTGAACAGATCACCTCGCCCTCGGTGTTCGGGATGAGGTCAAAAGGATTCTTCCCGATTATCTCCTCGGGGCGGTACCCGTAAGTTGCTGCCGAGGTCTCGTTGACAAGCACATAATTGAAAGAGCGGTCGAGGTACGCGAGGTGAGCGTTCCCCGCGCTGTTCATCACGGTCTGGAGCAAAACGTGCTCGCGTTGCAGAGCCGCTTCCGCCTGCTTTCTCTCTTGAATTTCCTCTCTCAACCGTTCGTTTTTTTCGTCCAGTTCCTCTGTTCTTTCCGCAACTCTTCTCTCCAGCCCCTCCTGAATTCTCAAGAGCTCTTCTTGAACCCGATAGAGAGAACGGTTAAGTCTTAAAAGGAGGATACAGACGGGAGGCGCAACCAACGAGGGAATCAAGAGGGAAAGAAAAATACCGATACCGCGAACTTCACCGGCAACAAAGGCAAATGCCAGGTAAAACGACAGGGAAAGAACGACACAAAAGGCCGTTAAAATCCCTGTCAGTTTGATGACCCCAAATCGGGTAATCACGGTGCGGAAAAGCATGGCATTCCCTTTTCAATAAGGCAGAGCCGCTCACAAAAAAATTTAAATCTTGGTAAACCTTTGTTTCGAATGCTTCAAGGATATTTGAGGAAATCACCAATATATTTTTTTATCGTCATTCTTGAGCCATGCTCCCCATTCTTACACACTATACAGCATCCGACGATAATGAGAAACAATTGCTTTTCAGAAAGATAAATTTTTGGATTTTGTCAGGAGGGTTTCAAAACTGGACCCGCGGCAGGTTTATGAAGACCTTGGTCCGGATGCCGTCATGCTGTGCTGGGAGTCCCCTGGAAAATTCCGCCATCGTCGCCTGGTGGCGGAATGGCTGGAAAAAGCACTGGACATCAAGGTCCCGGAAAAGGTCTCGTTTTAATCAGAATAAATTTTGATAGTTGATCAAGATAATTGCAGAAAACAAACGGTAAGATCAAGTGAATCTGCCGCTGAAGAGAGGGGATATTCCAGTCATCACAGGAATATCCCCTCTCTCAATTTATGGATATGTTTACGATGAACTTTTCCTTATAATAAAAAGCGCTTCTTAGATGCCGAAACTGAACCATCTCCAAGCACTAGGAGTTGAATCTCGGTAAGTGGGAGCTCCCAGCGCAGTGACACGCCACTTGCCCGGCTGTGCACCGACAAAATTGAAGGTATAGTAGGATTTTAGTGCGTCCGTTATCGTGACGGGAGTATAGTTCCAGCATGTCACTTTATCCGAGAGACAATAGGCGATTTCTATCTTGTAACCCACCGCGGCAGGAACCATTTTCCATGACAGCGTTATTTGCCGGGGGTAGTGTTCAAAGGCTTCGTTGGGATACGGATTTGTAAGAATGGGCGTCTCCATTTGAGGCTTGGTGTTGTACGAGAACGTCCACCAGGCACTGGGGGTGGAGTATACTGATGGCTTATAGGCTGTCACCCGCCAGCGTCCTTGCTGATCACCAACAAAATTGAATGTATATTTACAGTTGGTGTTGCCAGTGACTGTCACCGCTGAATAGGCATGCCATGTGCCGCCAGAATAATATGCCCGCTCCACCTTATAGGATGTGGCACCGGTTACCGGTTTCCATGCCAATGTTGTAGCTCTGGGATAATGATAAAGTGCCGTTCCGGAGTTCGGCGAAACCAGAACCGGCGCACCCCATGGGGTAGCTTCCGTTACGGCAGCTTGTACCCCCCCATCTTTTATCCCTTCACTAGCCGATGCCGCATTGGCTGCCTCTCCTACGAGGGCATCTTTTGCAAGATTACTGGATATGCTATCGGTTACATCTTTTATAACTCCATCTTGTATAAATTTACCTGCTGGTACGCTATCCGGTACACCCTCATTAGCAGCAGATGAAGATATCGGCATGCAGAGTATGAAGACCAATACCGCGATGACTCCTAACCAAAGAATCTCTTTTCTTGGATTTTTCATGTCCACCTCCCAATCATAGAATTCTTAAAATTATGATAAATAATGAACGACAAGTGGGGGCATGTCAATGCGAATATTTACATTTTTTAACATTTCTTAATGTTGGAGATAACCTTCTGAAAAGCGCATCCCTAGGCACAAGGCATCCGAAGAGGGATCTTGCTGCAGGACGAATTAAAAAATCCTTAAGAGGTGCTTCGCCCTATTTTTCGAAACCGGATCCGATAGAGCAAATTTGGAATGTCCCATGGAGAACCTACATTGCTAACTGGGCTTTTGATTTCCGGGTTGCCGCTAAAGAGCAATCCGAGTCAGGCTTGGTGGAATAAGTCAGATATCCGTCCATTGAAAAACTGGCCGGGGATGAATGCCATCTTGAAACATGAACCGAAATTATTCCTTTGATTCTATCGGTCTTGCGATAACCGGAGAATCGGCAGGCCAAGATGACGACGCTGTGTCTCGCCGTATAGACGGCTCTCTTCCCGCACGGTGGGCGTGCCCCGCTTTCCCTTACCCTGTTGCTCCAGGGGATGGGAGGCGCCCAGGTGCAGGGTGTGCTTGCCATATCGTCCGCTCAGGCTGTCCACGGCTTCATAAAGCTCCCGGATCTTTTCCGCCTTCATCGGGCTTTCAAAAAGGGAATACTGGACATTGGTGTCCTGCCTCAGCTCCAGCAGGACAACTCCCGTTGCCCGGTAGAGTTCTTTTTCCCGGTAGAGCATTTCAAACAGTTCCCTCAGCAGGCCGGAGAGTTCCAGCGGAAGGGCGGAAGGGCGGATCAGGATGGCCTCACTGCCCCGATCGCGGAATTCCTGGGTCCTGAGAAGGGAAAGGATCTTCCGCGGCGCGAGGCCGTAACGCCTGGCCTTGATGCAGGCCGACTCCAGATTCCGCAGCAGGTGCGCAAAGAGGTATTCCCGGTCCGAAGATGGAGGAGCAAAGGTCTTCATCTTGCTGATGGACGCATAGACGCTTTTCTCCTGGGGGATCACGGGATAGACGGAATCTCCCCGCAGCTCCCGCCAGATTTCAATGCCGGGTTTGGTGAGGCGATTGCGCACAGCGGCTTCCGGCATCCGGGCGAAGTCCAGGGCGGTCCTGATCCCCAGTTTTCCTAGATAACTGGTTGTGGCGGGGCCGATCCCCCAGACCTTTCCGACGGGGAGATGCTCCAGATAACGGGCGATGGAGCGGCCGGCAATGACCGTCAAGCCGCTGGGTTTCTGATGCTTGGAACCCACCTTGGCCAGCACCTTGGTCAGGCTGACCCCCACGGAAACGCCGAGCCCCAGTTCTCTCTCGATGGCCCTTTTCATCTGCTCGGCAATTCCGACATAGGAAGAGCGCAGGACCCGGCGCATTCCCGTAATATCGGCGAAGGCCTCATCGATGGAGTACTCTTCCACGTCCGGGGTGAAGCGTCTCATGATGTTGAACATCCGCCGGGAAAAGAGACTGTAGGTTTCATAATCGGAGGGCAGGATGATGAGATCGGGACAGAGGACCTTTGCCTGATGGAGAGGGACGCCCCGGGTAACCCCCTTCTTTTTGGCGGAATAACTGGCACAGGCTACAATGCCCCGTTCTCCGCCGGTAATGAGGGGTTTGCCTTTCAGCTCCGGATGGATCACCTCTTCACAGGAGGTGAAGAAGGCATCCCCATCGATATGGACAATGGCCCTGGGCCAGGAAGAGAGGCTGAAGATCATCTCGTTCATCATATTTCCCTGCCGTCCCGGAAACCCTCCCCAGGGACCGATGTCCCGGCAGGAATCCGGCCGATTTTCAGTGCGGAGCCTTTGCTCCGGTCCGCAAGTTTATTAAATAGAACATTTGTTCTATTTTCAAGGAAAATTTTCCGGACTCTTCTGCGGGTGATCTTTGGCGGATTTCGAGAAATTAATTTCTTACATTTTTTTATTTTTACGGTAAGCTTGCGTTGCTGCATGGCGAGGAATATTTCAACGCTTTGAAAGAAATGGAAAGGAATATGGATACGGAAATAATTTTCTGGAAGGCAATCGATCTGGAGCCGGCCTGTGAAATGATTTTGACCTTTGCCACAAGGAATGCCAGAGAGTCCGTTTTAAATTCGCTGGAAATCCGCAAGCAGCTTATGGTTAAAGAATATAATCTTTATGAAGCGGAACAAATATCCTTTCAGAGAGAAGATGCCGAAAATGGGCAATTCCTCATTAGAATTGTGAAGAATCTGAAACATCCCGTTCCTTAAAAGGAAGTTGCACGGGAGTGTCAATCCTGTTAGAAACGAACATGGAAAATTCCTTTTGACCGTACCTTAATAAGGAAAGCTTTTTATTCCGGACGAAGTTCAAGATTCGAAGAAGAAAATGAAGTAGAAAATCATGAAAAGTAAAATTCCAATCCTATTGATGGCCATCCTTGTTTTATTTCTCGCTCCTTTCCTTTATCACCTGGTTGCGAGTAATAATTCCGAAGGGATGAAAATACAGGATGTGCTGGTTACGAACGACAAGATGAATGTGCTGGCCTATGCCAGAGTGTCCCGTTTCTCACCGGATATTGAAAAGGCAATCCTCGCCGGCGTCTCCACGACGTTTTCTTTTAAAATAGAGTTCTATCGGGATAAAGAGTTCTGGCTTGATGAAAGACTGGTGGAGCTTGAGGTGATAAAGAACATCAAGTACAATCAAGTCAAGAAAACCTTTTTTGTGACTTCAACTTTTCCGAGAACGACAGAGAGCTTTCAGGAATTTGAGAAGGCCAGACTCGCGGTGGCCGAGATCAATGGAGTCCCCATCATAAACATCAAGAATCTGAACAAAGATCAGAATTACTACGCACGCATCAAACTCGAATGGGAGAATTACCGCTTACCCTTTTATGCGGAATTCCTCAGGATATTTTTATCTTTCCGGGATTTTGAGACAGACTGGTATGTCCAGCCTTTTCGCCTACAAAAATGAAAAAGAATAACCGCATATCGCTCGGACCCGAGGAACGAAGCAGGAGGCGTCGCGATCTCATCCTGATTGCCGTAACGGTGCTGTTCATCATCGGCTTCTCTTTTATTGAACATTCCCTGTTTCACGAAGAGTACCTGCTTCCCGAGTCGAACAATATCCTGATTTTCGGTCTGATCAACATCAATATCATTTTGATTATCCTGCTGATCTTTCTCATTATCCGGAATGTTGTGAAGCTCGTTTTTGAAAGACGGCAGGGGGTTGTCGGGTCAAAAATGAGGACGAAGCTGGTGGCGGCTTTTGTCTGCCTTTCTCTCATTCCCACCATCCTTCTTTTCCTGGTGGCGGGTAACTTTTTGTCCTTCAGTATTGACAACTGGTTCAATGTGAGAGTGGGCGACGCCCTGAACAAAACTCTGGAAGTTGCTCAGATCTATTACCGGCAGTATGAAGAAAATGCCAAGTATCATGCCGGCCAGTTGAGCGCCGACATCATGGAAAATCAACTCAATGAAGGAGAAAGGGTCGACTATCTGAAAACGCTGGTGCAGCAGCGGCAGAAGCAGATCAAGGCCTCGGTTGTGGAAATATACCTGGATGATCGCACAAAAGGCATGGTGTTTGTTGGTCCGGAGCAAGGTGACATCAAACCCTTATCTCCAACCCCTCAGGTTATGGAAGAGGTTTTTACCGGCAATGAGGTGTCCATCATTCAGCCCTCGGAGAACGGGGAATTCATCAGTGGATTGGTCCCCATTTATTCCAACGCCCATCCTTCCGAAGTCATTGGCGCCGTTGTGGTCAGCTATTTCATCCCCCGCGAAATTGTTGATAAAATATCCATCGTTTCCAAGGCTTCAGAGCAGTACGGTCAGCTTCACCTGATGCAGAATCCCATCAAGATCAGTTACCTGATTACCCTGTCCATTATCACGCTGCTCATTATCTTCTCGGCAACCTGGTTCGGTTTGTTCATGGCCAAGGGAATTACGGTGCCGATTCTTGATCTTGCCGATGCGACAAAGCGCATTGCCAAAGGAGACTGGAGTCGTCAGATTGATATTGTTGCCGGTGACGAGATCGGAGTTCTTGTGGATTCCTTTAATTCGATGACAAGGGATTTGAAGGAGAGCAAGGAAAATCTCGAACAGGCCAATATGAATCTGGAACAGCGCCGGAAATATATGGAAACGGTTCTTCATAACGTTTCGGCCGGCGTGATCTCCGTTGACGAAAAAGGATTTATTACGACCATTAACGGAGCCGCGGGAAGAATGCTCGATATCAAGCTGGAGAGGGTGATCAACAGACGATATGAAGACATCCTGCTCAGCGAGCATATGGCTCTGGCCGAGGTCCTGCTGAAAGATCTGGAGAAAAGTCCAAAGGGGCAGATCGAGAGACAGCTGGAACTGATGCTCAAGGACGGGGCCTTGACCATTCTCATGACCCTGACCCTTGTGAGGGATGACGAGGGCCATGAGATGGGGATGGTGATCGTCTTTGAAGATCTGACCCAGCTGCAGCAGGCGGAGCGGGCGGCGGCGTGGCGGGAAGTTGCCCGGCGAATGGCTCACGAGATCAAAAACCCCTTAACGCCGATTCAACTGTCCGCCCAGAGGCTTCAACGTAAATATGGGGAGCAGCTAGGGGATCAGGGAGGCATCTTTTATGAGTGCACCCGAACGATTATTGATCAGGTTGAACTTTTGAAGAATCTGGTGAATGAATTTTCCCGTTACGCCAGGATGCCTGTAACGCGTCCCGCTCCAGGCAATCTGAATGAAACGCTTACCGATGCCGTGACTCTTTACCAGGATGCTCACAAGGATATCCTCTTTGAGTTTGAGCTGAGCGAAGAGATGCCGAAGGTGATCCTGGATTCAGAGCAGATCAAGAGGGTCATGACCAACCTTCTGGATAATGCCGTTGCCGCTGTGAATAAAAGTGAAGGAACGATAAAAATCCGTACGATCTATGACAGGGGGAAAAATCTGGCCGTCACAGAGGTTGCCGATAATGGTTGCGGGGTTCCTTCCGGGTACAAAATGAAGGTCTTTGAACCTTACTTTTCCACGAAGAAAAGCGGAACGGGGTTGGGACTTGCCATCGTCAGCTCCATTATCTCCGATCATCACGGGCATATAACCATCTCCAACAACGAACCCCGCGGCACGGTTGTCACCTTTGATCTTCCCGTGGCGGCGGAAACCGTGATGTAGTCCGGCAAAAGGTATTGTGACCGTGGTCGCAATTATGAAATGAACCATTCGAAATTATTTTAAAAAATTTATTCCAAAAGATAGATAAAAGTCCGTATGCTGAAAAATATTCTTATTGTCGATGATGAAGAGAGTATCTGCCGATCCCTGGGGGATATTCTTGTTGATGAAGGTTATGAGGTTCTGACGGCGAACAGCGGGGAAGAGGCCATAAAAATCCTCGATGAGGAACCTCCCGGGCTAGTTCTTCTGGATATCTGGCTTCCCGGAATCGATGGGATGGAAGTCCTGAAAACAGCCAAAAATCAGCATCCTAAACTGCCGGTGGTCATGATGTCCGGCCATGGAACCATTGAAACCGCGGTGAAAGCGACCAAACTGGGGGCGTTCGACTTTATCGAGAAACCTCTTTCTCTGGAGAAGGTCATTCTCACGCTCAAACATGCCCTGGATATGTCCCGGCTGGAAGAGGAGAATATTTTACTGAAACAGAAGGTCAGCCGGGAATATGAACTGACCGGCGGCAGCCTCCCGATTATGGAGCTGAAGGAAATGATCTCCATCGTGGCTCCCACGAATGCCTGGATTCTCATCATGGGGGAAAACGGAACGGGCAAGGAACTGGTCGCCCGGGCCATTCACCGCCAGAGCAAACGGGCGGACAAACCCCTGGTTGAAGTGAATTGTGCCGCGATTCCCGAGGAACTCATTGAGAGTGAGCTTTTCGGTCATGAAAAGGGTGCTTTTACCGGGGCCACGGAGAAAAAAAGAGGGAAATTCGATCTGGCCCATGAAGGAACCATCTTTCTCGACGAAGTGGCCGACATGAGCCTGAAGGCCCAGGCCAAGATATTGAGAATCCTGCAGGAGAAGAAGTTTGAACGGGTCGGCGGAAACAAAGTCATCCAGGTCGATGTCCGGGTGCTGGCCGCCACGAATAAAGATCTTGAAAAAGAAATGGAAGAAGGGCGATTCCGACAGGATCTTTTCTATCGGCTTAATGTCATCCCCTTGAGTGTCCCGCCGCTGAGAAATCGAAAGGAAGACATCCCGTTGCTGGTGGAACGGTTTCTAAACGATTATGCCTTGAAGGAGGGGGAACCCAAAAAAGTCCTTGGAGAAGATGCCATTGCCCTTTTAATGGAGCATTCATGGCCGGGAAACGTGCGGGAACTCAAAAATTTTATTGAACGGCTGGCCATTTTGTCGACCTCAAACGTCATATCCGCAAGAGATATCCCTCCGCTTCCTAAAGAGGGCCATAAAGTGGAGCCATTTCGGGATTTTGGGCTGGATTTTGCTGCCGGTTCGTTTCGGGAAGCCAAAATGGATTTTGAAAAGTCTTATCTTGCAAAAAAACTCCGTGAATTTGAAGGCAACATTTCAAAAACGGCAGAGTCCATTGGGTTGGAGCGAAGCAATCTGCACAAGAAAATCAAGGCCTATGGATTGGAAAGCAAGGGAGATTAGCAGGGTGAGGCGTTGTTTCTCAGGTGAAATAAGGGCAATCTCACCCTGCTCATAGGGTAGAAGTGGACAGCCGGACTGGCCCTGTCAACCCTTGGGAATATTGTCGCTGATCTTGTTGTGCATCATTTTCGAAGCGTTCTGATCCCCCATGATTCCTACACGGACGCCTACGGTCGTCAGATTTTTATCTTTGTATTTTACCGTAAATTTCACCGTTTCATCGTTGATTCTGGTGGAGATCGTCCCCTCGCTGATTTCTTTCTTGGGATCAACGGCCGTACCATGCATATCCGCGACGGTCTTCTCGCAGGCCGTCCAGACCTTATCAAAAGAATAGGGATAGTCCGTCTTTAATTCCCCATTGACAAAGAAAAAGGTGCCAGTTCCCGCACCCACTGCGGCGCCACCGGCAACGATGGCTGTTTCCACACCACATCCAGAGCTGAGGAAAAACAAGGATATCGACAAAATTGCGAACAAGGTTCTCTTTACGAATGACTTAAACACGATCCTTATACCTCCATTATTTTTTGTCCAGTTTAGCAAATTCAAGCAGAAGTTCTTCCTGCTTCCGGTTCAGAGAAGTCGGGATGGTAACCGTTGTTTCGATGATCTGGTCTCCACTTCCAAATCCTTTGATGTGAGGGATGCCTTTTCCTTTCAGGCGAAACTGTGTGGCGTTCTGCGTTCCTTTCGGAATTTTCAACTTTTCCGTTCCCGTCAGTGTGGGGACCTCGATTTTTGCGCCTAAAGCGGCCTGCACAAAGGAGATTGGGATTCTGCAGTAGACGTCATAGCCCCTTCGGTCGAAAAATTCATGAGGTTCAACAGAGAGGAAAACATAGAGATCGCCGCTCGGCCCTCCAAATTCACCATCTTCACCCTCGCCGCGAAGACGGAGCCGGGAACCTGTTTCCACGCCGCCAGGTATTTTTACATGGACTGTTTTTTCCTGGGCGAGCTTGCCGCTGCCATGGCAGGAACTGCAATACTTGACAATGATTTTACCATAGCCGCGACATTCAGGACATGTTGTGCGAATGCTGAAGAAACCGCTGCTCTGGAGAACCTGGCCCCGGCCGCCGCAATAACTGCACGTTCTGATCTCCGATCCGGGATCAGCGCCTGATCCGTGGCATTCCATGCAGGTAACGGATTTGCGGATTTTAAGGTCTTTTTCGGTCCCGAAGGCTGCTTCCAGGAAGGTCAAGGTCAGATCGTACCGAAGATCGGCGCCCGCACGCCCCGCTGTTCGGGATCGGGAGCTGCTGAATCCGAAGATATCTTCAAAAATATCTCCGAAGCTGGAAAAAATGTCGTCAAATCCGGAAAACCCCTGGAATCCGGTGCTGTTGAGACCATCATGTCCATAACGATCATAGATGTCCCGCTTTTTCCGGTCGCTCAACACCTCATAAGCCTCGGCGGCCTGCTTGAATTTCTCTTCAGCTTCCTGGTCTCCCGGATTGCGGTCTGGATGGTACTGCATGGCCAGTCTGCGGTAAGTCTTTTTTATTTCGTCCTCGGTGGCCTCCCGGGTTACCCCTAAGACCTCATAATAACAAGTTTTTACCATTGTGCTCATGAGCTTCCTTCATTTCTAGTGATGCAAACGTCTATGCAAATCTTGTGACTATCCTGATGGCAAAGGGGAGGGCCGAAGGCGAAGGCTTCCGACGTTTTGTTTTCCCGGTTCCCCAAATTGCGGAAAAACGACCTGTTGAAAGTCCTGTTGGATTTTCGGTTTAAAAGGTAATAACGGGTGTTCCCGTTGTCAAGGTTTGGAACAAACTTATCCCCTTCCACATTCAAAGCGCTCCTTGCACCGATACAACATCTTCATCTCGAAGATGCGCCTGATGTGTTAAATTTGAAGTATCCCCGCGTTTCTTCTGTTGTGCCGCCTGAAAACTTCTTTGATCCGGCATTTTTCATTGCGTCACAAGACGCTTCAGGGCTTCCTCATATTTTTCACGGGTCTTCATGATAATTTCTTCCGGGAGGTTTGGAGCCGGTGGTTTTTGATTCCAACTCAGGGAAAGCAGATAATCACGGAGAAACTGCTTGTCGAAGCTCTTCTGTGGACGGCCTTCAATGTAATCGGCTTTAGGCCAGAAGCGGGAGGAGTCAGGCGTGAGCAGTTCATCAATGAGAATCAGTTTCCCGTCAATCAGGCCGAACTCCATTTTCGTGTCGGCAATGATGATTCCTGCCTCATCGGCGATCTTTGACGCCCGGTTGTAAATGGCGAGACTGATTTCAATGATCTTTGCCGTGTTTTCGACACCCAGGATGTCTTCCGTCTCTTTGCGGGTAATGGGGGAGTCATGTTCACCCTCAGGTGCTTTGGTCGATGGGGTGAAAATCGGGACGGCCAGTTTGGAGGATTCCTTCAAGCCGTCGGGAAGCCGGATGCCGGAAACCGTTTTACTCAGTCGATAATCCTGCCATCCTGACCCGCTCAGATAACCGCGAATGATACATTCCACGGGAAGAGGAGACGCCTTCTTGACCAGCATGCTCCTCCCTTCAAGCTCTTCCCGGTAGGGTGCGCATTCTGTCGGATAATCCTCGGGATTGATGGAAACAAGATGATTCCCGACGATATCCTCCATTTTACTAAACCAGAAAGCGGACATCGAAGTCAGGATTTTCCCCTTATCCGGAATGGGTTCCTGCATGACCACATCGAAAGCGGAGATCCGATCCGTAGCCACAATAAGAAGATGGGAGCCAAGGTCGTAGATATCTCGAACCTTTCCGACATTAGACAATTTCAGTCCTTCAAAACGGGTTTTAATCAGGCCCATCTTTTTCATTTCCTTCCTCCGAATTCTTTTTCCTTCACCGCAAAAAGGGATTGGAACGTTTTTCGTGACCTATGGTTGACGTGGATGTTCTGCCATAGTTGTGTCCTGGCAATACCTGGGTATCGTCCGGTAATGTAAACAGCTTTTCCTTGATGGAACGAAACATCTGCGGTGCGGACGAACCGTTCAGGTCTGTTCGACCGACGCTTTCAACGAACAAGGTATCGCCGGTAAAAACAAATCCTTTAATATACAGGGACATACCTCCGGGAGAATGTCCCGGTGTATGGATAACCTTCAAAGAGACCTTGCCCACGTTAATCTCATCGCCATCCTTCACCGTGATGTCGGCAGGCGGGGAGTCTTCCGCTCCGAACATCTGCAACAGCATGGGGGGGGTGTGGCCGAGCATGAAGGCATCCCCTTCATGAATAATGATGGGTGCGCCGGTTTTCTCTTTCATTTCCTTGTTCCCGCTGATGTGGTCCACATGCCCATGGGTATTGACAATATATTTTATCTGCAGGTTGTTTTTGGCGGCCGTAGAGAGAATACCGCTGATGTTGGCTGCCGGATCGATGACCAGGGCCTCACCCGTATCCGAATCACCGACAAGATAGGCGAAAACAGCCATGGAACTGACCTGCATCTGCCGAATAATGAGCATTGGAACCTCCTTGCTGGGGGCTGGTTTGTAAAAATAGTCGCTGGCGAAAAGCAATTATCGCAACCCCTATCATTTTTTTATTTTTGAAGTCAATGGAATTTAAAATTGGAAAGGGGATTGATTTTGGAGGAATCTGTCGTTTACCGGCAAGGCTGGTTTATAGCGGTAAATAATCCGAAGAGACAGAAAATGTGCGGCTGATTGACAAAGGATGGTCAAAAAAAATGCCGGTTTCCTTCAAATCATTTGAATTCAACCGGCATTGTGCTTGGCGATTAACGACAATCAAACTGTCGCGTGGCTAATGCAATGATTCTTTCTTATCATGATTTATACTGAACTCATATCTCTGTTCGTACATAAAGTGAGCCCTGTCATCAAATTCCGCTTTTTGAATGCCATTCTCGTCGAATTCCTTCATCATATTGTCCACTGAATAATACTCTCTAAGTATGGGATCATTTTTACCTATATTGACAACAAAGCGGTTAGAGTTATAGGTAATCTTTACAGAATTTTTCTGTTCGTCAGTTAAGTTCAATAGCATTTTTCCTAACCCCCTTTCGCTTTTTTAAATCCATTATATGCCTGTTGCTGTATTTTTTCATTATCTTGTCTCTTTGCCGCAAAAAAAATACCTCCATTTCTGGGAATTTGCATGATAGAGAGCGCTTCCAGGTATTCTTATAAAAGTCACGATTTTGATGTTTGTCAATGATTGGAGAAAGTTTTTCTTTCCGAAATTGACAACGGTGATCAAAAAATCAGACTTTGCCTTCCTTCTCAGTCGTTGTTTAAACAATCTTGTTTGTTATTGTTTTTGTTGCTGATTGATCTATGATCCTTGCCCGGTTCTTCTGGCTTGCTTTCAAGTTCTGTAATAACTTGGGCCCCCAATAGCATAATTACTGCAACCACCTCGATGCAGAGAAGGGATATGATCGTCGTGGCGATAGAACCATATATGACGTTTACCATGGAAATGACCTTGTAATACCAGACAAGCACCCTGCGAATGATCTCCCATAACACCGCTGCGGTTAACCCACCGATGAGCGCATAACGGAATTTGACCCGTCTCACGGGCATCACCAAGTAGAAGGATGTAAGCATCATCACCTCGCCGACGATCCCCAGGATATAAAGTACCACGCCAGTAGCGCCTTCTAAATCGAAGGAATAATCCACTGGCATGCCAGTGGTATGAATAATGGCTGTGCCATTGATTAGTGACGAGAAAAGAGAAATCTCCTAGATTGAGAGTGCCAACTGCTCAAAAAAGGAGATTTCGAGAATGGAACGTTTTCATAGATTAGCACACTCGGTTTGGGATTGTAAGTACCATATAGTTTGGATACCGAAGTACAGACGCAAAGCCCTATACGGTTCAAAACGGCGGATTGTTATCGACACCATCAAGCAATGGGCAAGAATCAAAGGGATAGAGATTATAGAAGGGCACGCGATGCCGGATCATATTCATCTTTGCGTTTCGATACCGCCGAAATATTCAGTGGCACATATTATCGGTCTTCTGAAAGGCAAAAGTGCTTCCGAAGTGATGAGCTTTGGAACCAAAAGCAGTCGAATGGTTCGGGGTCGGACATTCTGGGCTCGCGGATATTGTGTCAGCACCGTGGGATTAGATGAAGAAAAGATACGAGAGTATATCAGAAATCAAGAGCAACAGGAATCTCAGGAAGAAGATACGGAACTTTAGATAAACACAGCCAACCAAGCAGTTGGCACCTGAGAACCCCCCTTAGGGGGTCTCAGGATACCACCAGTTCACTGGTGGTATTCATTTGAAACCCATGCCCAGAAATGAAAAAAGACGGCTTTCAAGTGTCTCGATTGCTCCTACAATAAACGACACCAGAACGATGCCAATGCCCATCATGAAGATATAAACATAGGGAATAACGGCTGAGATAAAAAAGCTGCGGCGTAGAATTCTTACCGGTTGGTGAAAAATTACCGCCATGGCTTTTTCAAGCATGGAAAAGGCTACGGAGCTGAAAAACAGCATGACGATGAAACCGATGATGCCAACAAATTTACGGTATTCAAGAAATGCCCGTCCCTGCTGGGTCAATGCCGCTGCATAGTTTGGAATCACCATCTCCAGATAGGTTGATACGGTCTCAATCAACAGCTGCTCTTCTATAAAATGCGTGAGGACAACAAGGACAAGGATAGACAAGGGGACGATCGACAGGAGAGTATAGTAGGCAACAGCACCGGATAACAGGAGCCCCTGGTTGCGGCTGAAGCTTCGCATTACCCTCAGCATGAAGATTAAGAGACGACCCATGATCAGATTTAAATTATGTATTTTGCTCATCACGAGTAAAAAAATATAAAAATCATCGATGCACAACCAATCATAGATCCATCGATATCTAGTTTTTAGAAAAACTTCCTATCCCTTTAAAGATCAATCGAACAGCAACCCCTTTACTCTGGCAACATACAAATAATTTCCTTATTGCAAGGAATTCTTATGAGGAGGTGGCTGAATACCGTCTTCTGCAATATCCTTCTCGTCTTCTCCAATGTCACTTAACCCACCGCCCAGAGCCACGAAGAGGGCGACCGTGTCCTGAAGGCGCTGGGCCTGCGCCTGAAGATAGCCGAGCCGTGCTTGATGGTATTGACCATTCGCGATGAGAATCTGGAGATAACTGACGACGCCGGCCTGATAATTCGCCTGGATGAGCCGGAGAGCTTCCGCCGCTGTTTCAAGGGCCTGAGACTGGGCGCGCAGGCCTTCCGCGTCGTGCTCCAGGGCCCGCAAGGCATCGGCAACCTGGGCAAAAGCGCCAAGAACGTTCTGCCGATAGGTGGCGAGGGCCTGCTGGTACCCTTCAAGGGCCGCCTTTCTTTTGAACCACAAGGTTCCGCCGTGAAACAGGGGGGCCGTCACACCTGCCCCGTAACTCCAGAAATTGCTGCTGCCTTTGAAGAGGTCGGTCTTCGACGTGCTGTTCTGCCCATAGGAGCCGTTCAGCGTAAAGCTCGGGAACAATGCCGCAGTGGCTACGCCGATTTCTGCCCCGGCGCTGTGAAGGGTCGCCTCACTGGCCAGGATATCGGGACGCCGGTGGACCAGTTCGGAAGGGAGGGTTACCGGTATCTCCCTGGGAAGGGCAAGATCGGCTAGGCGGACTGGTGGGGAAGTCCACTGGGCGGGGACACAGCCAACCAGGGTGGCAAGGAGGTGCTCGGTCTGGTCGAGTCTCTGCTTCAGGGGGGCGAGCGTCGCCTCATAAGAAGCCAACTGGCTCTGAAGACTGAGCACGTTCGCATACGGTGCCGTGCCCGCACGTGCCTGCGCATCGGCAATCGCGACCTGTTCCCTCTGTAAACTGATGATCTCTTCCGTGGCCGTGATCTGCTCGCTGTAGGCCGCCCGGGCAATGAGGGTGTTTACGACATTTCCGGACAGCGTGAGATATGTGCCTCGCAACATGGCCTGCTGCATGTCCACCTGGGCTTGGAGCCCTTCCACCATCCTCCGCTGGCCGCCGAAGACATCGAAGGCGTAACTCACCGTCGCCGAAAGGGTGAAGAGATTGAAAATACTGCTGGCTGCACTGGAGCCGCTGCGGGCGGGGGAGTATTTCTGCCGGGTGGCATCGAATGCGGCGTCAAATTGGGGAAAGAAGACGCCGTATCCCGCTCGCAGGTTTTCCTGGCTTTGACGGAGACTCGCCTGGGCGGCCTGAAGCGTCGGATTGCCGGCGATCGCCTCACTGATGACGGCATTGAGCTGCGCAGAATTGAACAGTCGCCACCAATCGGCAAGGACCGCCGCGCCTTTGACAAAGTGCTGCGTCTGACCGTCTGCGGAAATGGTCGCCATCGGCTCCGTCCCCTGGGTGTAGGAATCAACAGGGGGAGATGTGGGCCGGACAAAATCGGGCCCCATGGCGCAGCCGGCCAGGTAGAAAAGCAAAACCCCATACAGTCCAAGCACACCGAAGATTCCGGCTTTTCTTGGGCCTGCCGTCACAAGAGTTGTTTCTCGTGGCCTGGTCGGTTGTCGATCCATCGGCATGGGACCTTTCTTCGTTTATTTTTCCGCGATATAGACATCCACCAGCTGGCCGGGATAGAGGGTGAAGTTTTTCGGCTTCGAGAAGCGGAACAAAACCGGCAAAACCCGGACATCCACCCTCTCTCCCCGCTGGTCCGACAACTCGATTTTCGGCGATACATAGGGCTGGACCCGGACATACTCCAGGGGAATGTTGATGTCCGTGCCGCGGATGAACATTTTCGCGGAAATCTGTGCCGGTTGCGGCAATCTGTGCACCAGGATCTCGTCGATGTAACATCGGAGCCCCAGATATTCCGTGGCACTTCCCATGGCGAGGACCGGGCTCATCCCCTGGGTGTACGTGTCATAGGCGCCCTGTGCCGAAATGTAACTGCCGATAGCGGCATTAATGGAGAGGATCATCCCGTCGGTGGGCGCTTTGATGATGTACTTGTCCAGGAGCGCGCTGGATGCCAGATAGGCCTTGGTCAAGGCGTTGTACTGATTTTCCTGGTTGCGGATATCGTAGATCCAGGCGCCGGCCCTGGTGAGATCATACTGTTTCCGGACGACTTCGAGATTGGTCTTTGCCAGCTTGGCGGCGTTTTCTGCATTGTCCAGGACATCCCTGCTCACCGATTTCGGCTCGAGCTCATAGGATCTCCGCTGCTTGTCCAACTGATCCTGGGCACTTTTGAGGCCGGCGCTCGCATAGGCCACCTGAGCCTTGGCAACTTCGAGCTGTTCCTTTCTCGGCTGAGCCCTGAGGGCCTCCAGGAGCGCTCGCGCCGCTTCCGCCTGTGATTTCTGCTGCGCGACCACGGCCTGTTGCACGGAATCGTCGATCATGATGAGCGGCATTCCCTTCTGCACGCTTTGTCCTTCGGCGACGAGAATTCTGGTGATAGTTCCCGACACTTCCGGATAGATGTTGATATTCTTGCCGTTCGTCTGGTAACTTTCGATGATTCCGTTCGCATAGATTCCCTTGCCATAGGGATTGGAGGCGGGTTTGAACGCCGGAGGCTGGGGCTTTTTCTCGATGCCCAGGATATAGGCGCTCACCAGACCGGCCACCAGTCCGATGATGGCAAGGATGAATATGACCTTATTCCTCATGATCCCTCCGTTGTTCGATGCGGGTGATCCGTCCGTCTTCCATCTTCATGATCCTGTCGGCATATTCGAAGATCCGGTTGTCGTGGGTCACAACAATGATGCACCGCTTGTCGTCCAGAATTCTGTTCTTGACGAAATCGACGATTCTCCTTCCCGTGTCGCCATCCAGGGAAGCGGTCGGCTCGTCGAAGATCAGGATGTCGGGACGGCTGGCAATGGCCCGGGCGATGGCCACCCGCTGCTGCTCCCCCCCGCTCAGTTTAACTGGCGGGAGTTGCGCCCGGTCTTTCAGCCCTACGATCTCCAGATACTCCATCGCCTCATTAATGGATTTGTTCCATTCGAGCCTCTTCAGAACAAGGGGAATGGCCACATTTTCCACCGTGGTCAGGCGCGGGAAGAGGTGGTAATCCTGAAACACGAATCCCAGCTTGTTCAACCGGAAGTCGGCGAGCTGGTCCTTCGTCATGTTCCAGATGTCCCTATTCTCGATCATGACGGTTCCCGAATTCGGCCTGAGGATCCCGGAGATCAGGCTTAAAAGCGTCGTTTTTCCGCTTCCCGATGGACCTTCGATGAAGAGCATTTCTCCAAAACAGGCATCAAAACTTACCTCTCGCACGGCGACTGTTCTGACATCGCCTTCGCCGAACCATTTGACCAGTTCTGTCGCCCGCACAGCCAGTTGTGCCATCTTACCCCCGGAATATATCGAACGGTTCAATCTGGAGCACTTTTCTGATCCCGATGTAGCTCGAGATGCCGGCAATGATCAGGACCATGACAAAGGCCAACCCGATATCCGTATAGCTGGTCATTGCGGCGTAGCTTGGCAATCTGAGTTTTGCCAGGGTGATCAGCAGAGTGGCAAGGCCGATACCGAGGCCATAACCGGTTAGACAGGTGAAGCTTGCCTGGAACAGGATCATGAAGACAAGTTCCCTCCCCTTTGCCCCAATTGCCTTCAGCGCCCCGAACCGCTCCATGTTTTCCAGGATGAAGGTATAGAACGTCTGGCCGGAGATGGAAAGCCCGACGAGAAAACTGATGACGGTCATGATGAGAATATTTGTTCCCACACCGGTCTGGTACTTGTAGAAGTTGGATGTTTTCTCGATGAATTCGTCTTTCGTCAATGCTTCATAACCCAGGGCTTTCACCTGCTGTTTGATGTAGGGGATCGTGTCGCTGCTCGTCGGTTCAATGAGAATGAACGCGGTGGTAAACCTTGTGGAGGGAATGTAGGTGATTGCCCGTTTGTAGGTCGTATAGAGGGTCGGCACGCCGAAAAGCCCCCCGGCGGCGACCCGGGCGATGCCCACGATGACTCCCCGGTGGTCGTTGATCTCGAATTCCGTCCCGATTTGAGGATTACCGAGTTTGGGGAATTCCGAGTCCTTTACTACGATGAAGGCGTTTTCCGTGTAAATGTCTTCGATCTGCCCCTCGAGAAGTTCGGGACGTCCATACAGACTGGAGTCATCGAGTCCGATGACGGTCGCCGATTGATAGACCCCGTTCCAAAGCTTGACCAGCGCACCGCCTGAATAGAGAGGTACGGCATATCTGACGCCGTTGATGCTCCGAACCGCATCCAGCACGTAGCCCGGCAGCGGAATGCTGTTCGCCGGGGTGTTGACCGCCTGGTCAATCACCCAGACCTTGGCGCCGATGTTGTGGATCGTGGCCGAGGAACGGTGCAGAATGCCGGAGAACATCGAGGTCATCATGATCATCAGAAAAACCGCAAAGGTGATGCCCATTAACAGGGCCATGAATTTCCCCCTGTCGTTCACCAGCAGTTTGTAGGCTATTTTAAGAATTCCCGTCATGATTCATGTCCTTTTGTCGCCTGCCAAACCCGCCTCAACTTGTACCTTTGGTCCGCGGTCGGCTTGTCCATCACACCCAAGGAGAGTAAGGGCAACCCTTTTCCGGAAGTTTCAGGGGACCCTTTACTCCGCGGCAAAACGGCGGAAAAACCACTGTTTAATCCCTTCCACCATGGTCAGGTAGGCCAGCAGAATGGCGGTCAGAATGAGGAAAAAGAACGCCGGCGGCGCCACAAAACCGAAATGAACCCCGGCCGGGCTGAAGGGAAGCAAAACGGCCACTGCCAGAACGGTCAGCGAGCAGGCGATCAGCCAGGGATTGGGGCGGCTTTTAAAGGGATTTTTCCGGGTGCGGATAATAAAGATGACCAGCAACTGCGTAGCCATGGACTCCACGAACCAACCCGTACGGAAGAGCTCCTCCCCGGCATGGAAGATCGTCAGCATGACGTAGAAAGTGAGAAAATCGAAGGCGGAACTGACCGGGCCGATAATCAACATGAAGTTGCGGATGAAGTTCATATCCCAGTGCCGCGGATGGCTCAGATAGTCTTCATCCACCCGGTCCAGTGGAATCGGCAGTTCGGACACATCGTAAAGCAGGTTGTTGAGCAGGATCTGCACCGGCAGCATGGGGAGGAAGGGGAGAAAGAGAGAGCCCCCGGCCATGCTGAACATATTGCCGAAATTGGAACTGGTGCCCATCATGATGTATTTCATGACATTGCCGAAGGTGCGCCGGCCTTCCAGAACACCGGCATGGAGCACTCCAAGATCATGCTCCAGAAGGATCATATCCGCCGATGCTTTTGCCACGTCCACGGCGCTGTCGACGGAAATGCCGACATCGGCCGAATGAAGCGATGGGGCATCATTGATGCCGTCTCCAAGATACCCCACCACATGGCCGCGCCGCTTCAGGGCAAGGATGATCCTGTTTTTCTGGGCGGGCGCCACGCGGCAGAAGATGTTCGTCTGTTCAACCCGCGCCAAGAGGGCCTGATCATCCAGATGCTGGATTTCTGCGCCGGTAAGCATCCCGGTGACGGGGAGACCGAGGCGCGTGCAGACATGCTGGGTCACCAGTTCATTGTCTCCGGTGACAATCTTGACCGCAACCCGGTCGGCGAGGAGTCCTGCCAGAGCCGTTCTGGCACTCTCCTTCGGTGGATCGAGAAATGCGGCAAATCCCGCCAATACCAGTTCCGTTTCATCGCTGACGACGGCATGCTCATGATCCCTGCCCACCGGTCGAAAGGCGATCCCCAACACCCTGAACCCCTCTTTACTGAGTCCTTCAAACTGCGCGTTGACACGTTCAAGGGATGCCTTGTCCAGGGGATGCAGACCGGCCTGTCCATCCACTTCGTAACTGACCGACAGACGAAGGATATCTTCGGGCGCCCCTTTCACAATGATCAGCCTGGTCGCTCCATTGTCAAGGAGCACAGAAACCCGGCGGCGCTCGAAGTCAAAGGGGACTTCATCGATCTTGCGCCAACTGCCGACATCGACTTCCCTGTGCTCCAGGATGGCGTCATCGAGAGGGCTCTTCAATCCGGTTTCAAAAAAGCTGTTCAGGTATGCCAATTCCAGAACGCGGGCGCTATCACGCCCGAGGGGATCCAGATGACGTTCCAGATGGATGTGTGCCTCGGTCAAGGTGCCGGTTTTGTCGGTACAGAAAACATCCATGCTCCCGAGGTTCTGGATCGCGGCCAACCGCTTGACGATCACCTTACTGGCTGCCATGCGCAGTGCGCCCCGTGACAGGGTTACCGAGACCACCATGGGGAGAAGCTCCGGGGTCAGTCCTACGGCCAGAGCCACGGCAAAGAGAAAAGATTCAAGCCAGGGGCGGTGAAACAAGGCGTTGACCAGAAGGACGAAAAGGACCAGGAGAACGGTCATCCGCATGATGAGAAGCCCGAAATGACGGGCTCCCTGCTCAAAGGCGGTGGGCGGGGCTTGAGCGAGAAGGGTGTCGGAAATCGCGCCGAGTTCGGTATCCTGTCCGGTGCGGCACATCATCACTCTTGCCGTGCCGCTGATGACCGATGTTCCGGAAAGAACCGTATTGCCGGCTGCAAGAATATCCGGTTCTTCGGGCAATTCGCCGGGAGCCTTTTCCACGGGGAAGGGTTCTCCCGTGAGAAGAGCCTGGTTGACGAAGAAGTCCTTTGCTTCCAAGACTCGACCATCACAGGGAATCAGATCGCCGGCAGCGAGGAACACCACGTCGCCGGGTACCATTTCCGCGGGCAGCATTTCCATTTGCCTGCCTTCCCGCAATACGATTCCCCGAACCGCCACCGACTGGCGCAGACGTTCCGCTGCTTGTCCCGCACGATATTCCTGCACAAAATCAAGGGTCACACTGATGATAACGATCGTACTGATGATAAAGAAGCTGGCAGCATCTCCGGTGAAGGCTGAAATGACGCTGGCGACTAAAAGAATGATGACCAGGGGATTGCGGAACTTGGCCAGAAACTGAAGGAACAACACCTGTTTCCGCTCGCCGTGAATTTCGTTGGGACCGAAATAGGCCAGGCAGGCGGATGCCTCCGCATTGCTCAACCCTTCGGAACTGGAATTCAGACGTTCCAGGAGCACTCCGATGGGGAGTTGCCAGAACTGGGGCACTGTTTTAACACGAACAGCGGCTGGCGGCATGTCGGACTCCTCTAAAAAACGATGCCTACTGTTTAAGTCGAATCGTAAGGATTCCGGGCATTGGGAGAGGGTGGCTCATCTGTCGATCTGTTATGGAGCTTTACTTCAACTCAGGAATGAGAAGATTCGATCGCAATTTCAGTAAGCACTAAACCATCACCAAACCAAATGCGTATATTTTTATATACCATAATTATTGATGAAATAACATCAAGGCATCTGGTTGAAATACTGGATATTTCGAATCTGCACTCCTTCCTACCCCTTGGGGTATCCAAAAAGTGGCGGGGCAATGGCATCATAACCAGGCGGGTTTCGGTCCGTTTTCTTGCGGGAAAATAAAAAAGCGGGAAAATGACGGGACAAAATGAAGGTCAAAGAAAAGGACTTAAGCCATAATTGGCTAAGCCCTTAATTTTACTGGAGCCGGAAGAGGGATTCGAACCCTCGACTTGCTGATTACAAATTATTAATCCGAAACGTGTAATGAGGGGGAAATTACATCCATTCCAATTTGGGTGTAATCTTAATTTCCTGTTGTAAATACTACGCTTTTCTTTATGCCCTTTGACCCGCCGTTTACTTCCGGGGCTTTGGCTTCAATTGTTAACTCATACTTGGTATTGGGTTGTAGTTTTGCGGCCGGAATCGTCTGACTTAAACTTGTCGCAATGGTGTTTATGAGCAATGTGTTGTAAACCTCTTTGCCCGTCGTATAGTCATATAAACAAAAGTCATAATAGCCAGCACCGACAGCCTGCCATTTGGCAGTAAAAGTTTTGGAAACATTCACTGCATTCATCGTCGGGTAGGTTATTTTGAATTGAGTTGGATAACTGCCGCTTAAATAGTAATATCTTGTCACCGGAGTAGAGGAACCGGCCATCTTAAATTTGAAGATATACCGACCGGATGCAAATTCTGTCTGTCCAACAGGAAGATGTTCTTTTTCACAATTAAACATAGCCATTCCCTCGAACGTTCCGTCTGACACACAGTTCGTATAAGTAACTCCTTTTGGTGACACGAAGCTCACTCCGGTTACACCAAAACCGCCTGCCCAGATTGAAATTTTTTCGCTAACCGGAGAGGGATTCTCCCAGTAGCATTTCCACAGTTCAATACCGCCAATTAGAGATGGATTTTCTATGGGCAGGGAGCTCTTAAGATCCCATGAATTCCTTTCTGCATTCCATCCAAATGTGCCGCTGGCAAATCCCTTGTTAGGAATGAGCATCTTTTGCAATTTAAAACTCTTGTAATCTCTCTGTGGCTGAAAATCGGTTCCAGGGACAACCATGACGTTTCCCGCTAGTGCTGCTGTTGCATAAATCAGTATGAACAAAATAACCGAAACAAGAACCTTTAGCTTCGCCTTTCTCATCGTCCACCCCTCTCTTTTTGTCAGAAACGTGCAGCGTCCATTTCATAAACGACAGTGTATCGGCTATTGCGTTGTAATTTTCTATCATACATGATTTTCTACAGCAAGTTTGCATTCATTATTAGTTGATATTGAATGCAGGGAAGGGGCAATCAATAGATATTCTCTTTCAGGAAGAACTTGGTAAATTTGCCGGAACGTGTTTTTAAAAAATGTTTGGCACCGGAAAGTGCGGGATACATCTACCAAGCGTGAGGTAAGTTCCTTCTCAGAACCGGTGGAATGATGGGTTGGGCAGCATGACAACTACTCGGGCAAACGGAGCTGCCCAGCCTCCAGCACGAAAAAGGGATTCCACGCAACCTCCCACGGATGGCCATCGGGGTCGGCGAAGTAGCCCGAATATCCGCCCCACTCAGCGGTAGCAGCGGGCTTCAGTAGATTTCCTCCAGCCTTCACTGCTTGAGTGAGAACGCGGTCAACGGTTTCCTTATCGGAAACGTTCTGGGCTAAAGTGATGCCTCCAAACCCGCCGCGATCTTTGACGTTCGCGTCGGCAGCCAGCAAGTTACGCGGGTATAGAGCCAAGGCTGTGCCGGTGGAAAGATTGAAAATGGCGAAGTCGCCAACGCTTGCACTCGACAAGGGCCATTTCAGTCCATCTCTATAAAACGAAACGGCGCGTCCAAGATCGCGGACGCCGAGCGTGATGATATTCAGACGTGGTTCCATCAGCGCATTCCTCTTGCTGCTCAACAGCGACGATAAGCGGACGAGCGAAGCGAGAGCTCGCTGTAGCGAGCGGTCCGCTTACTGTGTCTGCGCATCACCATCAGCGCGCCGACGAGCGCCGCGCTTCCGAGTCTACGCCATGCGGCGCGCTGTCTGTGTGGATGCGCGGGTTAGACCTCAGGGTCAAGACCATCCACGACCTCGATGCCCAATGTCGAGCGCAACGACGACAATGCCGCCGGGAAGGCTCCACCCAGCGCCAGAACAACCGAGCAGTCGACGTCATGGGAAAATATGGGGGAATATGGGAAGTGTTCCCATATTCCAATACAAATTTTTATCATATTGTTATCAAGTTGACGAATCAAATTTGCCCAAGGCCAACTGAATCATTCCACACACGATTGATTTTGCGATATCCTGCTCCCGTATAGCATCTACGAGTCCGCACCATCGATTAAATCCCGAGATCGCTGATTATTTATTGAAAGCAAGATTTACAAGGGAATCGCTGTGAGGCATATTCCCTTCGGTACTGCGCAGCAGTATCGTTTAAGAATGAACTTTTCCGTTATTGATGCCATCTAGCTTATTTGTGGCGTTCTGCACCACTAAGAATCAATGCCTTCCACTCGTGATGTTGAGTAAATGGATTATGTCTTCGTAGTTACAAATTTGACTTTATCCAGCACATCACGAATCGTTTTTGCCAATGGTCTCATCTTTATCGGTTTTGTAAGCAATTGATTGATACCGAGTATACTGAGCTTTTCAATATCCTCTTCTTCTAGAAAACCTGAACAAAGCACGATAGGAATGTCCACACGAATATTTCTGATTTTCTTTGACAACTCAAAGCCAGTGATGTGAGGCATGGTCTTGTCTGTAATGATAATATCAAAATTGTTACTGTTTGCCTTGAATGTTTCAATTGCACGGGCAGGGTCTGTTTCCGCTACAACCTTGTAATTCAGCTTCTCAAGCATCACCTGGCTCATATATGCCAACATCTCTTCATCGTCAACAATCAGTATCGTTTCGCCTTTTCCCTGTGGTATCGCTTCTTCCGTATCAGCACGATCCCTTGCCATTTTTCTTAGTATAGGCAGATAAACTCTGAAGATAGTTCCCTCTCCTATCTCGCTTTTCACCAGGATCTCACCGCTATGATCCTTCACGATACCATGCGCGACTGCCAGCCCCAACCCCGTACCCTCTCCTTTTTCCTTAGTTGTAAAGTAGGGGTCAAAAATTCTTTCTATATTTTCTTGCGGAATCCCACATCCGGAATCCCGGACGGATAATTCCAGATAGCAATCATCTTTCAGAAAGGGACTCAAAGGATATTCCACCTTCGTAAAGATTTCTTTTAACCCAATCTCCAATACTCCACCTGTCTCTTTCATAGCATGCCCTGCATTCGTGCATAGGTTCATCAACACCTGATGCATCTGCGTAGGATCGGCCATGATGGTAATAGTACTAGTCGACTCGTCGATTGCTTGCCTGATCTCGATCGTTGCTGGCAGGGACGCCCGCATGAATTTTATCATTTCCTTTACAATAATAGCGAGAATAGTGGGCCTCTTTTCCTGTTCCATCTTGCGGCTGAATGTCAGAATCTGTTTCACAAGATCTTTTGCCCGATCGGCGGCCTTGAGTACTTGTTCAATGTAATCATAGGCTTCTGGCCTGTCATTTATCTCAGTCAAACACAGTTCCGAGTAGCCAGTAATGCCGCCTAGGATGTTGTTGAAGTCATGAGCTATACCGCCTGCCAGCGTACCGACAGCTTCACTCTTCTGAACCTGAAACAACTGCTGTTCAAGCTGCTTACGATCCTCCTCAAGCAGTTTTCGGTCGGTTATATCCATCGTGCTGCCAAGGACAGCGGGGGTTGACTCGAAGTGGATGGCGGTGACAACCTCCATGAACCATTTAACATGACCCGTCTTGTCGATGATCCGGTATTCGTAAGGTGCTGACGATTCTCCTTTGATCATATTCAAGGCCTGTTGCTTCACCTTGCTACGGTCTTCAGGGTGGACATATTCGATAATACAGGAACCGATAAGCTCTTCGCAGGTATATCCGAAACACTGGGTAATATGGGGATTTGCAAAGACTATCCGTTCGTTTTGCACAATATACACGCCGACTTGGGAACTATTGGCCATAGTCCTGTAAAGCTCTTCAGCATGCCGCCTAGGTGTGATGTCCCGTATGGATTCGATGGCTCCGGTAACATTCCCTTTCATGTCCCGAAGAATGCTGGCGGTTCCAATAAGATAAGTTTCCTTTCCGCGAAGGTTTGGTATATAAGCCTCTCCTACCAATGTGGATTCTGTCCATACCAAATTTCTATATTTTGCCCGAACCTTTTCCCCAGATTGCAAAACGTGATCGATGAGAATGGGCTTTCTTTCTCCATAAAACGGAATTGCATACTCATAATTCTCTCTTTCCAACATCTTTTCTTTTTTAATACCTGTCATGGATTCCATGGCACGGTTCCAAGCGATCACTTTTCCTTCCTTGTCGATGACCAGAGTGGCATCCGGGAGAAATTCAATAATATCCGCCAGTCTTCGCTGGGATTCACTAATGTCTTTCGCTGCTTGTCTATGCTTCGTTACATTTCTGATGATGGCAATTATCTGGTTCTCAAGAATAGGGATGAGCCTCGCTTCATAGAATTGTTCATCTTCACCCAACATGAGAACGTATTCGATATTCGTGTTTGACTCGGTTTCCTGGACCTGACGTACTGCATCACGAAATTTCATCCGTACCTCAGGTATGGGAATGTCGTCTATTTTTTTACCGATCATCGTTTCCCTTATCATATAGAGATCAGAGGAATTCCCGGCCTTACAGTCGAGGATAGTTCCATCATAGGTGAAACGAAAGAAAAGGTCTGGCAAGGCCTCGAATATGGCTCTCATTTCTGAATTTGCCTGAAGCAACTCCCGAGAGCTCAGCTCAAGAGAGCGTTCCAGCATATTCCGGTCGACGTCTGATTCATAGTAGGCGGAATTTACCGCTTCGACAAATCGCTGCCACTCTTCGGGGACAGAAAAGGATTCTCCAAAAAACTTCTTGAGCTGACGCCGCAGTAGGCTGTGGTATGGACGATCCATGAATTATATCTCGGCAATTGTTGTTATGGTCATTGTCTGGTTATGTAACGCAGATTTTGCGCCGAACTTAAAAGGGGAAATCTCTCCATAGGAATAGAAGCCAGTTAAAGATGCCCTTTCCCCCAATATGTCGCGTACTGCTTCCACTTCCTCTTCTATCCGCTGTTTGAGAACAAGCTTTCTTCCCACACAACTTACAAGAACAGCCAGCTCTGTCGGAACAGAGCCCATCGCGTCTGCACTTGTTTTTGCAGCGTCCTGTGAGCCGTCTATGAGCCGTTCGAAATTTGCCTTCATGAAACGAGCATATGCTCCTTCCGGAATATCTCCGGCAAAAGTCATGCTTTGGTTCTCTTCGTTTATCGAAAGGATGGTCCTCACAATACCGCCATCGCCGTTTTTTGTCCTTATACTCAAGGGAAAGAGAAGAGCGGTGGCGGGAAGACCTTTTGCCTGTTCTCCAAGATACCTCTTGTAGAGGTCAAGTGCAGACTGTCCATCCAATTCAAATAGTATATTCCCCTCTGATTTAGTGATGATTCGTTCCGGCCCGAAGGGGTCCCATCCTCCCATTGACCCGTAACCGACTTTCAGATTGTCCCCATAGAAGCCTAAAACGGCAATTGTATTTGTGGCAGGAAGGTCATCCCAGAACACAAACGTTTCTACAAAGTGATCACCATTTCCCGCGAGTCCCCCGGTGACAGTTACACCTTCGGGAAGATTCGCCATGATGCCTTTGACTAATTCACTTCCGTTTACATTGATCCCATCGGAGAGAACAAAAACATGTCTGATTCCTTCTTTTTCGAGGGAAGCTGCCAATATTTCGCCTGCATGAAAACTGCCGGCAACGTCATTCAACTGAATCTTTGAGCCCATGAATCGCGACCGTTCAAATTCTATGCAGGTTGCCACTATAGAATCGTCGAGCACGCGGGTGCCGTAAATCTCACCTGCTGTAGAACATCCAAAGGTATGAGCTTTTGGAAACTTTTTCTTAATATCCTCAAAAAGCTCAGGTTTCTTCAAGGTAAGCGTCTGATGTACCCATCTTCACATCCGTCATTCCCTGAGCTATAGCCTCCCACAAAGAAAAATTTCTTTCTGGGAGGCAAAATATGATGATCAGAGCGGAACGACGAGCCCATTGGCGCACCATCATCGAAGACCAGGCAGCAAGTGGCTTGAACATCACCACATTTTGCCGTGAAAAGCAGATCAATCGGCATCAGTTTCATGCCTGGCGCCGCCGACTCCGGGAACAAGAACCTTGCACAGGAGGTTTTCTGGAACTGATTCCCGGAAGAGCGGTCGAAACCGGCTCCGGCATCCGAATTCATCCAGACAAGAATTTCGCCATCGAGGTGGATCGGGGATTCGATCCCTTCACCCTCCGCACCGTCGTTGAAACGCTTCGGAGCCTCTCCCCGTGCTCGGTCTGACGGCGGCAACCCACATCTATCTGTATCGCGGCCGCTGCGACATGCGCAAATCTTTCGATGGTCTCTGCGGCCTCATCCGATCCGAGTTGGGGGCCGATCCCCTGTCTGGATCTCTGTTCGTCTTCGTGAACCGCCGTCGCAACATGGTCAAACTCCTCTACTGGGACCGGGATGGTTTGGCTCTCTGGTACAAACGCCTGGAACGGGGCTGCTTCATCCTTCCGGAGCGGTGGACCGAAGACGGTCTGATCGAGCGTCGGGATCTGACCATGCTGCTGGAAGGAATCGTACCGAAAAAAGTGGGGAATAGATACAAAATAGGCATATAAATACTTGACATTATTAGGTTAATGTGCTACATACCCTCCCATGGTTTCGACACTTCCTCAGGCCCTGGAACTCCTTGCGCAGAAGGATGCCCAGATTTCAGAACTGACCGCTCAGAAGGATGCGCAGATCGGGGAACTATCCCGAAAGATCGAATCTCTGCAGCGCCAGCTGACCACCCTGCAGCATCAGATGGAACAGATGCTCCGGCGCCTTTATGGCCGAAAGTCCGAGCGGCTCAACCCCAACCAGCTGATGTTCGATTCCATCGTAATCCAATCGCTGGAACAGACCGGAAAAGATCAAAAGCCGGAAGCGCCTGTGGAACAGGAAGTCAAGACAAAAACCCGCAAGGTCTCCCAGCATCATGGGCGGGTTCCCATTCCCGAACACCTGGAACGGGTGGAAATCCTGCTGGACATCCCCGAAGATCAGAAGACCTGCCCCGAAACGGGCAAGCCCCTGAAGGTGATCAACGTCGAAGTTTCGGAGAAACTGGAATACCGCCCCGGCAAGCTCATCGTCAACGTCTATAAGCGCCCCCAATACGCCCTGCCGGAGGACGACGAAGCAACCCCCGGCATCCTCTCCGCGCCGATGCCTGATCATCCCGTCGCAAGGTGCAAAGCCGATGTGGGGCTGATTGCCCATCTGATCGTCAGCAAGTTCGCCGATCATCTGCCCCTGTACCGGCAGAACGGCATTTTAGAGCGGGAAGGGGTGCCGATTCCCCGAGCGACCCAGGCCAGCTGGCTAATGCAGACCTACGAAAGCATCTCCGGACTGGAAAAGGCCTTCAGGCAGGCCGTCATTGGGGAAGCGGAAATCCTGTTCACCGACGACACACCCATTCCCCTGCAAGTCAAAGGGAATGGAAAGCTCAAAAAGGCCAGGCTGTGGGTCTATGTGCAGGGAGGAACCGATCCCCCGCTTGTTGCCTATGACTTCTCCATTGATCGCAGTAAGCGGCGACCCATCGATTATCTTGAAGGTTATCGAGGCTATGTCCATGCCGACGCCTATAGCGGCTACGATGAACTATTCCGTAAAGAGGGGATCATCGAGGTAGGCTGCTGGGCTCATGCACGGAGAAAGTTCGATGAAGCAGTTTCTTCGCGTCCCCAGGAAGCGACGGACATCCTGGCCCGCATTGCCCGTCTCTATCATGAGGTGGAAACTCCCTGCGCCAATATGAAACCAGAAGAGAGACAGCGCCGTCGGCAGGAACATGCTGCACCGATCCTTGCCGGAATCTTTGCCAAGCTTGAAGAGCTGAAGCAACAGTCGATTCCGTCGGAACCCATCCGCAAGGCGGTGGACTATGCCCTGAATCAACGCCAGGCTCTGTGCCGTTATCTGGAAGATGGACGGCTTCGACCGGACAACAACTTGGCGGAGAATGCCATGCGTCCCGTGGCCCTGGGCCGCAAGAACTGGCTTTTCGTTGGCAGCGAACGAGGCGGCCGGGCGGCGGCCCTGTTCATGAGTCTCATCCAGTCCTGTAAAACCTGTGACGTCAATCCCTGGGAGTACTTTGATGACATACTCCGCAGGATCATGAGCCATCCAGTCAGTCGCTTGAGGGAACTGCTCCCCGATCAATGGAAACCGCTGCCCAAGGACGAACGTGGTTTGCTCCTACCGGCTGAAGTCTGACCAGTACTGACTGATCCTTGCTGTCTTTTACTCCGTTCTCAGCTCCACCCCTTGCTTTATCCCTTTTTCAAAGAACCGCGGCTTATCTCTCTTGACCGATACATCAATAACTTATCTGGAAAGAAGTTCCAAGATGACTTTGTCGTACGCTTACTCTTCAAGATGTCTATGGCACCAAAAAGCAACACCAGTTGTACATTTTCATTTGGGTGAATTTCTATTTTCGGCGACCACTTACTCTTTTTTGTCCAGAAATATTGCTCAATTCTCATGTCTCTCCCCCCTTTTAAAACATGTCTTTGATAAGTCATAATCTATTCGGTGTGGGAGAGTATATGAAGAAGAAATCATCTGAGTCAAGAGGACGTTGATAACATGAAGTGCGTTATCTGTGATGATGGATGGTATCGGATTGGCTAGTCTTCGGATCAGGAAGGTGAGTGGAAGACACACAAGTTGAAAAACGGATGTTAACGCACTGTATGTTTCAAACCCGAAATAAACAATCTTTTCCAAGAAAATGAACTGTAACTTTTTATTCGAAATGTGGCATGAGCAAAGAAAGCTTCCTTTGCTCAGTTACAGGAAGCAATTCTCAAATTTGACCGTGGCAATCCTTCCAAACAGCGCTGAAAGAATACTTTTTCATTCTTTGAAAAGCCAAATTTCTACCCGAAATCCTCAGAATTTAAATCCTATTTAACAAGGAAACCATCTCTCATCAGCGAGTAGCCTGCTGAGAATTTCACTTGGTTATCTATGCAGCATTGTGTGCATTTTTTGACCGGCGTTTGATAAGTGCGTGGAACATGATGCCAACTATGACGACGTTGAGCGCAAGCAATATTGCTCCATGCCAGCTTGCCTTATGCGAGAGTCCAAGTACCTCAAATGGTATGTAGATCATGCCGCTTAATGCGGCGAGGACTTCTGCCCACTCTTTCTCAAAGAAAAGCCCATATGCCTCGATGAATCGGACCAAAGAGTACATTGTGGCTCCCGCCGCAAGCAGCAGCAAATGGGAATCGTCTAGCTTCGACGCTGCGTCTAGGAATATCTGCGGATACCTTGATGCAGGATTAAGATGTGAATGCTCGATGAATACGGCTGCAATGTTATAGAGATTGCGGTGGACTAGGGACAGCAGCCCAGTGGCAGCCAGCAAAATGACTGCGCCTTTGAGCGCCTCGAAGTAGGCAACCGCTCGAATAGCTCCAGCCTGAATGTTGGGCATGAGTTCATCAAAATATTTGTTTAAGATTGGTTGATACCCAAAATCGAGGAAAACATCTACTTATCAATAGATTGTGTAGCTGGTCATATTGTAGATTAACAAAGGAAAGGTGCAACAAAAAAATCAGCGGCGGCTAGTAAGACGTACGCTGGATTGCTTAGTTCAGCGGCCTGCTTGCCGTCATAATCTCGCCCTTGGTCTTCTTCTGCGTTTTCTGAGCATAGTCACGAAATGTTTTATGGGAGACTCCTCATACCGGTATTTTGATAAGATCCAAAGCCATGGAGTCAGTACGATGATAGCAGTCCACACCGGCAGTTGAGCATATGTATACTGACATTTCTGGATGTTGGGGATCTTTAGGCTGAGCAGCGCAAGGCCGTACTCAACAAACGCAACGATCAAAAATGCAAACGCAATTCGGTAATAAATCCAGGTAGCCCATGAATCAGACTCTCTCAGCCAATCGGCAATACCTTCTGAGGATTTTGCAATGCAAAGGCTTATTTGGCCATAGTACCAAGCCAGAAGAGATCGTTGTCGATAGAAGAACAATGCGGCAAACAGCATCAGACCAGAGCCAACGATGATGAATAGATATCCCTTAGCCCATAGCTCAACAAGATGGCCCTTATCTGCGGATACGATCCTATCCAAAACCAACACAAGCACTGCAGCACAAAACGTCGACAAAATGCCCATGATTGACATTTCCTTGTCCAGATAGTCGAGGTATATCTTCTCAGTGGGATCTGGCATATTATCCCTTTACCCAATGATCAACCATGCTGCCCAACGCCTCCAGCGAGCCGAACAACTAATGGACGATGTTCGCTTTTCCGATTTCTCGCTATCACCATACCACATGATAATTCTTGAAAATAGTTAAACATTAAGAAATTACAACGCTATAGATATTTATACCACTTTGTATATTATAGTAAATTTTCCAATACCGAATTATAAACATAATTACGAATTGAACTCTTGCATCTTGCAAGAAAAACAAATTTAACGAGGAAGTAATGACCAGAGGCCATCTTTACACATGCTGTCAAGTAAAATCTGTCTAACGACAGATAAGAAATCTGCAGAAGCAAGAAAAGAAAAGGCCGTTCTTTGCGACGGCTTTTTTCCGTGGGGCCAATGGGCCAAAATTAGGGCCAATAAGGGCCAACGATGGCAAAAAAAAGGAGTTGCAGAAATCTGTAACCCCTTGAATTTATGGAGCCGGAAGGGGGATTTGAACCCCCGACTTGCTGATTACGAATTATTTACTCGATTTTCAACTATAAAGTATTATTGAACAATAAACGCGCAAAATGGCACCTGGTGCCACGCCTCATCCGAAGATATTCTTGATGTGTCTCTTGTTTAGCTGGGTGGCGACAGAGGTATAAATCTGGGTTGTGTTAAGCTCCTGATGGCCCAGCATGTCCTGAATCGATCTCAAATCCGTTCCTCCTTCGAGATTGTGCGTTGCAAAGGCATGGCGTAGGGAATGAGGGTGGATTGTTTTCCGGACACCGGCCCGCCGTCGGCTTGCCTCAAAGGCCGTTTGAAACGTCGTGATGTTTCCCCAGACGTAGACCTTATCCTCTGATGTTTTTTTATGAAGCTCCAGCTCATCGTAAAGCCGTGACGACATCGGGACAACTCTTTGCCGGTCTCCTTTTCCCCATACCCTGATCAACCCGGATTGGAAATCCACATCATCCCACTTCAGAATCTTTGCCTCATTCGATCTCAATCCGGCGTGATAGAGGGCGAGGAACAGACATCGATGGAACTGGTCATTGGCTGCTTCCACAATGGCATCGATCTCCTGGGTGGTCGGTACATCGGGTTTAGGGCGTCTATACGGCAAGGCTTTATAATGAGGAAGATCATCATTGCAAAGTCCCTCTTCCGATGCCCACTTGACCAAGGCCCGGAGGCAAAGCAGCTCCAGGTTGATGGCCCGTTTTCCCTTCAGGTTTTTGTGATCGATCTTTTTCTTGTCAAACCCCGGGTTCAGCGCATCGAGCCGATACTCCTTATAGCTCTGGATCATCTCTTTGGTGACATAATCCGGAAGAAGATGGCCGAATTTTGGAAGGATGTGAGAAAAGAGCATCTTGGCCTTGTCGCGGTATGTTTTTGCGGATTGGTGGATGGATACCCAGCGGAGGTATTTTTCGGAGATAATACTGATCGTGTTGACGGATTTGGTGGGTTTGCCTAGCTCGTTGCGGATCTCTTTTTCAAGGGCGACTGCTTCCAGGAAGGAAGCGATATGAAACCGTTTCCTGTAGAGTTCATCACGACTCAACCGGATCGATATTTGCCACACACCCTCTCTTATCTGTTTGACGGCCATGATTTGGATTTTTAGATGATTTCAAACGGAATTGCAACACGGAATATTTCGCCATATTTGTCAACTCAGCAGGGGGCTTCCGGGATTTGTCCGTCAACCCCATTGCGGTCAGGAGGATGTCAATTTTATCCTCCAACCGTCTCAAATCCTTTGCTGTTATTTGAGCTTCCACCGATCAATCCCCAAAACCAAGCCGTTCCTGATAGGATACATAATATGTGACAGATCCGGCCGGCCTGAAATCAATTTTCCCTGTTGTGATCCATCTCATATGCTGCCCGCGTTTCATTGGATATTCCTGAAGGGCGTCTGCCAGCCTCTGCCCGGTGAATGCGATAACCTCTGACATGGTGGCTGCTCTACTTGGAAGGGGGATTGTAATCGCTTCTCTCTCATCAAATCCAGTCGGTACGTACATGCTGAGTCCTCTCGTGGTTGTGCCCCTGTTCCCTTTAGAGTCCGCTAGGGGCATGGCCTGATCAGCCGCGTCCTATCAAGGAGGTATGACAGCGTGTTGCCAGTGGGTCTTATTAAGTACCGTGGCCGGGCTTGATACCGGCTATCCCGTAGGGCTTTATTAGGCTTATCTACTCCGAACCTTACCATGGGATTTGGTGGCACTCGGATTGCGTGTCCTTCCACGCCGCACGGAATTATTTTCTTTTTGTTCCGGGTTCTTTCCACCCGGAGAAGTCACAAGGGTTGCTACGTCTCTTTAGTGCTCGGAGTGGGTAGCTGTCGTCCTAGTTCCAGGTTTAGTTAGTGACTTTCCTTCACCCGCCGCGCTCCGTTTGGGGTGTTAACCTTCGATCTGTTATGGCGGTATTGACCCGGGCGATCATCCCGGGTGTGCTCTCAAATTGTTCCGGTCTATTCCCGGATGTCATATACGCACTGTTCCACCGGTATTTCGCTGCCGCTCATCGCGGTCGAACGTTCCCTGATTACCAGGCCACCCGTTAAGGGAGCGTATAACTCACCCATCAATCTTTTTAACGCCGTCTCTCCGGCTGTCACGCCTTTCGACTCGATACCGCAGAGCATGTCGCCATGTTTACCGCGGTATCGGATTGTTCCCAGGGCTCGCTTTCGGATGCGGCGTTCTCCCTCGTCATTCGCGCCTGGTCCGCGCCTCTTCGTTCTCCGGATTCCTTGAGGATTCCAAACACACTGACCGGTGGAAAAATATTGTTATTGACCTCTATGTCCTCATCATTGCTCTGAAAAGTGCCAGCAAAATTACAAGTACAACGGTCATTCCGATCGCGGCGCCAAAAATGTATTCGCTAAATATGCTCCAATTCCTTTCGGCAAAGGCCAGCGTCTTGTCTCGGATTATGTTTTTCATTGTGTCTCCTGTCATTTCCAATGGGCAATGCACCAACCTTTTCCCCCTGGACTGATGCCCAGGATGGCCTGAATAAAGCAGATCGGCTTTTGCCACCTTCTGCATGTCCGGCATAAATTGACATTTTTTAGCGGCTTCTGTTTTGCCATTCCATCACCTGTTTTTGGCTGGCCGGGGCGGGACTCGAACCCGCGTCAATCATCATCCGCCCTACGAGGAGACCCGGCCCATGATTTCCAATCTCGTCATCCACTTAGGGCGAGGGGGGAAGCCGCCTTACTTCTCTTCCCCTCTATCGGCTTTCCTTCGACTATGCCCTGGGAACGAGCACCGATTATGATAGCCCTTGTTGCCTTAACCACGGCGGCGTTTCCGAGATCGTTTCCCCGCCCTAAGTGGATGACTCTTTAAAGATCCGTTTCCCTTCCGTGCGACTAATGGCTCCAGAAGGTTTGCTTCCGGCGACGACCGGCGCCGCCTTCGTTTTCATCTTGCCGATCCGCCGATGTCGTATTCGCCTTTGCGGCCTCTTTGCCATGGCGTTGACTGTCAAACGGTTCAGCATGCATCCGATGAATGGAAATATACATGTATGAATTGTATCCGTCAAGAAGAATATTCATAGATGTATTGCGTAGAAACAAAAAAAGGCCCTCTCGGGGCCTTTTGAAATTTTATCGATTGATCTTTTATTTAATCAATGTTCTTGCCAATATCTTCTTAACCATTTGTAGTTCCTTCTTGATTCTCATCTCTTCACTTTCCAGTTTACCAAACTCATTCAATATTAACTCAAGATCAGTATTTTTCAGCCAATCGACAACTACGGCCACATCATTCTTGTTTCCGCTGATGATATTATCCGTTGAACCCTTGAGGATTCTTATCCGGTGTTTGCAATACATACCAAATTCAGAAGCAGGACAAGTGCAATATGCATTTAATCTTTGATCCTCCCTCCTTTTGAATGTCACCTCATAAGGATCTGGGGAGGATCCTTTTATAAGGAATGTCTTTGATTCGCTCATTATTCCTCAAAACAACGAGATTTGTGAAGGTAAGGTCTGTTTGGATGTTTCGTCTATCTTCCCGGTTCTTAAATAGTCAACGAACCTGTTCTGAGTCAGGTGGTATTGTCCAATCTCCACCAATGTTTTTTTCCGGTGATCTGGTTCTTTTAATAAAAAGCTAACCATGCCATTTGTCATATTACCTGAGCTGTCCAGGTCATTTGGTGTCGCCCTGAAGATTATACAAGCCAACCGTATTTTGGTTAAGGACTCGGACCATTGTTGAAATGCTAATGGAGTGTCATAAATGATATGGCCCTCTGCAAAGGAGTAGAACGGGCCTTGAGTCCATCTCATTACTTCTTTCGTTCTTTTTTTCTTGATTTGTTTCCCATTGACAAATTTAATATCGTATTGAGGCTGATCATTAATGAGGATCGGCTCTTTGCGTTTTGTATAGCGGATATCCAATTCATCCCGGAAGCATTCTTTGACTGCAAAATGCCATCCTTCCGCATAGCCATCGACGAAATTTGCGATAAGATCAAGGCTGCGCCTTTTCTTTTTCAATTCTTCGATTTTAGTATTAGCTCCGATCATAAAGACCCGCTTTACATGCCTTATGTCATTGTGAGTGTAAACCCTGATATTTGGAAGGGGTTTGTACCTAAGTATTAATCAGTAAATTTATGATATTAATATAATTTAGTTGACGATGCCGGATGCTTTATGTCTAGATACACAATGCCGTTGCCCTTGCTTATTTTTGCGTACCATCTTCCTCGTCTGTAGCGGTAGGTAACTGAAAACCCTTTTCTTCAAACATTTTCTGATGTTTTTCAATCATCTGTCTGACGGACTGCATTTCGAGTCTCATATTTTGAAGTTTTGTCTCGTATTCCTGTATCACGTCATTTCGTTGATCTGTCATTCTTTGTTCGAGGGCATGAATCAAATGGTCGCGTTCCTGCTTTGCTTTGGTTGCCGTGTGAAATGCAGAGATGTTTTGCTTTAGTGCATCTGCATAGACAGCTTCTGACTCAAGTATATCAATGACCATTGAGCACCATTTATTATATTCGGTAGACTGGTAAAATCCCCCAAAACGTCCAATGTCATCATCATTTATCCCTAATGCCTGAAGCAATGCATCTTTTGTCGCCTTTGTAAGGTTTTTCTGACTGCCGGCCTCTATCCTGGATATGCTTCCCTGAGAGATTCCAGCCTCCTTGGACAGCTTCCCTTGAGACCATCCCTTTTTCGTCCGGGCGTCTTTAATTGTTTTTCCAAATTCGATGTCATTCATATATGTATTGACTTTATCCATTCATACATGTATATAGTCTCGTCATGAATGCTTTAGGAAAATACTTATCCAATAATTCGATTAGCGATAGTGAATTTGCCAGGCAGGCGGGATTAAAACAACCCACAATCTGGCGTATAAAAAACGGAAAATCAATCCCATCGCCGAAGAACGCACTTATCATAGAAAAAGCTACACATGGAGCCGTCACAGTTCGGGACTTGTTGTACCCCGAACAAAATAAATAAAGGAGCTTTATGGCAGCAGGTGATTCTTTATTTTTGTATCGTCCTGCAACTTGATGATCGTCCGGTAAACGCTTTCCAGGACCTCATCTATTTTACCGACGCTGTGATCTTCACTGGATGCATACTGCATTGTGATTTTAAGCGCGTCATTAAGGGCTTCAACTTTAACAGCCTTACTGGACATAGGTGATTCCCTGTCTTTGACAGTTGGGAAAAGAACAAAATAGGGGGGCAGTCCCAAGCGTAAGCCGGACACCATAACCCATGCCCCCTTTTGTAAACTTATTTGAAAGATTATTCAATATTTTTGGTGAGTGCATGACCAAGTTCCTCTTTTTGAAAACAGCTTACCGGAACGTGCTTTGTTCAACAACACTAAAGGTTAAGGTGAATTCTGTCTGTGATTTTGGCACGCGGAATTCGCACACAAAATTGGTACACGGAATTAGTACACAAATTCAGTACACAAATTTGGTGTAGAGGAGGGGTAAATGGCTGCAACGATTGAAGAGGTTACAAGTTTTAGTTTCTTTTCAAAGTACAGGACAATGCTCCAGGAGGCTATCGATCACATGGCCGAGTACGAGGAGAGGGCAAACATCCATATGCGCCTGGATATTCCCAGGAACCATTATTACAACGTGATAAATGAGTATCGGATGAATGCGGCGAAGAATCCCAAGAAAGAACATCCTTATCACATCCCTCTTGAGTACATCACTAAGGCCATTATCGGTATTCCAGACACATGCGACGAGAAATACAAGATGGCCAAGACATGGTGCAACGACATCGGCGGGACGTTTCTCTCTCCCAGAGAGAAGGAGGAAATACGATCCCTTCTCAGTGAATCAGCACCTGATCCGATAAGGGTTTTAAACATCATGCAGAAACTGGTCGAATAGGCATCTCTTTTTCTTTCTGTCTTTCAGGCCAACCTGCTGGCCGCTCGTTTTAGGAAGCAGCAGGATATCAACTCTTCACTTCTCCTTTGCCAGGGCAGCCCGGATACTAGACTGCCCTGGCACACATAGGCGGGCCATGAAAACAAAATACACGCATATCGTTTCGTTTTACGGCATTCATTGTCTGTGGGCAGAAGACACCCAGGTGATCCTCCCCCTGGGATTGGTAGGGAAGATCTTTTTTGCCCTGGCGGTTCGCTTTCACATTTAGATGAGCGCAGTCGCCACGGCCTTACTCCCCGGTTTTGAAGCGGCGTTTCCAGTCCGCTTCCTGGGGGAAATCAATATCAGAAATATCGAGTCGTAAAGGTGCCTCATGACCATTGAAGAAGCCATGAAAAACACTTTTGTCTGTGAAAATCTCCCCGGAGGATACGCCCGCCTTTCTTATGAGGCGTGCGTCAATCGGCAGCAGGATGCATTCTTCAAGCGTGCCGATCTGTCCTACCGCTATTTTCAGTGTGTGGACTGTACCCAAGGGAAAGATAATTCAAAGATCTACGAGAGGGAATACAAGATGAAAAAAGGGACGTGTTCAAACTGCGGCCGGTCATTGTACGTCACAGAAGGCCCCAAGCCGCTCTGTAGTTTCTGTAACAAAACGAAAGTCGACGGTCTTAATCACGGAGCAACGGAAGATTTTGCCCTGCACATAGCCAAGGACTTGGCAAGATCAGTAGTCCGCGGCCGAACCAATACATCGCGTAAATATCCATGGAATAAACCTGACTGGGAAGAAGTGCTTGCTGGCGCTGATGCTCCTGTTAAGGAGCCAGTGCAGGAAGCTCCCGTGGTTATAGGGCAGGATGAAGTCCATCCAGAGAGACAGCCCGAAAGCATCATCGAGCAGATCGATGAAAGTACATCCCTCTCTGATCCAATTCAAAATCAAGAATTCATAGATATTCGCCGAGATTGCGCGAAACTCATCATTTCCAGCCTGAAAACCATGGCAGACAATAAATCGAATGATTCAAATTCATTCCCGGTCGTGTTCGACAATAGCGAACGCGACCAGAAGATCAAGGCCTGGCTGTTAACCAACAGTGCAAAATATCGCCGCGAACCGACATCTCAGATCCTGATCATGCTCGAAAACCACATGATCGCAGACCGAGAGCAGGCAGCATGATGGATAAGATCCCAGGTAAATATGAAGAGATCGGCAGAGAAGTAGGTTGTTTGACTGACAGGAAGAATAAGGCCTATGGCAATTCGTTCCACAAATGTGCTGACTACCTGATGATGCTGTATCCCAATGGGATACGTCCTGACCAATATAAGGACGTATTGGGATTGGCTAGAGACTTTGACAAGAACATGCGGATCGCAACAAACAGAGACGCCATGGGTGAAAACCCATGGAAAGACAAGGCTGGTTACTCACTTCTAATGCTGGATGGGGGTAGAGAAGAATGATGCAGACATCTATGGCGTTCATTGCTGGATTAGTGATTGGATCGTGGTTAGGAGCCTGCCTTATGTCGTGTTTCGTGTTGGCACAGAGATCAGATAGGCGCCGAAATTCCTCTCTCCCCACACCCTCTTTAAGAAATACAGCGACAAGTATCTATAGGCCAGCGAAGCCCACGGGTCCTTCCGGCCCTAGAATTCCCTTACGGGTCGCTGAACCTCGAATTTTGGCTCCGGAAAAATAATATTTTTTGTGGGAATTTGGGACTATGGGCAGTGTGAATGGTGGATTGATAGCGGTGCAATGTCCTGGATGCGGAGGTGACGGCATGCGGTACGGCAAGGCGAAATCTGGTCTGCAGCGGTATCGGTGCCGATCCTGTAAGCGGCAGTGGGTGCCGGGCTCTACCCATAACGTGGATCCGGAAGTCAAGAAGATTGCCCAGGGGCTGTTGAGGCAGAAAGTTTCCCCGGCTGTGATCGCAAAATCACTCCCGGGGAAGATCTCACTACGCTGGCTGCGTGAACTGCGCCGAAAGATGACGATCGCATGAGTGACGAACAGGGAAATACTCCTGACGATATCCGCCGGCAGGTAGAGGAGCGGATCGCAGCCGAAAAGGGCTCTGGAACTGACGAGAGCGAGTCAGGAATAACAAGCGACTTCATCCTTAATTGCCTGCGTGCCAACGAGCTTGGGGACGGGACCCTGTATGCCGCAGAGTTCCAAGACAAGTTCCTGTACTGCAAGAATTTCAACGAGTGGTACGAGTGGGCCGGGCACTATTGGCAGCGGGATGTGATGAATCACAGCCTGGCGGCCGTCGAGAAGATCGTCGATCATTACCTGGAGGAGTACAAATCGGTCACGACCCAGGTGATCGAGGAAGCGTCCGCTGGAGATCCCAATATGGATATCGTCAAGTCGCTGAAGACCGTGCAGTCATCTCTCCTAAAGCGTGTCTCACAGCTCCGGGCGGACAAGCGCCGGACGGCCTGCCTGAAATTTGCCCACACGATTGAGAATCCTCTGGCAATCACCGGCGAAGAGTTTGATCAACGTACGATGTTGTTCCCTTGCGCAAATGGCGTCATTGATCTTGAAACTGGCCTACTGAAACCGGGGTGCCCTGGTGATTACCTATCTCTCGCCTCTCCGGTTCCATTTTTAGGCATCGATACTCCGGCCACGGTATGGGAGAGGTCGCTCCTGGAGATCTTCAACGGCAACGAGGCGTTGGTGGCGTACCTGCAGCGCCTGTTCGGGTACTGCCTAACAGGCCTGGTCACGGAAAAGGTTTTCCCGATCCTGTACGGGCCGACCGGGTGGAATGGACGTTCCCTGATCGTGGAGACGGTCAGTCACTGCATGGGTAAACTCGCGGCGCCGATCCCGGCGGAGATGCTTCTTTCTCAGAAATTCGGGAAAAGCGCTTCCGGTCCGAGCCCCGATATCATGTCCCTCAAGGGGATTCGCCTGGCCTTTGCCTCCGAGATCGATGAGGGGCAGAAATTCAGCGCCGCAAAGATCAAATGGATTACGGGACGGGACGAAATGGTAGGCCGGAATCCCAACGACAAGTATTTCACGCATTTTCAACCGACGCACAAAACCATGGTCATGAGCAACACGAAGCCCGGGGTTCCGGCGCACGATACGGCCTTTTGGGAGCGCACGCACCTGATCGAGTTCACGATTTCGTTCGTCAACCGGGACCCACGGGAATCTCACGAGCGCCGGGCGATCCTCGACCTTGACCGGCAGATCCTCCAGGAAGAGTCGGGTGTGCTGGCATGGCTTATCCGGGGGTGCCTGCTCTGGCAGAAGGAAGGACTGAACCCACCAAGCGAGGTGACCCAGGCGACTGCGCAATATCGGCGGGACGAGGATCTCGTCCAGGACTATATCGAGGAGTGCCTGATCAAGGAGCCCGGTGCCAAGGAAACGGGGTCCGTCCTCTATTCCCGGTTTGTCGATTGGTATCATGACAACGTCGGGAAAAAGGAGCCCAGCGGGACCTGGTTCGGGAAGCAGTTATCGTACAAATTCACAAAAAACAAGGTCGCCGGATGCGTGACCTATCACGGGATCAGTCTACCCGTCAACTAGGGGATAGTGGGAGGCTTTAAAGGTAATTATGATGATTTTTTTAAAAAGTTCCGATGGTGAAATATTTAACGGCAAACCCGGTAACTCTCCCACGGTGAAGGGAGGGTTTGAAAATTTGGGCTCGTTTGGAAAAAACAGGTCAAGCCTACGGAATTATTCGCGGTTAGGGGCAGATTCTTTGACATGTTTGGGGAGGGTGCGAGAGTCTGCCTATAGTTTATCCCGTACGAGGATTTGAGTTTTTTTAAGAATCGGCTCCTATAGGTGAAACCCTCCTACCCTCCCCATAAGACGGGGGGACATTTATAAATAATATTTTATTTTGTAATGAAAATAAATAGATAGAAGAAAAAAGGAAAAAAGGCAAAAGAAGGAAAATAGGGAGGGTTTGGGAAAATTACCATGAACGTCCTTGAACTGGCATCGAAGCACACCAAATTGAAAAAGGTCTCCTCGACCAAAGGCGGGGAATGGCAGGGGCCGTGCCCGGACTGCGGCGGAAAGGACCGCTTTCATGTTTGGCCGAATGAGCTCGAAGGAAAAGGGGCGTATTGGTGCCGCGGATGCGGGAAAACGGGAGACAATATCCAGTTCCTGCGGGAATTTCGAGGGATGTCCTTCCATGATGCCTGCTCGGAACTCGGGATCGATGTCCCGAACCGGCCTTCGCCATCGCTGGCGGCTAGGTTCAATTCTCCTCAACTTCCGAAAGCGGCGCCGGAACCGCCTCCTTTTGTCCCTGCGGTCCATGAATCTCCCGCCGATCTGTGGCAGGAAAAGGCGGAAAAGTTTGTGGCCTGGGCACAGGATAAGCTGCTCTGGAATACCGACGCCATCGATTGGCTTTCAAAACGGGGAATCGACCTGGAGACGGCCAAGAAGTTCCGCCTCGGCTGGAATCCAGGAGAGGACGGAAAGGATCTTTACCGCCCCCGCAAGTCCTGGGGTGTAGCAGAAACCTATCACGAAGATGGAAAGCCTAAAAAAATGTGGATCCCCAGGGGCCTGGTAATCCCGTACAGCGTCGGAGGCGTCCTGCAGCGGATCAGGATCCGCCGGCCGGAAGGAGAGCCCAGATATTATGTCCTGCCCGGGTCGTCAATGTCTGTCATGTTGATCGGAGCGGACCGGAAAGCGTTTGTCGTGGTTGAGTCGGAACTCGATGCAATCGCCTGCTCTGCAGCCAGTCCCTTGGCCGGATCGGTCGCCCTGGGGTCCGTATCTGCGAAGCCGGACGCTGAAGCTGAGGCGGTCCTGCGCAAATCCATGTCGATCCTGCTGTCCCTGGACTATGACGAGGCAGGAAAGAAGGCCGTCGCGTGGTGGAATAATCATTTCCAGAATTGCACCCGCTGGCCAGTGCCGATGGGCAAGGACCCGGGAGATGCCCGCAGCCTGGGGATAGACCTTGAACAGTGGATCAGAGCGGGGCTGCCGCCTGCGCTTACGATCGAGGCGGGAAGCAGTGTGAAAAAGCAGGAGACATCATCGGCGCAAACACAAGATGTAGTATGCGAATCCTCCAGGATGGACACAACATCTTGTGTCGATCTCCCTGATCTGCCCGAGCAAATACTCGAGCTTTTCGAACTGCTGAAAAAGAATCCTGGCGTCCGGATCATCAACACGGAGAGCCGCTTCACCGTCCTGCGTAATGGGAAATATGTCGGCGGTCGGATCAATCACCTCGTCTTTCGGGTTCCGGCAGTGACGGATTATCTGTTCGCTCATCCGGCGCAGTCGATCAACGCGATAAACTTCTTTGATGGGATAGGAGGTCGATAATGAACACTTGCGCTGAACAAAGAGAATTACAACGTCGGATGGCCATGAACCTGGCGGCAATGAGAGTAACAGTAAAAACCATTGACAATGCTATTTCAGATGAAGATGCAATGTTGGCAATAGAAGAAATTGACAAGCTTATTTCACAGAGTAAAGGATTGTCAAAAATGATCAAAGAGGCAGACAGTAAGAACTTCTTATTGACCCCTGAAGGGTAGCGATAATCATGGATGAAATAGACGAAACCTTATTTGAAAAAATGGTCGTGGATGATGGACGTCATAAAAAACTTTTTCTCTCCTGGAAGGCAGGAGAAATTTCCGAGGAAGAATTTGAATCGCGGGAAACACAGATCATGGAGCAGTTAGTATGTAAATTCCGCTGTTCCGTGTGCCAACGAAAACAATCACAGCACTGATGTATAAGAGTCATTGAGGGGGCAGATATGGGATCACAACCGAAGCTGAAGATAAAAGAGGAGCTGCATTATCGAAAGGGCTCTACCTGCGAGAGTATGAACTGTAGGCATTGTGATCATTTCGTCAAGGATTTTCCGGTTTACGGGATAGGAGGAGCCGGGAAACCACTACGGATCGAAAGCCGCTGCAAGATCATAGGGCTTAAAGAAGGCGTCCGTTATCGCGTCCGGGAAGACTACCGCTGCGACGAGCAGCGGCTTAACCCAGGGTTTTAGGAGGAGGGTCATGATCGACATCGCAAAAGGTCGTTATTGGGATCTGTCTCTCACCCTCGTTTCAGGATGTACGCCGTGCTCTCCTGGATGTGATCATTGCTGGGCACTGGCGATGGAGAAGAGGTTTTCAAATAAACTGAACCTGATGAATGGGGCAATTTATACTCATCTTGATCGCCTTACTATCCCTCTGCAGCGCCGTAAGCCGACCGTTTATTCGGTATGGAATGATCTCATGCACGAATCCGTCCCGGATTCTTTTATCGGGAAAGCCCTCTCATCCATTCTTGGACTGCCACGTCATACGTTTCTAATCCTGACAAAACGTGCCGAGAGGATGTCCGACATCATGACCAGGTTCTATGCTATAGCAGCCGCGAAAGGTCTATGCGAGCACGATCATATTTGGCACGGCCTGACCGTCTGTAACCAGCAGGAAGCCGACGAGAAAATTCCGTTTTTTCTGCGGTTTCCGGGGAAGAAATTTCTTTCGATAGAACCAATGCTTGGGCCTATTGACTTAACAGACCTTGAAGTCCCGAGAGAGTTTGATGAGCTTGACCATACCGGGGGGATATTCCCTTCAAAATTTAATTCTCTCACAACTCAGTATGATGATGTCCATTATTACTCGCCTCCTTCGGCTATTGATGCCGTGATCATTGGCGGAGAAACAGGCCCCGGAGCAAGGCCAATGCACCCGGACTGGGTAGGATCAATAAGGGATCAGTGCAAGGAAGCAGGAGTGGCTTTCTTCTTCAAGCAGTGGGGGGAGTATGCCCCTTCTCCTGATGGTGGGCTTTCTGATGATCTTCCGGCCTGGAAGGGATATTATTTTGAAGAACCATATGAACAGGAGAAGGTGTGGCGGTTTGGGAGATCGAGATCCGGTCGCCGTCTTGATGGACAAGAGTACAACGATTTGCCGTGGGTAAAAGGATAATGATCTCTAAGCAGCAAATCTTCCCCACAATCCTGATCATCTTGGACATTTTCGCCGCCCTGGCCTACGTGCCGACCTGCGACTGGCGGAAGATCGTTTACTGGTCCGCCGCTGCGGTGCTTACCTGCGCGGTTACCTACTGAGGTCTTGATGCCGGAACCGACAACCCCTGAACCCCAACCATTCCCGACGCTGGCCGACGTCCTGGATTACCTGAAGTCCGCCGGCTGGCGCGTGACAAGGACGAGCCTTTACCGTCACCAGGGGGAAGGGAAGATCAGGCCGGGTGATGACGGGGAATATCACGTCAAGGATGTGGATCGCTATGCAAAGACCTGGCTGAAGCGGAAGGAAACAGGACGCCGGGCTAAGGATGCGCTGGAAAGTCTCCAGACGCAGAAGCTGGAAAAGGAAAACAGGCGCCTCGATCTCGAAAACGAGATCAAGGAAATGGAGCGCGACAAAAAAAGGGGGATGCTCATCGCCCGCGAACTGATCGAGCTCGAACTTGCGGGTCGGGCCGGAGTGCTTGAGGCAGGACTCCGCCATTGGATACAGTCAAAGGCGTTCAACTGGGTCCGTATTGTGGACGGAGATCCGCATAAGGTCGCCGATCTGATCTCCCTCATGCTTTCCGACTTGGACGAACACCTGAACAGCTACGCCGCCCCGATCGACTATACCTTGATCATCGGTGCGGATGAGGAGCGGAATGAATACCTCGAATCCTGAAATTAAAATAGCCTCGTCTTCCCCATGGCTGCCCGCTGCGCTTTCTTCCGTGCCGGAGGAAATCCGCTACACCTTCCGGATCTCTCGGGCGGAGCGGAAAATCTTCCGGAAGCGCAAAAAACTGAGGCCGTCCCGATGGTGCGAGGCGAACCGGGTCGTTACCATGTCGTCACGCCCAGGCAAGTGGAAAAACAGCAATGCCCCGTATCTCGCGGGGATCATGGACGCCTCCTTTTACCAGTCAGTGCGGGAGATCACGACCTGTGCCGCTCCGCAAACCGGGAAGTCAGAGGCGGTCTGTAACTGCATCGCCGTTGCCGCGGATCAGTATCCCGGCCCGGCCCTGATCGTCTTCCCGGACGAAAAAACCTCCGATGACAACAACACGGACCGCTATCAACCGATGATCACGTCCAGCCCCAGGTTGCGAACCTACATGACAGGGCTGCGGGACGACATGAGCAAAAAGCGGATCGGCCTGGTGCATATGCCGATCTATTTTGGCTGGGCTGGATCCGTTGCGTCGATGGCAAACAAGCCCTGCCGCTATGCCGTGAACGATGAAACGGACAAATACCGGGAAACGGCGAGCAAAACGGAGACATCGGCTGTCCTCTTGACCAAGGCCAGACTCACGACCTACGAAGGCCAGGAAAAACACTGGCTGATCAGTTCGCCGTCGATCGAATCCGGCCCGATCTGGAAATATTACAACGCCGCCCAGGTGCGCTTCGATTACTGGGTGAAATGCCCGTTCTGCGGGTCCATGCAGCGGATGATGTTTTCCGGGATCAAATGGGCACGCAAGGAGGAGCCCGGCCCGGACGGAAAGATCCACTCCGAGGATCCGGACGTCATCGAGCAGGAAAAGGCCGCCTGGTACGAGTGCGAGGCCTGCGGGAAGCACTGGAACGAATACGAGCGGAACATCGCTGTACAGAACGGGCACTGGCGGGACCGGGAAACGGGACTGGAGCTCTACGATTACCTGCACAAGAACCAGCCGTCGAAGATCGCCTTCCACATCCCTTCCTGGCTGAGTCAATTCGTCCCCTTTTGGAAAGTTGCGGTGTCGTTTCTGCGCGGGCAGAGCGACATGATCGAGTTCAAGGACTTCTGCAACAAGCACCTGGCGGAGCCCTGGAAGTTGACCGTGACCTCGAAATCCGAGGACGAGATACTCTCTGCCCGCACGGATCTGCCGCCGCAAACAGTACCGGAAGCCGCCATCGCCCTGACCTGCGGGATCGACGTCCAGAAAAACGGGTTCTGGTTCTGTGTTCGTGCCTGGGGACCAGACATGACGTCCTGGCTGATCCACTACGGTTATCTGGCTACCTGGGAGGATGTGGAGAAATTCTTATTCTCCTCTTCATACCCTGTCTCCGGCCAGGGCGGGAATATGATGAAAATCTTCCGAACCTGCATCGACACGGGTGGCGGTGAGAAATACGAGAGCATGACGATGACAGAAGAAACGATCCTGTGGATACTGAAGAATCGGGGCCGCAACGGGATGTCCCTCTGGGGCACCAAGGGATCGAGCACGGATCTGCCGACCATGTTGAAGCTGGGTCCGGAGATCCTGTCCACGCATTCCGGGAAGAAACTCCCGTCAGGAATCAGGATTTTGTCCGTCGATACGAAAAAGGCGAAGGACCAGTATCATTTTCGTCTGAAGCTGGCTACAGACCCGGAAACCAGGATGCTCCCCGGAGGGGCCTTCCTCCATGCCGACACCGGGACAGACTATTCCGCCATGATCATGGCCGAGCGCAAGGAACTGGACGAAAAGGGCCGCGAGATGTGGGTTAACAAACACAACCGTCCGAACCACCTCCTCGATGCCGATCTCCTCGCTGCCGCCTGTGCGGAAATGGAGTTCCCCGGCGGAGGTCTGCGGGTCCTGGCGGAGAATCTCAAGCGGGTGCAGACAAGCGGATCGAGCCGGGATGAGGATAAAGAGCCCGGTTTTATAAAGGGTAATGACACGCACCAAGAATCAAGGCGTTCAGGGTGGCTGAATCGATGATCGATGACTTCACGCATCTCAAAATATTGGACGGGAAGGAAGCAATTAAAGCGTTCATTGCCAGATCCAGCGGACTGAAACTTCCGATTTCTGATGATAAATTCAAGTTCTATCGTGAATGCGGCATGCCGGTCCGTTTCATACCAGGGGTTGGATACCTGGCGTATGTTGATAATATCTTAGAATTCTTCAGGTTATTTACAAAATTACCAACGAGAGGAGATATTAAAGAAACCCAACCCGATCGAGAATGAAAAAACGTGTCAAGAGGAAAGACCCCCTGAAGGTCCCCCCCGAAGTCCCCCCGCTACTCCCCCCTGAACTGTCCGCCCTGGAAAAATTTTCAGAAAAACCCGTGTTACGATTCCCCCCGTCAACAGAAATTCCGTCTCTTGGGGAGAGCATGGCATTCATAGACTGGTCATCACTGAAAACAGCAATCCTGAACGACATCGCCGATGGATCGATCCTGACGAAAGCCTATTCGATCGGGAATCGCAGCCGGACCTTCCGTGACCTATCCGACGTGATGGAGTTTCTGAGATTCATCGACATGCAAATCGGTGCGGTTAGCGGCGGGAAAACCGCCTACGCCTCCTTTAAACGACCAGGTGGTGGCGCATGACGAAGCGGATTTCGCAGAAAATGAACCTTTTTGACCGGGCCGTTTCTTTCTTCGCCCCGCAAGTTGCCGTCCGTCGGAATGCCGCCCGGATGATGCTTTCCATTATGGATGGTCGACGCAGTTTTGATGCCGTATCCGGAGGCCGTCTCCGCTCCGACTGGACCAATATCTCCAAAGATGCAGACAATGCCAATGTCCCAAGCCTGGCCGCCCTGCGAAACAACGTCCGCCACCTCACCCGGAACACCGGAATCGTTTCCGGTCCCCTGAAGCGTGTCACCAATAACGTCATCGGAACGGGAATCAGGCCCCAGTCACGCGTCAAGGCGGACGGACCCTATGATAATGCCTTCGGCCCGATGGAATCCATAACTCAGGAAGTCGCCGAGAGTTTCAACTACAACGCTGAAAAATTATGGAAGCAGTGGGCAAAGAAATCGGATGCCTACCTGATCCAGGACATCTACGAACAAACGGCCCTGGCCTTCCGGTCGATGTACGGTGACGGCGAAAGCCTGGCAGTCTGCCGGTCATCGAGCCGCCTCGGGCGCATCCTTCCCCTGTGCATCGAAATTATCGAGATAGATCGCCTCTCCACCCCCATGTCCGAAGCGAGGAATTCTTCCATCCGAAACGGGATCGAATTCGACCAGGAAGGGGTCCCGGTCCGATATTTTCTTTTAAAAACTCACCCCGGATCAGGCGTTTCCGGAAAGAGCCCGAACGATTACGAGGTGGTTGATGCATTTTCGCCCACTGGCGCCCGTCAGGTTCTGCACCTCTATGATCCGCTGCGGCCTGGACAGTCCAGGGGGTACACCCCCTTTGCCGGAGCCCTCAAAGACATCCAGGACCTGGATCGTTACCGGGAAGCGGAAGTCGTCGCCGCCCGGATAGCCGCCTGCCTGGCCGCCTTTATCAAGAGCCCGGCCGATTACCAGATGTATTCCGGCCTTGGAACGAATGGGCAGAGCCAGAAGATCCGCGAATTTGAACCGGGTATGATCGAATATCTGAACCCCGGGGAGGAGATCAGCGTCTTTTCCGCGAACCGCCCGAATGGAGCCCTGGGGACGTTTACCAAATACATGATGATGTCCGGAGCCAATGCGGTTGATCTTCCCTACGAGTTCTTCGCCAACGACTGGGCGGGGCTCAATTACAGCAACGCCAGGACGGTGCTGCTGCAGGCCCAACTCGCTTTCCGAATTTACCAGAATTACATGGTGAAACATTTCTGCCAGCCGATCTGGGAGAACTTCATAGCCGATGCGATCATCGCCGGGAAACTCTCCGCTCCCGGATTTGATCTGCGCCGGGATGATTATTCCCTGTCCGTATGGATCCCTCCGGGCTGGCAATGGGTCGACCCGGTCAAGGAGGCAAACGGAAAGCAGATAGAAGTGGAAAACCTCTTTGAGACCTTGAGCGACATCTATGCCTCCCGGGGAAAAGATTTCGATGAGACGATCGAAATGCGGGCTGCTGAACTGAAGAAGATCAAGGACATTGAAGAAAAATACGGCGTCTCCCTGACGCCTGAAAATAAGCCGTCTGCTGGAGGTGCATCCACGGACGGAGCTGACAAGGAGGATGATCAGAATGCCGAAGAGGAATAATTCCCTGTTTTACCGGGATTTCGAAATTGATGAACGGGCCGTCGACACCGAGAAGCGGACCATTTCCCTTTCCTTTTCGTCGGAAAATCCCGTCCGCCGTTATTATGGGTCCGAGATCCTGAGCCACAAGCAGGGACACATCAAGCTGGGGCGGGCGCAGGCCCTTCTTTTTGGTCACGACTCTTCCCGGATCGTCGGTCCCCTTTCCAAGGTACGGCTTGAAGGCAATCGAGGCCTGGCGGAAGCACGATTCGACGAAACGGAGGAAGGCGAACTGGCCATGAAGCGCGTTCAAAGCGGCTCTCTGCGTGGCGTGTCTGTTGGCTACATGGTCAATAAGTTCCGGAAACTGAACCCGGATGAGGAATTCGAGATCGGAAGCGGGAAGATCAAGGGAAGCAGCGATGAACGGAACCCGACCTATGTGGCGGTGGACTGGACGCCTATCGAGGTTTCCCTGACGGCGATCCCGGCGGATTCAACGGTTGGTGTGGGGCGCGAGATGCGGTCCCTGGAAGGAATAGAAGTAGAACAGCAGCAAATATCAAAAATTGATGAAGGAGAACGAACTATGGACTCGACAGAATTGCAGGCACAGATTGACACGGCCATCGCCTCCAGGGACGAAGCCCATCGCACCGCCATGCAACAGGTATTTGGTCGTGCTGCCGCCCTGGGTGAAAAGGGACAGGCATTGGCATTCCGGCTTCTCTCTGAAGGCAAATCGCCGGAAGAAATCACCGACGCCCTCTTTGCCGAGGTGAGAAACAGCCGCGGGACTCCGGCAAACCCCGGAGATGCAGAGGATTCCGAACGGAGCGGTGATCTCATAAAAAACATCAGCGATGATGAATTCGCCCGCGGAATTTCGGACCCGGCCTTTATGATACTGGATTAAGGAGGAAAACAAACCATGGCAGAAAATTTATCGCCTTTTGTGCGGAACAAATACGGGTCTGAGGAGACGATCTTCCCGGGCAAGGTTCAAGCTGGATCGACTCAGGCCATCAAGCGCGGAGAAATCTGCTGCTACAACAAGACGGCCGGATACTGGACGCCTATTTCAGCGGTTGCCGACGGAGAGCTCTATCTGCTGGCCATCGCCAACGAGGAGCAGAAATCCACGGATCTCGAACGTTTCATGGAATTCATTGCCCCGAAACCCGGCGACGAGTTCGAGTATGAGATCGCCGCCTCCCGACAGGTTGCCCAGGGCGAAGGATTCACTCTGACGGCAAGCAATAGCCAGAAGCTTACCTACAGCGGGACGGCCTTTCCGGTGTTTGTAGCCTGTGGGAACGATAACTATCCCGAGACCGGAACGACCCTGACTTACAAGACTAAAGCCGTCGTGGAAATGAACGAGAAATGTTCGTTCTGGCAGGTCCTGCAGGGGATGCTGCAGCGGAGGAAGATGGAAACCATCACAGCAAACCGAACCCTGACCTATGAGGACAGCGGGAAGATCTTTTTCATCGCCACGGACGCCCTGGTCATCACCCTGCCGGCCACAAAGAAAGGCATCGAGTACACCTTCGTCAACAGCGGTGCTGATACCAACAACATCATCACGATCAGCCCGAATTCCGCCGATGGAATCGCCTATGTCACGATGGTGGACGACAAGGACCTGATCAACACGAAGGCCTCAGCGATCAAGGGAGACACGGTTTCCCTTGTCGGAGACGGCGACGCCGGCTGGTGGGTCACCGCAATTAAAGGGACCTGGGCGAAACAAGGATAAATCTCAAATCATTCCGTAAGGAGGAAATATCAAAAATGGCTCCTAAGCAGTTTTTAAATGACATTCGGGTCAGCTCGACCCCCGGATTATCGCTCCGGGACATCCGGGACATGGCCAAGCATAACCCCGCTCTGTTCATGGAACGGGCGCAGAAGCTCATTTCTGAGCGGAAAATAACCCTGGAGACCCTGCGTGACCTGAAGGGGCTTTTTGCGATTCTTCATGATGTCGCTGTTCCGGTGCGGATGCCGATCGGATCGGCGGTTCGGACCATTTCCGCCTCGGCCTTCCCGATCTTAATCGGTTCCACGATCATCGCCGCCATGAATGACGCCTATCAAGGGATTGAAACCATAGGCGAGGCGCTTGTAACCGAACTGGAAGACGCCAAGAAGGTCACCACGATTTCGGCGGTGAACTCCCTTGACAAGGATATTTCATCGGTCAAGGAAACGGAAGAATTTCCGGAGATTGACGCCGGTGACGAAAAGGTCGAGATCCGCCATCTGAGAAACGGTCGTATGCTGACCATCTCCCAGGAGGCGATCGACGAGAACGAGATCCCGGACATCATCAGCCGGGTGAATGCCCTGGCGGAGATCTCTTCGGACTGGGTGGAAGAGCAGACCCTGTACCGTATTTACGATTATTACGGTTCCGCATCTTCTCCCGCTGCGCCTTATGTCTACCGTCCGGAAGGGGTTGGGACTGCCCTTTACAGCGCGACAGCGAACACCCCTGGGAATCGGTCGCCACTCGGTATGTGGATTCAGAGCAACGCCCTGGCCGATTATACCGATCTGGATGCCGCCCGCAATCGCCTTGCCTCGGTAAAGAACAGCCGCGGCAAGAGGATTTCCATTCCCTCATCCCAGGTCAAATTGCTTGTTCCAAATGCCCTCCTCGGAACGGCCCTAATGATTTCCAATTCACAGTACATCCCCGGCGCGTCCAGTTCATCCGGACCGCAGGTTTCCAACTGGGGACCGCAGGGACAGTTTCGCGTCCCGCCGGAGAGAATCATCTCCAGCCCGAAGTTGGATGACATCTCTGCAACGGCCTGGCTGTACGGCGCATTCCAGAAACAGTTTGTCCGCAAGTGGAAACTGCGTTTCGAGTACGTGACCCTGGGAACGGATACGGAGTCCTATCTGAAGCGGCGGATTGCTTTCCAGGCCAGAATCGCCTGGGATGTGGAAATCGGTGCGACGGATTACATCTTTGTCGTGTTCAATACTTCCTCGACGACGATGCCGAAGGATTCGTAATCGTCTCTTTAACAACTCTCCCCGGCGTCGGACAGCCTTCCTACACTGTCATCCCCATCGCGGCGCCGGGGTCTTCGAAAATAAAGTAGCGGGCTGCGATACTGGCATATCGCGCCTGAAGGGTTAACAGGCTGCCCGCTAACGGCATCCTTAGCACGGTTAAAGGGTTGGCGCAATGAATAAAGGCGAAGGGTTCATTATCACCAAGGAAACCTGGCAGGCAACTCCGAAGGAGCAGCGAGACTGGATCATGTTTGAAACGGTCCAAAATATGGTTGCCCGGATGGAAGTCCTTGAACGCTGGAACAAGGCATTGTCCTTTACCGGCGGGATAATCGGCGGGATTGCGGCGGTATTGGGTTTCAAGATTGTGGGGTAATCAAAATGGCCGATGCGGTTCCTTTCTGCCGATTATCAAGCGTGAGCTTCATGACCCTTTATATGTACGCAGAACGCAAGCGCCCGGCAGATTGTAAACCGGGAACAACAACGTTGATGATGTTTATGCATCCCGGTCCGCTTTACGACAAACTCGTTGATCTGGCAGTGAATTTTGAGCAACGCCTTGATGATCCAGAATTAAGGGATTGTTACGACAAATCAAGGACAGCCCTTTACGGGAAACCATAATGGAATTCAAAGAGCAGCTACAGAAAATATTCCCGAACACCTCGGACTCGATCATTGACCGGTTCGCAGGTTCCCTCTGGGAAACGATGGAACGCTATTCCATTACGACATACCTGCGGAAGACAGCCTTTATCGCGCAGATAGGCCATGAGTCTGGAGAGTTGCGTTACAAGGAGGAACTGGCCAGCGGAGCCGCCTATGACACCGGTCGGCTGGCAAAGGCCCTGGGTAACACACCGCAAGCAGATGGTGACGGGCAGAAATACAAGGGCCGCGGCCTGATACAAATTACCGGGAAGGCAAATTACACGACCTTCGCCAGAGACTTTGTGATGACTCTGGATGAGGCGGTCGCTTACCTGAAGTCGGATCTCGGGGCCTGCATGTCCGCCGGCTGGTTCTGGAACAAGCGGAAGCTGAATGGCCTTGCCGATGAGGGGAAATTCAAGGAAATCACGAAAAAAATAAACGGTGGCCTGAACGGACACGAGGATCGAAAACGCCTCTACGCCCTGGCCAAGAACGTATTTGAAAAGGAGCGATGATGAAGAAGATATATGGCCTTCTGGCAATGCTTGCGATGCTTCTGGTCTTGACCGGATGCGCCACGTCAACGTTTTCCTCCCGTGTCGGAACGGAGATCAGCAACAATTACGCAAAATCCTATGAGATCGGGAGCAAGGCCGCCGCAAACGCCGACAAGTTCTTGTTCGTCCGCGGACAGATCAAGGGTGCCATGGGGGAATATGTCTTTGCGAACAGACTCTCTCCCGACGCCAAAGATGTCATCGATGTCCTGACGACGATCGCACAGAAAAAGGATCGAGGGGAAGAGCTGACCAAGGAGGAAAAGGGCAGATTTTCGACAGCCATTATCCGGCTTGAGGTGGTGGCCGTAAGGGATCTTTGGGACACCTACGGCGGGAATATCACCAAGTACATCCAGGCATTCATCGGGGCTATGTAAAATGTGGAATAAGCATACCATCGCAGCCGTTTACTTCCTGGGGCGATTGGCATCCCTTATCGCGTTCAAATTAACGAAATTAAAAAATTTGCTTCACTCGGTAATGAGATGGGCGACAAGATAAAATATAAGAATGGGTTCAAATATCAGCTATTTGAAACCTATTCCGTTAACGTCGGCATCTTTCCGGAAAAGATGATCCATTGCGATTACATCCGCCTCACGAAGTCAGGGCTGCTGATTATCAGGAAAGGTTACGCCTGGGACGGGCCGAGCGGCCCAACATACGATTCGACGGACTCCATGCGCGGGTCTCTTGTCCACGATGCCCTGTACCAACTGATGAGGCTAGGATTGCTTCCGGAAAGCTCCCGGGCGAAGGCTGATAAGATACTCCACGACATCTGCACGGAAGACGGGATGATCCCGGTAAGGGCGGATCTGTGGGAAGAAGCGGTGAAGCTATTTGCAGCTGGTGCTGCAAGAACAGGGACGGAAAGTCCCGTTCTGGTGGCGCCATGAAAGAGGGAAGAATATGAACTGGACAATCCCCGACTTGGACCCCTACATCACTTACGCCTGGAAAGAAGTTGTCCGCTGGACGATGGCAAATGTCACCACGTCTGCCATTATCTTGGCAATCCTGTCCTGGCTGAAGGTGCAGGCGATGAAAACGGAAAACGTCATCGACGACAAGATCATCACCCTGCTGATCTATGTTTTCACTTTCAGTTGGCTGTCTGATCTGCAGAATCCGCAAAGGGCACAGACTGAAACAAAAGAGGAAGATCAAATGCAAAGCAAACAATACACAAAAATCTCCATCCTGCTTCTTGCGGTCATGGTTTCCCTCCTCCTGTCCCAGACGCAGGCTTTTGCCGCGGGGACAGCCTCCACCCCGAGGGTTGTCCCCATCGGGACGATGATGAGGATTATCTCGGTGACGTTTAAAGGGGACGCTGCTGACGGGTCTGTCCCGGCGGTGACCCTGCCGGATGCCATCATGGCCGACCTGAAAGGCTATTATCTTTACTCCGTCCGGGCATACCCGGTTAGCGGAGGTACGGCCCCTGATCCGGCCAATGTCGCCGTGAATAATCCCCGCAAGGATTTGCTGGGAGCCCTGGGCGTCGGGTTGGTTCCGGCCAGCGGGGAAAACGAGATGCTGCCCTACAATGCCTTCACGGAAAAGGATTTCTATCCGGCGATCGTCGATCCGTTGACCATCGAAGTGACGGGGCAGGGTACACCGAGCGCCGATTTTACCGTTGATCTCATTGCCGTGAGGTAAGCCATGAAGCGATTATTTCTTGCCGTCTTTATCGCCCTTCTGTTTTCCGGAAAGGCCCTGGCCTTCCCGCCGACCCCCCCGGCCTCTTCCGGTGGATCATCCGTCGATCTGTCTGAACCGGGGCCGATCGGGGCAACAACGCCCAGCACCGGGGCCTTCACGGCCGTGACTCAAAACGGGCTGACGCAATACTTTTACGGTCAAAGCCTTGCGGATGACGGGACGGTCACGCTCCCGACGATCACCGTCGGCGCTTACGGAAATGTCGCGATCGGTAATGATGAGGAACGGGCCAGCTTTGCCATCGACACATCGGGCAATGTCAACCTGATGAGCTATTCCGACAACATCACGGCCAATGCCGACACGGACGGCAAGTTCTGCATCGGGACGAGCGTCGCCAACCCGGTCGTCGTCAAGAACCGCCTGGGGTCGGAAAAAACCGTCATGATAACCATCTGGTACAAATAGGAGTCTAACATGAAGCGTTTATCGAAAATCTTTGCTCTTCTGTGGTGCCTGCTGATCGCGGTTCCGGTTAGCGCCGACCAGACGCTTTCCGGGGGGAACTCGGCGGGCGACAACCTCCATCTGCGGAGCACGCGGAATGCCGTCAAGGGCTATGTCGGTGTCGACAGCAACATCGTTCCCGGAGACGTGCTGGCCGGGACGGGCATCGTCACCTCTGCGGGCCTGGCCATCGGATCGATCGCCACGAACGTCTCCAGCACAGCCTTTTCCTATAACATTTCGGGTGTCGGTTACACGAAGGCCGCCGTTTCCGCAGGGACCGCCCCTGGTGATGACGTGATCCCGGAAGACACCTATGGCTCCGTTGCTCTGGATATCGGCGCCGATGGGGTGATCGATGTTGTCGAAGCAACGGCCAACGCCACGGGATACTCCACCGCCGCCCTGGCCGTTGCCGGGATTCCGGCGGTAGCAACGGATCACGTCCGCATGGGGACCGTAACGGCCATGAAGAGCGACGGGGCCTTCACCTTCGGGACGACGGCGCTCAATGCGGCGAATGTCACGACAATCTATTCCAGCACGCCGAACCTGGACAGCTTGGCGCTGGTCCCGACGGCATCCGGATGGACTGCGACAACCCAGTTCGCCGGGGACAATTCCGGCAACATCGCCACGACGGCGTATGTTGATACGGCACTGTCCGGGAAGCTGGACGCGGTATCTCACAGCGCCCAGTGCGTCCTCGGCTACGACTCCAGCAATGTATACGGCTGCTGGTCCTCCTGGGCGGCGGCGGATGTCGGGGCCATCGTCACCAACGCGACCCTGAGCACCAACGGGGATGTGACGATCAATACCTCAAGCAACACGCTCCAGTATTATTCCGGGACTCTGAAGACTGTATCAACAACAGATCATACCCACACCCGCACGGAAGAGATCATCATCCCGCTGCTTAAGACGGACCTTACTGGCGGGAATGTAACGGCAGGAGTCCAGGGGGACCGTTATTTCGACCACGCCATGACCATCACCAAATGGACTCTATTGGCGGATCAGGCCGGGACCTGCAAGGTCGAGTTGTGGAAGGACACCTATGCAAATTATCCGGCGACGGTGACTGATCTGATCACCTCTGTTACGCCGCCGATCCTCGGGACCCATTACAGCAAGGCTGCCGTAGCTGCCGGGACTGCCCCCGGTAACGATATCATCCCCTCGGGGACGTATGGCGCAGTAGCCTTTGATATCGGCACGGACGGGACCATTGATGTCGTTGAGGCGACTGCCAATGCCACGGGGTATGGTTCGGCAGCAGAGGCGAGAAGCGGATGCGCAGCGGTGGCCAGTAACCATGTCCGGATAGGATATGTCACGGTCATTAAATCGGACGGGGCTTTTACGTTCGGGACGACTGCCTTGAACGCGACGAACGTTACGACAGTCTACACCAGCACCATTGCGAGTGATAAAGGGATCGTTATGACCGCGGCATTGGGAATTGGCACCACGACGACAAACGTGGCCAATCAAGCCTTTAATTATTACATCGGCGGTGTCACCAAACAGCAGTCGTCAACCCTGACGGGCTGGACCACTGCCATCAGCGCGGGAGACACGTTACGCGTCAACGTGGGTTACTGTGACACAGTTACCCGAGCAACCCTGATCCTGACGGCAACATCCGCCCAGTAAGACCATGGTGCCCCTGATGAAGAAATTCATTTCAGCCATACTGCTCCTGTTTCTTTGCTTGCCGTGTCTATCCGGCGCGGAAGTTACGCTCCAATGGGACAGGGAAAACGGCCCGCCCTATGCGACGGGATACTACCTCTACCAGAGCACGACCGCCCCAACTGCCACGACGGAATATTATGTTATCTCGGATCAGGTAGAGCATACCATCATCACCTCGCCATTCAGCAATTACATGGATGACGGATACGTGGACGGTGGCGTGACCTACGCGAACGGAACGGCCCTGGTTAGAGAATCGACGGCGGGTTTGGGAGTCGCTACCGCAACGCCGGCCAATGTGGCCAGCATTGAATTTTATTACCACATCGCCGGGGTCCAATACCTGAAAGCCGCCGTTACCGCCGGGACGGTCCCCGGTGACGATGTGATCCCGGAGGACAAGTACGGCGCGGTGGCCTTCGACATCGGGACGAACGGGGTAATCGATGTCATCGAGGCCGCGGCCAACGCGACCGGATACGAATCTGCGGTCCTGGCCATTGCCGGAATTCCGGCGGCGGCTTCGGATCACGTCCGCATGGGCACGGTCACGGCCATGAAATCGGACGGGGCCTTCACCTTCGGCACGACGGCCTTGAATGCGACCAACGTCACGGCAACCTTCAACCAGACGCCGATCACGCTTGATGCCGGGGAGTATTGGCTTTACTGGAACGACAACAAACACCAGTACGTTTTCAATCCGGCGGATGCCGGACAGACCCTCCGGATCACGTACTCCTATACGCCGCTGGTCAAGGGCTATGAGACCTTTGTCGTCCCAAGCTCCACGAAGGTAAGTTTGGCGCATAAGCCGAAAATCAGCAGCATCTGGTTAAAGAAATCGCGTCGAACCGGGCAGAGAACGCTCCTGACAACGGCTGGAATTGAGGAAGCCGGCGTCGCCACATTCAACTCCAGCGAAATCGGTCAGTCTGTCGATGTTGCCTACGTCTACACCAAACCGCTGGAGACGAACACGGTCCAGGTCACGTTGCCGACCACGATTAAAAAAACCGTAACCAGCAAAACGCTGGCAACCGACACCAGCGTGACCGTCTATAATAGCGTCCGGCTGTATGGATCGAGCACGTCCGTGACGACCTCGAAATTGGTCGACAGCGTGGCCAGCTTCACCGGCGGCGTTTCGGTGCAGATCGGCCATACCGTCGTCAACCGGACTACCGGTTCTACCGCGACCGTCACTGCCGTGGACAGCGCGACACAGCTCTCCCTGTCGGCAAACATATTTACTGCAACGTCGCAGAGCTATCACATCTATGCCACGAGTACGGCAACATCCTTCTCGAAGGTCGCCAATAATCCTGCCACGGGTCAGTACGCCCTGACCTGGGATGACGGCGGCGAGTACACCTTCAATACGGCCGATTCCGGGAAGGTGGCCGTCCTCAGCTACACCTATACGAACATGAGTACGGTCAAGCAGGTCATTCCCGGGGGCGCGACAACGTGCAAGCTCCGGAACCCCGCCGGGACCTATTACATCCGGATCTCCGGTTTCAACGATGGCTATGGTAGCGCTCAGAGCAACATGGTGTCCTACACCCAGGCGGCGGACGACACGGCCACCAAGCCGCGGCGGATCAGGAGCACTGGGACGATGCAGAAGGACAACCTCCAGCCGGTGACCGTCGGATATTGATATGAAGAAGCTCCTTTTAGCCATCCTTGCCTTGCTGCTTTGCAGCCCCGGTATTTCCCCGGCGGAAGTGACCCTGACCTGGGAGAATTCCGACCCGACCGCCCGGGGGTTTTACATCTACGAGGGGACGTCGGCGGGGACAGAGACGACAGAGCAGGTGAGCGTTCCGATCCTGATGAGCTATCAGGTCACCGAATGCAAGGGATACGGAAATTCCGACTCCGTGGATGGCGGGGTCCAATACGTCGGGGGGGCTGAGCTGACCAAGGTCACCCAGCCGAACTATTCCGCCGGGAATTATTACAACGTCGGGGGTTTCTATCAATTCGCCGCGGCTGACGCCGGCGCGGAGGTCCAGATCTCCTATTCCTGCGCCCCCTATGCTGTCCGGCGGGAGAGGCGGTCGGTCCCGGAATCGGGGATCGTCACGGTCGCCAATCCATCGGCCTGGCGCCGCGACGTGGGCGTCCGGGATGCCGCGACAGGACAGAAACTCACGCGGGTCTCCGCCGGATGTATCCACGCCGGGGAATATCATGACGACGCTGCCGGGACCTATACCTTCTATGCCGGGGGGTATCCGTCGGAAGTGGAGATCACCTATATCGGCTCCCGGGCGACAGGGATGCATACCGAGACGGTCATCCTCCCGGCGACGACGGATCAGCGCGTGTCCAACCCTACCGCATGGCTTGAGGATGGCGGCGTCTACGATGCGGCGAACAGCGTTACGTTTACGAAGGTCAACGGGACTCCGGCCGCCGGGCAATATGCCCTGAAGGACAACGGGACCTATGTCTTCAACCTGGCCGACACAGGCAAAGTGCTTTCTGTCACCTACACCTACACCAACTATACGAAGAAACTGATACTCCCCCGTCAGGTAACATCGGTAAGGGTCCGGATTCCGGCGGGGACTTACTATTGGCGGGCAACCTCCTTCAACGGCAACGGGGAGAGCTGGATGAGCAACGCGGCCACGTTGACCCAGGAATCCGATGACACGATCAGCACGCCTTTCAAGGTCGGGAGCAACGGCACAATGAAGAAGAGTACGACACATACGGTTGAGGTGGGCTACTGATGGCGACGATAGCTGAAGTCAAGGATTTCATGACGGACCGTTCCGCGGCGAATCGGGCGGTTAAAAAGGACGTCGACACCCTGCTGCAGGAGAAGGTGTCCGACATCCAGAACGAGGGCGTCCGCGACGAGCTTCATCGTCTGCGCCTGGAAATCGGGCTGATGAAGGATTCCATCCAGTGGCTTGGCCACGAGATGCGCATCCTTTTCTCCACGCTCTATGAACGCCGCCAGGCCGTCGACGACTATTGCGAATCCTACCGGGAAAACGTTCTCCCGGAAAGGATGAGGGAAACCGTTCCCAGGCCTCGGGCAGAGGAATTCAGAACTGAAAGAGGACCGGATCTTCCGGCCATGGCCGCTCCGCAGCCGGAGCCGGAGCCGCCGCAACCCCCGGCCCGTCGTCGTGCAGAGCATAAAGGCGAAAAGAAATGGATCACCAACGGGATAGATAGCAAGAAAATTCCGTCAGGGGAGGCCATCCCGGCAGGATGGATCCCCGGGCGGGCCAATGCCTTCGGAAAGGAAAAGCGTATGGACATCGCCGATCGGGCGAAAGAGGAACAGGAAGCATTCCAGGCCTCCGCCCTGGCCGAGCATTTCAATCAGCGCCGCCTCGATGCGCCCGTCCAAAACGAACCGGTGATCTGCATTGACTGCGAAAAGCCGATCCACCCAGAACGCCTCCGCTATGTGAAGAATGCCGTCCGCTGCGCGAGATGCCAGCGGGAACATGAAGAGCTGTTCAAATGAGTTCCTTCAAGGATCAACTCGCCGCCGATCTGGAATCGGTCTTTTACAATGATGACGATTTTGCCGAATCCATCTCCTACACCCCCCATGGCGGGACCGCGAAGACGATCAAGGCCCTGATCACCTACGGCGAGGGGGATGAGGCAGGCCAGGAATGGCGGGTCCCCGATACCTACGGAGTCAATGCCACGATCCAGGTCATGGCGTCCGGGACTTACGGACTGGCAACGGTGACCAACCAGGACACGCTCCTGATCGGCGAAAGGACTTGGAACGTCATCGGAGCCCATAAAATCAACGATGGTCTGGAGTGGCTGATCGAGATCATCCCGGAGGTGGCACAATGATCTCGATTCAGATCAACGAGCGGGACATCGCCCGGGTCGAGAAGACCCTGGCCGGAATGCCGAAGGTTGCCGGACGTGTCCTCTCCAGAAGCCTGAACAAGACGTTAGCGGGGATCAAAACGGATGCGTCGGCGGAGATCCGGAAGGAACTGAACGTCAAGAAGGAAACCGTCGATTCGACCTTCAGCCTGCAGAAGGCGACGGTTAGCAGGCTTTCCGCTTCGATCGAAAGTACAGGCAGGCCGCTTCCCCTGAGTAAGTTCCTGGGGACGAAGCAGACCAAGAAAGGCGTTTCCGTCCGGATCAAGAAGGGGCGCTCCCGGAAGGTCATCAAGGGGACATTCATGGCGACGATGTCAAGCGGCCATGTCGGCGTCTTCTGGCGGGTTGGTAAGGAACGGCTGCCGATATCGCAGCGGTTCAGCTCCCGTGTCCCGGATGTTTTCAGCAATGAAGCGGTCATCAATGCGGTTATGAAAAAGGCTGGCGAGCGTCTCCATAAGAACATCAACCATGAGCTCGATTATGAGCTCGGCAAGTTGAAGAGGTAAGACAGAGAATGCTCTACGAAATCGAACAGGCCGTGGCAACGCGGATCGATGCGAAACTGGCGGCAGCCGGGCAGACCATCTCCGTCGTTCCTGGAATGAAGGAAGTGCCCCGCCCGTCCGTCTATGTCTTCATGCAATCCGGCGGATTCGAAAAGGTATCGCAGGCGTCCCTGCGGGTGAATGTTACGGGGATCGTCAGCCTGGTCTTCAGCGGGATCATGGACTACAGCAACCTGTCCGAGGAAGCGACTCGCCGCCGAGGAATCTACATCATCCTGGAAACGGTCGTGCAGGCCGTGATGCTCCAGACACTGAGCCTGGACATCAAGCCCTTGCTCCCCAAGTCCTTCAAGGACGTGACCCCGGATGATTACCGGGAGCGCGGAATACTCATCTACAACCTGGAAATTGAAACAAGCTACCACCTGGCCAAGGTGGACGATGAGGTCCTGGTCGATCTGCTCCGGGTCGGGCTCAATTACTACCTGCAGGATCCGTCGGACGACAATGTCGTCGATGCGTCGGATCTGCTGGAACGGCAGCTTCCCTTTATGGCCGGGTTGAGTGGCGCCCGGGATCGTCTCTATGAAGAAGGGCTCGGCCTGGATCGGCCAGTGGAGCCGTAACAAGACAATGAATAGCGAAAGGAGAAATCCATGAAAGTTCTGGCCATCCCGGGTGCGAAATGCCCGAAGGAAGGAAAGCCGCGGGACTACATCACCGATCAGGTCCCGGTGGAAGTTCCCGATACATCCTATTACCGGAGGCTGATCGCCGATGGTTCCCTGGTTCTCGCCGGGGAGAAAGAAGCAGGAGGGAGTGAATAATGGCGTCGCCCAACATATCGTTTGACAACATCCCCAGCTCCATTCGGAAGCCGGGGCAGTATTTCGAATTCAACACCAAGCTGGCCGTGCGGACCCTGCCGGCCAATGCACAGAAGCTCCTGATCATCGGCCAGCGCCTGTCGGCTGGATCTGTCGCAGCCTGTGTCCCGACGCAGGTCTTTTCCGATGCCGAAGCGGCGGAATACTTCGGCGAGGGAAGCATCGCGCATCTGATGGTCAGGGCAGCAATCAAGGCGTATGCCTACCTGGATCTTACCGTCTGCGCCCTGAGCGATTCGTCCTCGACACCGGTCGCCCGGGCGGAAACCCTGACCCTGACGGGACCGGCGACTTCCTCCGGATCGATCACCGTCTCCGTCGGGAACGTCGACATTGAGGTCGGGATCACCTCCGCCGATACGGCGATTCAGATTGCCGCAGCCATCAAAGCGGCCATCGACGCCGGGTATCCGGATCTGCCCTTTACGGTGGCGCAGGGGACAACCCCCAACGATCACATCCTGACCTTCACGGCCCGGAACAAGGGGACGGTGGCCAACCAGGTCGACTTCTCCGCTGTCGTGACCGCAACCGGTGTGACGGCAGCCCTGGCCCAGACAACCCCAGGATCTGTCGACCCCGACATCGACGACGCCCTGGATGCGGTCTTCGCCAACGACTACACCCTGTATGCCGTGCAGTTCGACGACGCCACCGCACTCGGGAAACTTCAGGACCACCTGGATCTCATCTCCGGTCCGATGGAGCAGCGTCCCGCCGTGGGCGTCTTCGGCTATGACGGCGTCCTGGCAACCGTGTCGACCCTGGCGGGGACGACCCTCAATTCCGGCCGCATCCTCTGCGCGTACCTTCGCGGGACGAAATCTCCGGCTTACGAGATCGCGGCGGCAATGGGGGCGGTCATGGCCTCGGAAGAGGACCCGGCACGACCGCTGAACACCCTGGAACTGAAGAAGATCAATGCGCCCACGGTTGCAAATCGCTTTTCCCGGACGGAGCAGGAGAGCCTCCTGTACAACGGCGTCACGCCCCTTGTGGTCGGACCCAGCGAGGCGGTGCAGATTGTCCGGGCCGTCTCGACCTACACGACGAACGCCTCCGGCATCGATGACGTGTCCCTCCTGGACATCACCACGATCCGGACCCTGGACTACGTCCGCAAGTGTTGCCGGGAGCGCATCGCCCTGCGGTTCCCGCGGGAGAAGCTGAGTTCCAAGACCCCGGCAAAGGTGAAATCCGAACTGCTCGATGTCCTCTTTGCCCTGGAAGAGCTGGAAATTGTCGAAGAGGTGGAGGCGAACAAGGCCGGGCTCCTCGTGGAACGGGACACCCAGGATGCAAACCGCCTCGATGCGAAGATCCCCACGGACGTCGTCAACGGACTCCATGTCTTTGCCGGTCGAATTGATCTGCTACTTTAAGGAGGTGACATAAAATGTCTGAATTATTTGTTTCCCAAATCCTTCTGGAGATCAACGGCCAGAACATCACGGACTTCCAGTCTGTGGAGGAGAATGATTACGAGGTTTACAAGACGGTAAAACTGATGTCCGGTACCGGGCACATCAAGACCAAAGAACAGTACGGGTTGAAGCTCGATTACGTCATCCCTTCGGAGGCCACGCCTTTCAATTTCGAAGAGGTCGCCGGCGGGACGATCACCATCGACTGGCAGAACGGAACCCGCCGGACCTATACCGGCGTCTATGTCACCAAGATCGGCGCCATCAAATACGACGGCGACAAGGAAGCCTCCATGACTGTGGAATTTTCAGCCAAGGATAGAAAGGACAACTAGCCCATGCTGACGGAAAAAGGAACCCTGCCGATCGGCGTGGAGAAGGATGGTCAGGTCCACAAGGATTTTGAGATCAGGGAGCAGACCATCGCCGACACGATCGCGGTGTATGACGAACCGGACATCGCGGTCCGGGCGGAGAAAAACTCCGCCTATCTTGGCCTGTGCATCCTGGCTGGGCAGGTCCTCTCCATCGGGGAGATCCCCGAGCACGAGGTCACGCCGGATCTGCTCCTCGGGCTCACCCCGGCGGATTTCAATGCCTTGAGTGCGGCAGCGGCGCGTCTGGAGGAGCGCCGCAAGTCGTTTCTCTCGGAGGCATAAAGAGATTTATTCCAAGATCGTCGCCCTGCTCAAGCTGGGCGTCGATTACCAATCCATTCTGGCCATGCCGGCCATCGAGGCGGATACACTCCTGGAAACATGGAGTGACCTGGTCAACCCGGATGAAGGGAAAACCGTGAAGTACAAGGTCAAGAGGAAATAACCGTGGCTGATTCATCCATGAAGGTCTTGATTGAACTCGCCGCCGACGCCCGGAAATTCACTTCCGGGATGCGGCAGGGCGAGCGCGGCCTTTCCGCTTTTGCGTCCAAGGCGAAGTCCACCGCATCCATGGTGGCGAGCGCCTTCGCCGCGATGGGCGTGACGATCGGTGCAGCGGCCACGGCCTGGAAGTCGGCGCAGTTGGACAAGTCCCTCACGCAGATCGGCCAGACCGCCGGGGCCACAAAGAAGCAGGTTCAGGAACTCCGCAGCGACCTCTTCCGCCTCGGAAAGGAATCCGGCCAGAGCCTGGACAACCTGAAGGAAGGCTTCAATGTCCTGGTGCAGAGCGGCCTGAACATGAAGGAGGCCAAGGCGACCCTGGACGGGGTCAATAAGGCGATGGCCGTGACCGGGGCAGATGCCAAGACCCTGGCCAACGGGCTTACCGTTGCGGCGCAAGCCTTCCAGTTCGACCTGGAAAAGCCGGGAATGGCCCTGGAACTCCTGGACAAGATGACCGTTGCAGGACGCCTGGGCAATGCCGAGCTGGAAAACCTCTCTGACATCTTTGCCCGGGTCGGGGTCAATGCCGCTTCGGCGGGGATGAACTTCAATTCCACCTTGGGCTTTGTTGAAGCCCTGTCCAAGATCGAGCGGCAGCCGGAGCGCCTGGCAACCCTGGCGGACAGCACACTGCGGGTCTTCACGAATCTGAAGTACATGCAGGAGGCCCAGAAGGCAACCGGCGTCTCGTTCTTCGATTCCAAGGGGGCGCGACGTGACGCCGTCGCCGTGATCGAGGATATCCGGAAGAAATACGCCACCCTGAAAACGGATGCCCAGCGGGCGGAGTTTATCCAGTCGGCCTTCGGCAAGGCGGACCTGGACACGATCAAGGGGCTGAAGACCCTTTTGAGCGGGGACTCCCTCGATGCCGTTCGCAAATTCTCCCAGGAAATCGGCAATGCCGGTGGAACCCTGAAGCGGGATATGCCGGAAGCCACGCGAAACCTCGTTGATCAGGCCGGGAGGCTGAAGGCTGTTCTTCTTGAGGCGGCAGACAATTTCGTTTCGCCAATCAACAAGACCCTGGCCGATCTCCTCCGCTGGGGCATGAACAGCAAGAAGGAAGGCGGCGCGGGCCTCTCCGGCGGTCAGATGATCGGCGGCGGCCTTGCTCTGGGGGCTGCGGCCCTGCTGGCCGGTAAATTCGGCGGCAAGGCCATCGGGGGATTCCTGAAAGGTAAGGCCGGAACCGGACTCGGGATTGCCGAAGGGAAAGCCGTCCAGGCCGCCACGGGCGTCACGCCGGTTTTCGTCACCAACTGGCCCGGAGGATCCGGATTGAGCAGCCTGGCCGGTTCAGCGGCAGGTGTTGCCGGAGCGGCGGCAACCGGGACCGCGGCAAAGACGGTGCTCGGAGGGCTGGCCAAGATCGCCCCGATTGCCATGCGCCTTCTTCCGATGCTCACTTCACCGGTAGGGCTCGCCGTCGGCGGGACGGCCGTTGCGGGCGGGTTGGTCATGCTGATCAAGAACATGATGCAGAAGAAGGACCAGCAGAAAAACCAGGTCAACCTCTCGGTCCGGGTGGACCAGCAGGGACAGGTGATGGCCGTCTCCAATGATCTCAACACAAGCCTGGATGTCAAACTCTGGCGGGGTGGATTCTAATGGCGGAAGAACTATTTGTCGGCAGCATCGGGGGGATTCCCCTGGAGATGGAGGACATCGACGATTCCTTCGACTCGGCCATCGTCCGTTACGATTACCCCTATGCGGACGGATCGGACCTGGAGGACATGGGACAGCGTGCCCATCAGATCCGGGTGCGGGCCTACTTTTACGACAACGCCGACAACACCAATTACGACAACCACTTTGTCCTGATGGGCATCCTGGAGGATCACCCCAACCTGGTGGACTTCGATCATCCCAAATATGGGTTGATCAAGGGCAAGATCGAGTCGCTCCATATCCGCCATGACGAGCGGAGGCGCTGCGCCGAGGTGGACATTGCCTTTGTCGAGCAGATGCGGGGGACGATCGAGCCCCGGACGACATCGTCCGTCCTTTCCACGGTGGAGGAGGCCTACGCCGCAGGGCAGGATGAACAGTGTGGAGCCTTGTCCGAGGATTTCCGGGACTGTCTTTCCGCTGATGACGCCTCCGTTCTGGACAGGACCCTGGACACGGCAAAGACGATGTATTCCCAGGTACAGGATTATACCGCCAAGGCCAGGGCCGTCGTCGGGACGGTCGAGCGATACCTCAACACGGCCCAGGCGACGGTGAACGCCGTCATCTCCCCGGTGAACTCCCTGCAGGCGACCCTGACGTATGCCTTGAACATCCCTGGGCGCGTGGCCGGCACGATCTCCGGAGCCCTGGAGAAGACCGCCCGCCTCTGCGACACGGTGCGCAATTTCCCGTCCCAGTTCGTCGACAACCTCGATCTGGCGATGGATGACCTGGAGGACGCCTTCGAAGACCTGGGCGATTCCATCACCGGGTCGGATGAGGAGAACGGCAGCAACATCAGCAAGCATCACCTGAAGATTGCCTGCGCCCAGCGCATGGCCCTCGAAGTCGCCCAGGTCTTCGAGGAGGACCAGGCCGCCTACCAGGCAGCCGTCGGCACATCGGAATCCCTGACCGCAACGGATGACGACGCCGCGGATTATGAAGTCATGACGCTTCCGGAACTGGAAAATACCCTTGCTATCGCCCGGCGCCGCATCGATGAGGCGGTGGAACTGGCCAGGGAGATGGAGAGCCTGAAGACGATGGCGGCGGCCCTGCTGGATCACGTCAACGCGGTGCGCCTGGAGCGGGAGAAAATGCAGGCGGTCAGGCTGGACAACGCCATGCCGCTGCACCTGGTCTGTCTGAAATACGGCTTGCCCTATACCGACGCAGAGCGGCTCCTGAAGGTCAACCAGCAGATCCGCAACCCGAACTTTTCCTCCGGGGAGGTCCTCGTCTATGTCCGATAAGATCTCTCTCAGGATCGGCGACAAGGCCATCGAGCACTTTATCTCCTACAGCATCGATGCCGATCTCTATACCCCGGCGGATGCCTTCCGCCTGGAGCTCTCCGTCCCGGAAACAGCCGTGAAGGCGGGGATGCGCTGCGAGGTTTTTGTCAATGACCGGAAGGAACTGACCGGGATCATCGATCGTGTAACCCGCCGGGTGTCGAAGAACGGCCAGACGCTCTCTGTCGAAGGCCGGGATCTGATGGGGCTCCTCGTGGACTCCTGCTGTGAGTCCTTCGTGTCCGTGAAGAACAAGTCCATCAAGGAACTGGCGGAACTGCTGCTCCCGACGGTCCCCTACATCAACCGGAAATCCATCGTCTACCAGAAGAGCGTTACCGGGAAGGACAAGGTCACCACGGACATGATCGATGCACCCCAGAAGATCATGCAGATCGAACCGGGGATGACCATCTTCGATGTCCTGAAGTCAGCGGCCATTACCCGCGGCCTGATCTTTTATTCCCTGCCGGACGGGACCCTGGTCTTCGGGCGGCCAAAGGCGAAGGGCGAACCGGCCTTTTCTCTCCAGCTGAAGAAAAAGGACAGCGCCGGGAACAATGCCTTGGACAGTGAACTGTGCGACGACATCTCCCGGAGGTATTCGAAGATCACCGTCATGGGTCAGCAGCAGGGGCGAAACGGTCTGGCGGCTGCGAACATCAAGACCAAGAACAGCAAGACCGACGAGGAGTTCCCCTTCTACAAACCCTTTGTGCAGACCAACAACAACGACGACCTGTCACCGGCGCTCCTGGCCAGGCTGATGATGGAGAAGGGCAGGCAGGAAGGCTGGCAGTATTCCGCCACGGTGGCCCGGCACAGCCAGAACGGGAAGAACTGGACGATCAACGAACTGGTCCGCGTGAAGGATGAAGTGCAGGACCTGGACGGTGTCTATCTGATCTATGGCCGGACGTTTGACCTGGACAAGAATATGGGGCCGTCGACACGGCTGAAGATCAGCAAGGTGGGGCTCGTGTAATGGGAATGATTCGCGGCATCATGACGGAATGCGTCGAGGGTGAAATCAAGAGGTTTTCCGCTTCCGGAAGGGCGGATGAAACCATCGAGGACCGGGAGTACATCCAGCATTACGGGTTTTCCTCCCGTCCCCTGGCGGACTCTGAGCTGATCATGATCAACGAGGGAAACCATTATGTCGCCGTCGCCTCCGATGACCGGCGTTACCGCATCGCCGTGGAGGCCGGGGAAGTCTGCATCTATACCGACGAGGGCGACAAGATCCACTTTAAGAGGGACAAAACGATAGAGATTGTCTGCGGGAACAAACTGACGGCCTCCGTGGAAAACGATGTGGAGGTGTCCTGCAAGACGGCCATCGTGACGGCGGAGACGAGCTGCCAGGTGGACAGCCCCCTGATCAACCTGGGCGGAGACCGGGGAGGCCTGCGCTTTATCTGCGACGATCGGCTCATTGACTGGCTGACGAGCCATACCCACAACGGAGGCGAAATGCCGGACCAGTCCCTGACGGTCGAGGACGCCTGCACATCCATCACCAAGGCGAAATGACATGGACTTTTCCATTACGATCGACAATTCAACCGGGATGGCTCAAATGACCTTCGGCAAAGCCGAGACCATGATGAACAACGTCTGGCTTTCCCTCATGGTTCAGCGGGGCAGTTTCTTCGCGAATCCGGATTTCGGGTCCCGCCTGTATCTGCTGCGCCGGGCGAAACTGACTCTGGCGACGATCCGGATGGCGGAGGATTACTGCAAGGAAGCCCTTCAATGGCTGCTCGATTCCGGCAAGGCCTCGGCGGTCGCCGTGACGGCCCAGCGGGACACGACGGAATCCATTTACCGGCTGAAGCTCCTGGTCGAAGTCACCCCTACATCGGGGGAGGAGCCGGTCTCGTTTACAACCTTTGTCTCTGTGGTGTGAGGATTAAATGAGTTTCAAGAAAGAATTCGACGATCTCTTCAATGCCATCCTGATCGATTGGCAGAACCAGTTCCCCGAGGCGGACCTCTCCCAGGGCAGCCTGATTTACATCAAATCCGCCTGCCTGGCCTCGGCGCTCTGGGGCCTGTACAAATATCAGGACTGGATTTCCAAGCAGATCTTCCCGGACACGGCGGAGACCGCCAATCTTGAGCATCACGCCTGGGTACGCGGCTTGACCCGAACGTCGGGAGAGACGGATGCGGAACTCCGGACACGCCTCCTGGAATACATCCGCAGGCCTCCGGCAGGCGGGAACAAGTACGATTACCAGAAATGGGCGCTGGAAATCGACAATGTGGAACACGCCTGGTGCATTCCCCTGGCCCAGGGATTGGGTACGGCGGATGTGATCATCACCGCCGACGAGTCGGTCACGGGTTCCGAGATCCCCAGCTCCCATGCCATGACGGGAACGGCCACCGCAACGACGGCAGGAAAACTTGTGAATAGTGGCGCGTCATTCACCGCCACAACGGGCGGCGGACCAGTGCGGATCGGCGACATCGCCGTCAACGATGACACCGCCGAGGAGACCACCGTCACCGCCGTTGACAGCGCCTTGCAGTTGAGTTTGGCGGAGGACATCTTCGAGAGCGGACAGGATTATACCCTGAAGTCCCTGACGGTCCAGGTCAAGGACTTCATCGATGACGTCCGCCCCGTAACGGCGCAGACGATCCGCGTCCTTCCGCCTGACGTTACGGAGCAGGATGTCACGATGACCGTCACGGGGTCCGTGGACAAGACGGCGATCGCCGCCGCGGTCGAATCCCTTTTGAACAGCCTGATACCCGGGCAGACGCTCTATCTGAGTCAGCTTTACGCGATCGCCATTTCCAACGGGGCGACAAACGCCGTGATCTCCGCCCCGGCTGCGGACGTGACAGTGGACACTGACGAGATGCTGAGGCCCGGAACCATTACCGTATCATAGGAATCAAAGATGACTCACGCTGAAGCCCTGACGCTGCTCTTCCCTGCCGAACTGGAAGGCGTTTTTGCCGACGACATCGCCCTGGAGGGCGCCGCCATCGATGCGGCCCAGGCCAATGCGGACCTTCTTCTCCGGGAAATGTTCCCCGACGTGACCGCGGATCTTCTGGGGAACTGGGAACGGGTCTGCGGTCTGACCCCGGAGGACGATGCCGTCATGCAGTCCAGGCGGGAATCTGTGCTTTATAAGTTGCGGGAGCTGGGAGGGCTGTCGAAGGATTATTACACCGCCCTGGCGGCCCATTTCGGGTGGGTCATTACGATTGATGAAATGCTGCCCTTTATGGCCGGCTGCAACGGGGCAGGGGACCGGGTTTATGATCCGAGTGTCCGCTGGATCTGGCGGGTGAATGTTGGAGGATATGGAACGTATTCGTTCAGGGCTGGGAGTTCCGCTGCGGGAGAACGCCTGACATGGTGGAACCCAAATGAAGATCTGGAAACCATGATGGAGGACCTGAAACCCGCCCATACCTATGTTTATTTCAATTATTCATCCCGTTCGAATACTGTACTTGAGACGCAGGATGCACAAATAATTAGGACACAATCCGAAGAAGCGCTCGAAATATAATGAAAGTATGCTGGAGGAAATATGAGCAAGACAACATTTGTTAACGGAAACCCGAGCATCGGCGTTGAAGGGACCATCGTTACGGCGTCATTTTTGAACGCTGTAAATAATCATCGGCATATGGGATCTGCAACGGATGGAGACGGCGCAATTGATTACGCTGCCGATACGGGTGCAGCCAATGCCTATGCAATCGCCCTTTCTCCTGTCCTGGCCAATCATGTTATCGGGATGCCGATCGTATTCAAGGCGGCAAACGCCAACTCGGGAGCGTCGACGCTAGCGGTTAACTCGTTGCCAGGGGTTGCGATCAAAAAATTTGTCAACGCGGCCCTCGATGCCGGGGATATTTCCGCCGGGCAGCTTGTCATTGTAGTGTATGACGGGACCTATTACCAACTGATCAACAATGGGCAATCCGGGTACAGTAAAACGGCCTCCGGTTATCAAAAATTCGCCAGCGGGATCATCATCCAATGGGGCGAAGCACTCGCAACCGCTGCGGATTGCACGGTCACCTGGCCAATTGAGTTCCCGAACGAATGTCTTCAGGCTTTTGCAACCGACAGGACCACGGAATCTCCGTTTGTCTGCATCACGGCACAGTACGTATTGGGATCCTCGGCGAAAACAACCTGTGTTTTCCATGCAGCAGAGAATCCCAGACTGTTCGGCTATTTCGCCATTGGCTATTAGGGGCAGATATCGGTGAAGTATGCGAAATCAACAGGGGGGTTTTATGATCCTGAAATCCACAAGGGCATAACGCCCCCTGATGCGAAGGAAATATCCGAAGCAAGATACCATGAATTAATGAATGCCCAGGCGCGAGGGAAAATCATTGCCGCCGATGAGGAGGGATATCCTCACGCCATAGAGCGCGTATATACCCTGGATGAATTAAGGCAGCAAAAAATTCTGGCATTAGAGCTGATAAAAGACAAAAAGATTGCGGCCGGACTCCCTTATTTGTTTCCGGATGGCGTGTCGGGTACCATTCACCCCAGATCTGGGGAGGAATTGTGGCATTTGATGTTCATAATGTCCCTGCTGGATCAACGTTCGATTCCCGGAGAGAAGATTCCCTTCCCCGATGCGGAAAATGTCATCCATCATTTGTCCATGGACGAAATGAAAGCAATGGGAAGCACGATCGCCTCATTCATCACAGATATTTATCTCTCGATGTGGACGCATAAAGCAAAACTTCTTGTGTGCGCCACCGAAGAAGAGGTCAAGAAATACGACATTACAACATAGGATAATAAAATGAGAACGTCAGATCTGGTTGAAAATTCGGGTGTCGCAGGGCTCGATTGGCTGATTGTCACGGATGCATCGTTTAACGCGGACTCGACAAAAAGGGCCTTGGTGAACACGGTTTACGAGGGTGCCAAGTCATACAAAAACCAGTATTATTCGGGAAGCGACCTCGCGGCGAAAGTTGCGGCCCTTGGGTCGACCCCCTGTATGGTCATTACGGATACATCACAAACCATCTCCGTAGATTTAACCATCCCGGGCACGATGGCCTTTGATACGATTCCGGGGGTAATCCTGACGATCGCTACGGGGGTTACGGTCACAATGCCGATTCCCGATCATATCGGTAGCCGGCAGATCTTCAGTTGCATGGGAAGTGGGAAGGTTGTTTTCACTTCTTCTCCAGGGAAAATAAAATCCTCGTGGTTCGGCCTCGATGTTGCGGCATTGCAGGCTGCCATAAGTTCGGCTCCGTCCGGTTCAACCATCGTGATGTCGAGGAATTCGACTTATTATTCCTGTTCAAGTTCAATCACGGTGGGAATCTACGGGAAAATAACGCTGGAGTTTGAGCCGGGATTTGAAAACCGCATGGCCGTTCCCGACGTGGATATGTTTTCCATCTCCACGGACGATGTCCGAATGATCGGCAATCAGGCAATCTTGAGAGGGTATGGAACATACGTCGCAACCGGTACCAGCGGGAAGTCCCTCATAAGATCGACCGGGGACAGGACTTTCGTCGAGAATTTCTATCTGCAGGAACCGGAAACCAGTGCGATCCGCATGGAAGGAGATTATAACGAAATCTACGACAACCTTATTGAAGGCGGGCCGTTTTATGCGGATTCCGCAGCGATCGGTTCAAACCGGTTTCATCTCGGCATCCTGTTATATGGGGCCATTGTATCTGACGAGAACCCATACGGTTCAAGCCACAACAAGGTAAAGGGCAATCGGGTTATTGCCAATTCGTCCGGGGGTAAGGTCATCGAAGCCATCTTTGGTGGGCATATGACGCACCCGTCCATGGACAATGAGATTGTTGGCAATAAGTTTTATGCATGCTGGGATCACTCGGTTTATCTGCTTGCCGAAGGCACCAGAGTAATCGGAAATAACATCCGTAACGGGGGGATCAAAATGCAGATGCGTCCCTCTGGCACAGCGGAGCGGGGAAATATCGTCGCGTTCAACATTGGTGATAATACGGGTATGGAATCGGGTCCTCTGAAAGGGGATGCCTTCCTGACATTCGGAAATTGTGAATGGACCATCATCGCCTTCAATGAAGGTACGAATTACCAGAACGCGGGAATTCAGTTCAGCGGCACGGATTCACCTTATGTCATCCGTTATATCAAGGCTTTTGGTAATATCATCAACGGAGTCATTGACGGTAATTCGACCTGGGCGTGCGGTCTGGCTGTAAACGATTCAAATCTGGCCACCTTTGCCCATAATGACTTCTACAAAAATACCTTCAAAATAATCGGCGACGATGTTGAAGGCTACCAGGCCGGCATTGCCATCATATCGATCGCCAATACCGACACGCATGTGGATAATTCATTCGATGACAATAAAATCGATACGGTTCAGGAAAACGCCATGTATATGCAACGTTTGACTGGCGGAAGCATCAGCCGCAATCAGATCTACAATATTGGCGTAGGAACACCGAGTGCCGCCATCGAAATGGTCGACATGCGAGACTTTGATGTCTCGTATAATAAAGCGGAAGGAACGTTGGGTCAGCAGACCTGCGGTTATAATGAGGACACGGATTCCAGACGAAACAGGATAACGAACAATACCTTTAAAAACTGTGCTACGGCGCCGATCGGGTCCCTCTCTGCCAGTTCCTATGCCGCAAACAATTCAATAGGATCTGATAATGGTGAGATCCTGTCGTATAGCACCGCCGGAGACAGGACCATCACGGCCGCCGATCTGATCATGAAAACCCATCTGCGCGACCCGAATGGAGCTGCCAGGGTTGATACTCTGGATACAGCAGCAAACATTATTTCTATGCTATTGCCAAACGTCGGGGCAAATCATGAGATCATGTACATCAATCGTGGAGAGGCCGCTGAAACAATTACGCTGGCAGGTGGCACTGGTGTGACCATCTTTAACAATGAGGGTTCTTCTGACGCGGTGATTCCGGCAGGATCGGCGGCAACGATAAAACTATACCGGGTGACATCGTCAGTAGTCCATGCGTATGTGACTGTCTTTGAGGCGGTCTAAAAACAGGTGCCATTAGGTGCCATTTTTGCCAAAAAAGAGGGGTTACGAATTTTCGTAACCCCTTGATTTTATGGAGCCGGAAGGGGGATTTGAACCCCCGACTTGCTGATTACGAATCAGCTACTCTACCCCTGAGTTACTCCGGCTTTGTTTATTTTGAATATATGAGGAAGACTTTCTATCCTAAACAACCTTGTCTTGTCAAGAACATGCGTGAATTTTTTTAATTCCTGCCCTGGTGGGGGACACCTTCATACAAAAATTGAAAATATTCATGCCGTTAAAATGGTTATTTTCTGTTTAGTCGTGGGGTCTTGTATGATAAAGGGATGTCCGGATGGTCATTTCGGCTGACAACCGGAGTGACGACGCACGTTCATAAGAGATTAAGCCCTTGAAGGTGCGATCCTTGTGGAGAAAGGCCTCTTGGAGATCCATGCTGAAACCCTATCATAGTTCTATTGATGAAGTGGCCTTTGTTTATGCCCATACGGGCCTGAGGGAAGACGAAGGCAACCGGATCTATGAAATTGCCGCAGCAATCCTGTCCCGGGACGCTTCCCGCCGGGATTTTTCTTCTCTGATTCGATACCGGTATCTTACCGAACGGGAGCGTTACCACTCCAATATTGCAAGGGACTCTCTCAAGGATGCGCCCTCCGCGGAAGAGGTGGCATCCCGTTTAAATTCTTTTCTCGATGGGCAGGCATTTATTCTGGTCCTAGATCCCTATTCCGTACTGGATGTCCTGCTCCGGTTCTGCGCCAAGGACCGTGGCGTTGATCTCAGCTTTGCCGCCGCGTATTTTCTTCCCCATGTCGAATCCTTTGCCCCTCGGGGGCTGTGGGAATATCTCAGCGGCAAGAGGCGCGAGAAGATCAGTTTTTCCGCTGCGGAACTGGTAGATCTGTCCATCGAACTTGTTCGACACATCTGCGGCGTTCGGTTGAATGATGAAAGGCATCCGTCTTCTGCGGCGATGCGGTATTATCTGGAGGCGAGTGACACCCTTCTGGGTGAGGTCCTTCTCCATCTTGCCCGGCATTATCAGGAATACTGGGGCGGGCTTTTTTCGCCTGTTACCCAGACCGATACCGCAAACTGGATGCAGTTTCTGGAAAAGGCGAGGCCTGCCTTCCCTTCATCTCAGGACCAGGAAGATCGGAGGAGAATACCGGAACAGCGGATCGACTCTCTTTTCCAAGGATTGGCGGACGGCACTCCGGGCTTCAAGTATCGGGAAGCCCAATTGGAATATGCCCGGCATGTGACGGAGGCGTTGAACGACGGGGCCGTTCTGACCCTCGAGGCCGGTACGGGAACGGGAAAGACCCAGGGCTATCTGATCCCGGTTATGGAATATCTTCGCCTTAATCCGGACGTCCGGATCATGATTTCGACCTATACGAAAAGTCTCCAGGATCAGATATACTCGCGGGAAATCCCCCGGACCGTCGAGTTGGAGCGGGATTACCGGGAGATTGGTGTCGCCCTGCTGAAAGGCAAATCCAACTATCTCTGTGCAGAAAAGCTGAATTCAGCCTTTGAAGAGGATCTGAAAGGCGTTCCTTTGCTGACATGGCTGTACTTTGTCCATCTCATCTTCCTTTTCCGGCAGGCCGATGGCGAGGCGGTGGGGGAGAGAGTCGGTCGTTACCTGAATGTTTCCCCTTATTTCCGCCAGCTCCAGAATGAGATTTCCGCCAAGACGGGGTGTACGGGCCACCATTTCCTCTGTCCCGCCCAGGTGGCCCTTGCCGAGGCGAGATCCGCCCGCGTGGTTATTACGAATCATCATAAACTGGCCTTGATTGATCTCGATGAGGAATTGTCGGGACTGTTCCGGAACTGCATCATTGACGAGGCAAATCACTTCGAACAGGCCGTACGGAACGCCTTCCGTCTTGCCGTGAATTCCCGCGAGATCATGGATACCGTGGCTTATCTGGAACTGGCCCTTCAGAGGATTTCCCGGAAGGCGGCCGGCGAGGTGGAGACGGCCATTGGACAGTGCTATGAACTGCTGAACGAATTTCAGCAGGCCGTTCAGATATTCGGCAACGTGCTCCGGGCGATTTTTCCTTTCCACACAAAAGGGGAGATTCTCGAACTGCCGATCTCTCATGTGTCCTACCCTGATGGGGACATAGAAAAAGTGCTCAGTCTGTTCGCTGATCTTCTGAAGACCATCGTCAAAAGCTTATCTTTCCTGAAAGATCCGGATACCTCCCGGGCGCTGAAAATTTTGCCCCGTTCTCAGGAGCGCATTAAAAATGCCTTGTCCCGGCTCTTTTCGGAAGCCGAGAATTTTCTCCTTCTGGAAAAAACGATCCGATCCGATAATATGGTCGCTGCCTGTCAGCTTTACTCTCGGCATTGGCTGCTCATGGTTCATGCCGTGGACGTCTCCGGGTTGATTCAGAGGCATGTTTATGACAAGCGGGACGGCATCGTCTATACATCGGCTACCCTGCGCCAGCGAAACCGCTTCGACGACTTCTGCAAAATCGTCGGGATGGAGTGCCCGGACGGGGAGAAGGCGACCTCGGCATCCGGGGAGAATGAGCAGCCGGTTCTGCTGGATCGGGAGAAAAGAGAATTTCGTTTCGCAGCCCTCCCGTCTCCCTTTTCCCGGGAATCCATGAAGATGATCCTGCCGAAGCGCGCTGTGAACGGTAGTTATGAGAACAAACAGGCCTGGCTGAAAACCGTGGCGGAGCTGCTTCCGGAACTGATCCGCCGCAACAGGGGACGCACCCTTGTCCTTTTTTCCAGCTACTCTGATCTGGAAGCGGTGGCTTTACAGACAGGCGATGAGATCGTCGCCAATGGTTTCCCCCTGCTGATTCAGATGATAGGCCAGCCCACGGGCAACCTGATCGATGAATTCCGGTTGATCAAGGAGAGCGTCCTTTTCGGGGTGGACACCTTCTGGTATGGTGTGGACTTTCAAGGGGATACCCTGACACAGGTCATTATTACCCGGATACCCTTTCCGTATCCCTTTGATCCCCTGCAGATTGCCCGCAAAAAAATGTTGCCGGCAAAAGAGTTCTGGAATCGTTACTATTATGAAGCTATGATTAAATTGAAACAGGGAATCGGACGGTTGATCCGTTCCGAGAACGACAGAGGCCGGGTGGTCTTTCTGGATTCACGGTGCCGCCATTTTGAGGAACTCTGGCATTGAAAAAAGGATAACAGTGTGGAAGTGAAGAAAAACAGCATTATGGAAGCGGGGAAGGATTTTCCGGAAACAGGGAGCACGACAAAAGAAAGAATGACGGGGATCATCTTATCCGGAGGAAAAAGCTCTCGAATGGGAATTAACAAGGCCTTCCTGGAGATTAACGGCGAACGGCTCATTGATCGAACCGTGAAGCAATTCAAGGAACTGTTCCCCGAGGTCATTCTTGTAACCAATGAACCGCTACTCTATCTCGATCAGGATGTCGCTCTGGTTACCGACATCTATAAGAGAAAGGGGCCTCTGGGAGGGCTTTACGCCGGACTTTATTATGCCTCTTTTGATTACGCCTTCTTGTGCGCCTGCGATATGCCTTATCTGAATGTCGAGTTTATCCGGTACATGATGGGTAAAGTGGCAGGGTATGATGTTGTGATTCCGGAAACTTCGGAAGGTTATTTCCCCCTTCATGCCATTTATTCCCGACGCGCTCTGCCCACCATAAAAAATCTTCTGGAAAGAGGCGATCGTCTTAAAGTGGTTGGAGTATTCAAGGGAATGCGGGTTTTGACGATTCCTGAGCCGGTCATCCGGTCCTATGATCCTGAAGGGATGATGTTTCTCAACATCAATACGGAGCAGGATCTGCAGCAGGCTCTTACCCTCAAGCATAAATAGAATGAAAAGGCCGAAGCATGAAAAATCACGCTTCGGCCTTTATTTATTCAGCTACCCGATAGAAGGGTATTTGCCTCTATTCTTACTCTCCCGCCTTGGGTCTATCCAATCCTTTGACAACCTGTGAACGGATAACTCTCGGCAGAATCATGTGATGCTGCGGACAGATGGATTTCGGATTCTGGTAGACTGCGTTGGCGAAGGCCACCATGTAATTGCGGATATCCTCGTAACGGACGATTTCATCCACCATCCCTGTCACGGCGCAGGAGATCGGACGGGATTTGTCGTAGTATTCCTTTGCCAGGGCATTCATTTTGTCAAGAACAGGCTGCAAGGACTTGCCGGCATCCTTTTCTTTCACCAGTCTGCGGGCGAAGCTCGCTGTTGCTGCAGTTTCCCCATGCATGACGTAGATTTCCGTCGTAGCCGTGCCCAGTGTGAAGGCCGTGTGGTTGTTGGCCGTCGGGCCGCCCATAACGTAATGGGCTGCTGCCGATCCCTTGCGGAGAACGGCCAGCATCATGGGAAGCTCGGTCTGCTCGATGGAGTAGATCAGTGATTGACCGAGGCCGAGAAGCTCTGCTTTTTCAGCGATGTCGCCGACGTCGATTCCGGAAGTATCCTGGAACCAGACAATGGGAACACGGTCACGATCGCAGAGCGTGACAAACTCGCTCATCTTGATCAAACCCTGGCGATACAGCTTGCCGCCCACCCCGATGTACTCGTTGGTATATTCCGGGTAGTTGGGCAGAACGCCCATCCGGTTGCCGATGACGCCGATCAGGAAGCCATCGATCTTGACCAGGCCGGTATATACTTCCGGTCCGTAACCGGACCGGAATTCCATATGCTCGGAATTGTCGACCAGGCGGGCCAGAAGGTTATCGAAATCATAGACCATCTTCTGATTGAAGGTGATGATGGACGAAATTTCTTTCGGATCGTATTTGGGTGCTGCCGGCTGGGCGACCCGGAAGAACTTGGGATGATACGCCGGAATATAAGACATATACTCTTTAAGGGCATCCAGAACGCCGGTCTGTGTCTCGAAGACAGCCCGGAAGAATCCGGTCTCATCGTAATGGATCTTGACGCTTCCGGGAGGTGTTGCCCGGAATTTACGCGTGGCGTCAATAAGCGCTTCCGCGATTTCCTCATCGAAGAATCCCTTGGGGGACATGCCGCTGACGATGCCTGCGCCACCCACGGCGATGTTGCAGTCTTTATGGGCGAGAAGGATGGTCGGACTAACGCCCTGGTAACCACCGCCTGCCGGGTTCGTTCCGTAGATTCCTGCCAGGACGGGGATTCCCATCTTTTCCAGTTCAGCATGACGGAAGAAGCAGGTTCCACTGCCGCGTCGGTTTGCATAGAATTTTTCCTGTTCGGGAAGTCTGGCACCGGAGCAGTTGACCAACCAGACAATGGGGATATTGAGGATCTTAGCCATATCGGTGGCGCGGAGGTTGTTGTCCGGCTGACCGGGAATCCAGGCGCCCACGGTAACCTTGTTGTCGAAGCCGATCAGAACGCACCACTTGCCGCTGATCCTGGCAAGGCCGTCCATGACGCCTGTCACGCCTTCTTTATTTCCAGCGGGATTATAAAGGGTATGCAGAGGGCAGAAGGTTCCGGGATCCACAATGTATTCAATGCGTTCCCATACGGTCATGTCACCTTTCTTATGGACATCTTCCGCCGGAACACCCGCATTCTTTGCCTTATCGACTGCTGCGGCCACGTCTGCGTACACAGCTTCAATCTGAGCAACGTTATCCTTCATCCTTTCAATCTGGGCGGGTTTCATGGGTTTGCCCAGATCGTCCATCTTTTCAAAATATTGTCTCATTAAAAACTCTCCTCAACTAACATATATATCAACCGTATTACGTATCAGGAGGTGAGAACACCTCGTTTCGGTCGGGTTATCTTGCACCAAGCAGCTGTCCGCCGACGATCATCTTGCAGACGTTGGTTGAACCTTCCACCATCGCATAGGTGGGTGCATCACGATAGTAACGGTTCACTGGATACTCCGTGGAATATCCGTAGGCACCGAAGATCCGCATGGCGCCGATGGCACACTTGTAGGCCACTTCGCCGGCAAGATATTTGGCCTGGGCGACTTCGAAGGTATTGTTCAGATTGCCCTGATCCTTCTGCCAGGCGGCCTTATAGACTACCAGTCTTGCGGCTTCCAGATCGCAGGCCATCTCGCCGATCAGGAACTGGTTCGCCTGGAAAGATCCGATCGGTTTGCCGAACTGCTCACGCTCATTGGCGTATTTGATGGCGGCATCGAGGCAGGCCTGGGCAAGACCGATTCCACCGGCCGCCGCGGACAAACGGGTTCCATTGAGAGAACCGAATACGATTTGGGCTCCCTGGCCGGGTTTGCCGAGGAGGTTTTCCTTCGGGACGATGACGTTGTCGAGATAGATTTCGCCCGTCGGTGAGGATTTGCTGCCCATCTTGTCCAGATCCGTCGTGCGGATGCCGGGGTTGTTCTTCAACTCCACGGCGAAAGCGGACAGCCCCTTGCCCTTTGCAGCCTTGTCCGTGTAAGCGTAGTAAACAATGACATCGGCGCTGCTGGCGTTGGAAATCCAGGTCTTGGAACCGTTCAACACATAATGATCCCCTTTGTCTTCAGCGGTGGATTTCATGGACATAACGTCGGAACCGGCGTTGAATTCGGTGATTCCGAAGCCGCCGAGATACTGGCCGGTTGCCAGCTTTTCGACATATTTCTTCTTGGCTTCTTCCGTTCCGTACTTCCAGATGGTGTAGGCGCAGCCGAGCCCTTCCATGTTGATCTGAACGCGAAGCGCGCTGGAGGCACGGGCGACTTCTTCGGTGAGGATGATGGCGGCCAGCCAACCCATGTTGTTTCCGCCGTATTCTTCCGGAATGACTGTGCCGAAGAAGCCCAGTTCACCCATCGGTTTGACGACTTCCTCATAGGGGAAGTAGTGTTCTTCGTCCCATTTGTCTGCAAAGGGAGCAATCTTTTCGGCAGCAAAATCACGCGCCATGGTCCGCAACATTTCGAGTTCATCTGATAACGCAAAATCCATAGTAAAGCCTCCTCTTTTAAAGTATTAATACCGCAGCAAAGTGCTTAAACCAGCCCTAGCCGTATCCTTCCGAAAAAAAGGATATCGTTTCTCCGCCATGTCTGACATTCTCTTGTGTATTTGGATAATCGGCTTACAACTTTTAAGCATTCTGTGGCCATCAACGCCGTGCCGATGTTGAAGTGTCGGCACGGCGTTTCTGTATTGAGTTCCCTGCATCCTGAAGCGGCCAATCCGCTCTGCAAAGATCGGTATAGGGGTGTATTCTTACGTATTCGGTGTGTAATATCTGGGAGATCTGGTCTATCCGATGACCATCAATGCTTGTTCTGCAGCAACCTTGTCACCGACGTTGATCAATATTTCTTTAACAACGCCATCTGCCGGTGCTACAATAGGCATCTCCATCTTCATGGCTTCCATGACCGCGAGTTCGTCATCTTCACTGACCTTATCGCCAACCTTCACTTTGATTGCTACAATCTTTCCTTCCATGGGTACCGTTACTTCCATAATTTCCTCCTACCAGTTTGTTTGAGTGAATTTCAACTGCCAAGGGACATTCCATGATATGGACCCCTCTGTAACCGCCTGTCTATCGTCTACAAAATTCTTTGGGCTCTTACCCCATTAAGGTCGTTTTTGTCAACGAATATTTTAAAGAATCGGATGTTGTATAAAGTCAGGGGACTCACTTGGATAGAAATGAAAAGTCCATGTGTTAGGGGAGCAGGGAAATTTGATAATAGGGGGAGTCTCTATTGTGGTTCCAATTCCAGAGTAAAGATGATATCAGAAAATGGCCGGTAAGAAATTCAGGAAGAGGCGATAAAGGGCTGATATGGGTGAGGGTATCTTGAAGACGGGATTTGTCCAGTTTGAACCGATTTTCGGAGCCGTTGAGGAGAATCTGAAAAAGGCGGGGAGCCTGATCGACGGGATGAAAGCGGATGTCATCGTGCTTCCCGAACTGTTTAATACGGGTTATCTCTTTACTTCCTTGGAGGAGGTTGAAAGGCTCTCCGAGAAAATCCCTGATGGAAAAACAACGGAATTTCTCTGCGGGCTCGCTTCCCGGAACTCTTGCTTTATTGTGGGCGGGCTGGCGGAATGGGACAATGGCCGCTTTTTTAATTCAGCCGTGCTTGTTTCACCTACGGGATATGTGGGAACCTATCGGAAGATTCACCTCTACAGTGAGGAAAAACTCTGGTTCCAACCGGGGGATAAGGAACCCGGAATTTTTGACCTTGGTTGCTGCCGCATCGGGATCATGATCTGTTTCGACTGGTTTTTCCCGGAAACCATGAGAATCCTTTCCCTGAAAGGGGCGGATTTGATCTGCCATTGCGCCAATCTGGTGCTGCCCTTCTGCCAGGACGGCATGAGGACCCGTTGTCTGGAGAATCACGTCTATGCCGTCACGGCCAATCGGACCGGCCAGGATGATCGAAACGGCAAGATCCTTCAGTTTACGGGCAGAAGTCAGATTACCGCTCCCCATGCCGATGTCCTCTATTCGGCCGACCCGGTTGCTGACGAGGTTGCGGTCGTCGAAATCGACATTTCCCTGGCCAGGGACAAAAATCTCAATCCTTACAACCATCTCTATCGAGACAGACGGGTTGAATTCTACCGGAGTCTCTGCAAAGATGAATGATGAATCATGAAATGGAAAGGATCGATTTTTTCCCCTTGAAAAAGAGGATTCTTTAGGATATAGCTTGCACCCGTACAACGATGGGCGGTTAACTCAGCGGGAGAGTGCTACCTTCACACGGTAGAAGTCACTGGTTCAATCCCAGTACCGCCTACCAAGAAAATAAAGGACTTAGCCAGAAATGGTCAAGTCCTTTCCTTTATTTTGGGACCAAATTGTGACTGGGGGAATTAAAAAAACCGTAAACAGGCACCAGGAAAAAACCATCCAGTCCATTCCAGAATTGCCATAAGACAACAGAATCCCTTTGTTGCCTAGGTTGATATTGATTATGTTCTTGGCTTGCTGATGAAATCGAGAAGACCTTCCTGGGTATAGCCAGTCATGCCGCCATCCATGACGATCGTTTCACCATTAATATAATGTGCCATATCAGAGGCAAGAAAAAGGACGGTCCCAACGACTTCATCAACAGTTCCCATTCTGCCTATAGGGGTTTTCCCGGACAGAAAATTGACGAAAGCCTCTTTCTTGATAAGACCTTCGTTCATTCCCCCTTTGATGAAACCAGGTGCCAGAGTACAAATGGTCACGCCGTATTTTGACCATTCATAGGAAAGACCCCGCGACATGGCAATAAGGGCAGCCTTGCTGATTGCATATGGGAGGAAGCCTTTTTCTCCGAACAGGGCAACCTGTGAAGCAACATTGATAATCCGGCCGGATTTTTGCGTGATCATTTTTTTCCCGAAGGCTTGTGTCGCATAGAACGTCCCCTTCAAGTTTATATCGATGACCCTGTCAAAATCATCTTTCTTTATCTTTTCTGCCGGGACAAGAGGGTTGACGATACTGGCATTATTAATGAGGATATCTACCTTGCCCCATGAATTGACCACCTCGGTTGCTGTTTGTTCCATTTCTTCATAGTTTGTAATATCGTTATTGTAGACGAGAATCCGTTGCCCCTTGAATTCTTCTGCGAATTTTGCTGCTGCATCAGGATTTCGCCCGTTCACTGCAACAGCTGCACCTTCTGCGAGAAAAGCTTCCGCCATTGCCCGCCCAAGGCCCTTGGTTCCACCTGTGATAAAGACCACCTTGTTTCCAAATTGCATATTGTACCTCCATAAAGTTGCTTTATTATCATTAGAGAGAGGTTTTATAACTTGGACGCAATGGAACTACCGACCGCTTGTTCGTACAAGCCGGCTAGCCACCGGACTCCGGCTCGGCAACGGCTTTATCTCCTTCTGTCTCTTCTGCCGCGGGTTGTTCATCCGGGTTAACTGCTTGATATTCCGGTTTTAAAAACAGATAATACAACCGGCCTTCCCGGTATGTCTGTCCGGCCAGCCTTCCGGCGGTATCGCCCTGTCCCATGTAGACATCGCACCTTCCCGGGGCGCGGATCGCACCGCCGGTGTCCTGATCCAAGGCAAAGCCGAGATACGGTTCCTGAGAAACATTGCTGCCCATCGCCCGCGGCAGGGTTGTGGAAATAAAGGTCAGACCTGCCCGGGGAAAGATAGACTTGTCGGTGGCGATGGTCCGTAAGGGGATCACCGGTTCATTGAGCGATCCCCGGGGTTGACCGTCTTCTATCCGGAAGAAGACGAAGCGGGGGTTGAGACTGGTATATTCTGAAACCTCATCCGGATGGGCCTTGAAGTATTCGATCATCGAGGACAGGCTCATCCGGTCCTTTGAGATCTTTCCGTCAGCGATCATCTTCTGGCCTATGCTTTTGTAAGGATGGCCGTTATTTGCGGCATAGCCGATCCCGATGAGGGAGCCATCGGGCTGCCGGATCTTTGCCGATCCCTGCACGTGAACGATAAAGACCTTGAAGGGATCGTCAAGCCACATGATTTCCCTGCCCTTCAGCATTCCGGTGTCTTCGATCTCGGCGCGGGGCGGATAAGGGGTAACTTCATCCCCGGTGCGTCTGCCGAGGATGTTGCCCTCAGAGTCTTTCACGAGATCTTCCGGCTGGCTGTACAGGGGGTACTTGAAATGTTCGCTGGATTCCCGGGAGCCGTCGAAGATCGGGGTGAAGTAGCCGGTGAAGAGCACCGTTCCCTCGCCATCACAGCCGACAGAGGTATAGACATCGAACTGTTCCCGAAGAAGGGTATTGAGCTCGGCGCCTCTGTGCCCGGAATGGATCAGCTCTGCAAAGGCCTTCAGGCTCTCCTCCATCTGCTGGTGCTGGATGTCGCCGTAGGGAAAGTACTGTTTGCTTGAAGGTTTTTTCAGATAGTTCAGGCTGTTATGAATGGCCATCTCCAAATTGGACAAGTCTTCACATGCCCCGGTAAAATCGGGAATTTCAGCCGGATCGGTTATTTTTCGCAGGGAGCGTTCGCCCGGCGGCAGCTGCCTGGAGTAATCCCGTTTTTCAGGCTCCGGAGGCAGCTCTTTTTCCTTTATCTGAGGTTCCTGTGGCAACTGTTTCGTGGGAGGCTGTATTTGAGGCTCCGGCGGCGAGGGGACCAGTATCTGCGGTTTTTGACAGCCTGCCATCAATGTCAGAAAGACTAACCAGACGGCCAGAAAAATCTTTGCCTTCATGAAATTTGTCGACTTCCTTTCTTGAAACCATCGTTTTGTTGAGGCCTTTTCTCATAAAAAACTCACAAATCTGATACCATAACCGGAGGGTGTTTTGTAGACAATATTTTGCTCAGGATGCGACCTGTACAACCATTGCCATTGACACATAAAAACCCTTACCATATAGTGATTGCGTCTGCTGTTCCTGATAGAGAACCATGGTCCATTGATATAAGGAGGAATGACTATGAAACGCTTCTCAGCCATCTTGGGATTGGTGTTGGCCGTCACCTTGGCCGTCATGGTGAAAAATGCCTGCGCGGTTTCACCGCCCCAGGCTCGTGGTGCATTGCCCGAATTTGAACTGGCCATACCCCAGGATACGGCGGAAAGGAATTATCTCGGTCTTTCCCGTGGCCTGCCCTTCCTGGGAAAAGGAACGTTCAAAATGACGCAGATTAAAGGAGACGTTGTCATCCTGGAAATCTTCAGCATGTATTGCCCCTATTGCCAGGCCGAAGCTCCCAATGTGAAGGCGTTGTATGAAAAAATCGAGAAAACGGCGTCCCTGCGAGGCAGGATCAAGATGGTAGGGATTGGAGCGGGAAACAATTCCTATGAGGTGGATACGTTCAAAAAGAAATATCAGATTCCTTTTCCCCTCTTTCCCGATGGAGACTTCGCCCTGCATAAAAAATTCGGGGAAGTGAGAACGCCCTATTTCATTGTGTTTCAGAATTATCCCAATGGCTCCTATCGAATTGTTTATTCCAAGCTGGGGGCCTTCGGGGATGTCGATACGTTTTTGAACCTGGTGATCAAACTTACCGGCATTCAATAAGGGGGATGTCATGACGAAATATAAAAACAGATTGGCTGGGTTTTTTATAGCCGTTACCATCGTTTTCCTGTCCAGCTCGGCAGCTTACTGCCTGTCGGATGCCTACAAGGACAATATCTATAATCCGGGAAGTCTGAAACCCGTGGACAGTGTCCTGAAGGTGAAGGTGGGTGATCCGGCTCCGGATTTCACACTGAGATCGATTTCCGGTGAGCTCGTTTCTCTGAAGGATTATCGGGGAAAGAAGAACGTGGTGCTTTCCTTTGTCCCCGCCGCCTGGACGCCCGTCTGTTCCGATCAGTGGCCCGGCTATAACATCGTCAAGGACATTTTTGACAAGAACGACGCGATCCTGCTCGGAATATCGGTGGACAATCTCCCGACGCTCTTTTCCTGGACGAACCAGATGGGTCACTTGTGGTTTCCCGTTCTCTCCGATTTCTATCCCCATGGAGAAACCGCTTCTCGATTCGGGATCCTGCGGTCCGATGGGGTGTCTGAACGGGCCTTGTTTATTATCGATAAAAAGGGCATCATCCGCTATATCGATGTTCATGACATCAACAAACGGCTGTCTCTGGAAATCCTGGTTCAGGAATTGGAAAAACTGCAGAAGTAGTTCGAAAAGGGCTTCGGTCCTTTGGAAGGTGTCAATGTCTGAGGTGGATAACGGCGCCTGTTGAAATATTAGTATCGAGACTTAGGAGATATGTCCGGAATTCTTGTCATTGATGGGGATCGCTCAGCCCTGGAAACGGTTAAACTCTTTCTGGCGAAGGAAGGATATGAGACCTATACGGCCTCTACGGGAACGGACGGGTTGAACCTCTGTGTCCAGAAATTTCCGGACCTGGTGATCCTGGATGTCTCTCTTGCCGATGTGGATGGTTTTACGATCCTGGAGGAATTGCTGGAAGAAAACGAACAGATAAAAGTGATCGCGATGATGGCTTATCCCGACATGGAGAAAATCATCCGGGTCATGAAAATGGGCGCCTTCGATTATATCCATAAATCTGTCGATATGGATGAGCTTTTTTCGGCGATCAGGAAGGCGTTGAACACTCTGGAGCTGGACCGGAAGATGGACCGATTGCCCAGAGAATCCCTCCCGGAATTCAAGAAGGGGGATATCATCGGCACCGGAAGGGAAATGAGGGAAATCTTCAAGATGGTTGGGGTCATCTCTCAGAGCCGAACCACCGTTCTGATCGAAGGCGAGAGCGGGACGGGAAAGGAACTCATCGCCAAAGTCATCCACAGCCATACCTCACCGAATGAACCCTTCGTCGCCGTCAACTGTTCCGCCATTGTGGAGACGCTCCTTGAATCGGAATTGTTCGGCCATGAGAAAGGTTCGTTCACCAGCGCCTTTAACCGGCAACTGGGAAAATTCGAGCTGGCGCGATCCGGGACACTCTTTCTTGATGAAATCAGTGAAATGTCCATCAACCTCCAGGCCAAGCTGCTCCGCGTTCTTCAGGAAATGGAGTTTGAACGGGTGGGAGGCAAGGATAAGGTGCAGGTCCATGCCCGGGTCATCGCGGCGACGAACAAGGATCTCCGAACATTGGTCAGGGAGGGACATTTTCGGTCTGATCTGTTTTACCGACTCAATATCGTCTCCATCAAAATGCCTCCCCTGAGGGAACGGTCGGAGGATCTCCCCCGGCTGGTTTCTTTTCTGATAACCAAGATTAATCGGGAACTTCGCCGGCAGATCGTCGGTGTTTCGGAAGAGGTTATGGAGGCCTTTCTCCGGAATGACTGGCCCGGCAATGTGCGGGAGTTGGAGAACCTCCTCGTTCGTGCCGGCGTGATGGCCAAGGGGAGGGTTCTGGAGAGAAACGATTTCCCGGAACTTTTTAAAAAGCCCGTTGTTTCCGAAAAAGAGAACGTCTCCCGGCTGGAGGAATGGGGGGAGTCCGGTGAGCTGTTGACCCTGGATGATGTGGAAGAGCAGCACATTCGGAAAATCCTGAAACTGGAAAGGGGAAAAAACAAGGGGGAACTTTGCGATATTCTGGGGATATCGCGGCCAACCTTTGAACGGAAACTGGAAAAATACGGGATATCCTTTGAACGCGACGGCTTTGAGAGAAGTCCGGAAGAGGAGAAACTCGCCGTCGAGGGAAAAACCGGATCATGAAACTCATAACTGTAGAGTTTGTCAAGAGTGCGACAGCGCCCTCGGGCTATCCTCAGGGAACTCTGCCCGAAGTGGCCTTTGTCGGCCGGTCGAATGTGGGAAAATCGTCGCTGATCAATACCCTCGTCCGCAGAAAACAGCTTGCCCGGACCAGCAATACGCCGGGCAGGACTCAGTTGATCAATTTTTTCAATATCAACCAGGAATTGTTGTTCGTCGATCTTCCCGGCTACGGCTTTGCTCGGGTCCCCGAGTCCGTCAAGAGGGAATGGGGCCCCATGATTGAGGCGTATCTGCGGGAACGGGAATGCCTGAAACTTGTTGTTTTTATCCTCGACATCCGGAGAAACCCGTCGGAGGAAGATCTGGCGCTTAAGGCCTGGCTGGATTTTTACGCTCGAAAGACGCTCTTCGTTCTGACCAAAGCGGACAAGCTCTCCCGGGGGGAAAGCAAAAACAGATCACGCGCCATCCGGGAAGTTCTTTCCCTTCCGGATATGCCGATTACTTTCTCCGCGAAGACGGGTCTGGGCAGGGATCAAATCTGGGAGGAAATACAAAAACTGAAATAAGTCCCATAATTCCGGGGTGAGATTCTTCTCTTCAGAAAACAAAACAGAAGCCGCAACCCTCAGCTGAGGATTGCGGCTTCTGCCGTTTTGGAGCATTCGAGAAGATGAATCCTTAAATTAATGAGCCTCTTCCATGGCCCCGCCGATATACATCATGGAAAGGAGCGAAAAGACGAGGGTCTGGATGAAGCAGATGAGGAGTTTCAGAATGAAAATGGGTACGGGAACCAGAAAGGGAGCCAGGATGAGCAACACCATGATAACAATGTGTCCACCCTCCATGTTGCCGAAAAGTCGGATTGAGAGGGACAGGGGACGGACCAGATGACTGACGAGTTCAATGGGGAGCATGAGAGGAGACAGCCATGCTACGGGCCCCAGAAACTGTTTGACATATTTTGCACCATGAACCTTGACACCCATGACATGCGTCAGAACAAAGACGGTAATCGCCATGGCCGCGTTGGTATTCAGATTTGCCGTGGGGCATCCGAAACCGGGAACCAGACCGAGGAGGTTGGAGAGGAGAACGAAGAGCGCGATCGTTGCAATAAGAGGGAAGAAAGGCTTTCCGTGAGGTCCCATGGTATCCATAACTAAGGTATCAAGCCCGCCAATGACGACTTCCATGACATTCTGGAACTTACCGGGGTACAGCTCCAGCGCGCCCCTGACGATCAGGCCGGACACGATCAGCAGGGCCATGACAAACCACGTATACGTCACATGGTCCGGGACGAAGGGGTTGTGAAGAAACGACAGAGACTCCATTGATTAACTAACCTCCTCAAAATTTTTTTTATGAAACGTCATGATGACGGTGAAAACCATATTGATGATGACAATGGAAAGACCTAAGAGCAAACCCAGGACGTCCGCCACGCGATAGGCAATGATGAGATAGAGAATGACTGCGGTTACGACGAGCCGGACGCAGTATTTGAGCAGGATGGATGATTTAGATCCATCCATCAGGCGTTGAAAGGTGTCGCGGAGGTTCTGGTGAAGCCAGTAGAAATTGACAATACTGATTAGGCCACCCAGCAGAACCCCCAGGGAAAAGTGGAAGGACTGAAGGACGGTGCTGCCAAGGAGAAGAAGACCTAGAACCACCCAGTTGGTGATTTCAAGTTTTCTCTGAAGGGGGGCTTTTTCTATCGGATTCACTTTTTATATCGCCCGTATCGGTCGTTGACTCTTCATCAACAGAATACTTTTTAATGATGTAATAAAGATTCCGAAAACCGGCTGCAATGCCGAGAAGCAGGAAAATAATCGTAAAACGCAACCCAGTTCCGAATTGCTGGTCCAGGTACCTGCCAAGATACAAACAGCCGAAAATGGCAAGAACCATTCCGATGCCTACGCTGCTTGCGTAAGCAACACGCATGAGGGTCTTTCGTGATTCTTTATCCATCTATGGTGCGCCTTCTATCATGAATCCATTTATTAAGTCAATCAGAAAGCAGCCGATTCATGGCTAAAATATAAAATAAATCTGTCGGAAATGTTTTCTATGAAATCCTGTCGTTACCCTGTTCTCGATTCCTCTGACGGACATACCAGCCGATCGTTTTCCTCAATCCTTCGTGGAAATCGGTCTTTGCCTGAAATCCGAATTCCCTGTAAGCCCGATGGGTGTCCAGCATCCTTCGGGGTTGACCATCCGGACGGGATTTGTCCCAGACGATTCGGCCGGAAAAACCGGTCAATTCCGCGATGAGGGCTACAAGATCCCGGATGGAAATTTCAAAACCGGCCCCGATATTGACCGGTTCGCTCTTGTCGTACTTTTCCGCTGCCAGAACGATGGCTTTCGCGGCATCTCCGACATAGAAGAACTCCCGGGTGGCTTCGCCCGTTCCCCAGACAACGATTTCCTTTTCTCCCTGGAGGCAGGCGTCGACGCATTTTTTGATCAATGCCGGAATGACGTGAGAGGACGAAGGGTCAAAATTGTCACCGGGACCGTAGAGATTGACCGGAAGCAGAAAGATGGCGTTGAACCCGTATTGCTGCCGATAAGCCTGGGCTTGGACCAGCATCATTTTTTTGGCCAGTCCGTAAGGGGCGTTGGTTTCTTCCGGATATCCGTTCCACAGGTCCTCCTCTTTAAAAGGGACCGGGGTAAATTTGGGATACGCGCAGATCGTGCCGATGCCGACAAACTTTTCAATTCCCTGGAGCCAGCCCTCATGGAGCAGTTGCACGCCCATCATGAGATTTTCATAGAAGAGGGTCGCCGGATTGGCCTGATTAAACCCGATCCCCCCGACCCGGGCCGCCAGGTGAATCACAATCTCCGGCCGAATTTCCCGGTACATTCTCTGAATATCCTTCCCGTGGACCAGATGATACTCGGGGAGGTCAACAACAGTCAGATGACGGCATCCCCGTTCTTTCAGGCAGGACAGGAGGTGCTTCCCCAGGAATCCCCTGCCGCCGGTCACGACGATGCGTTTCTGTGCAAAGTTATCTGCCACCGCTTGTCCTCTAGCCCAGGTGCGGGTTCAGGTTGCAGGCATAGCCGGCATCCAGAAGGGTTTTTTCTCTTTGCGCCAGCTCCAGATCGGCAGAGGTCATCATGCCGATCAGTTCATCGAAGCCGACCTTCGGTTCCCAGTTGAGGCTCCGTCTCGCCTTTGAGGCATCGCCCAGCAGGATGTCCACTTCCGTCGGACGGAAATAGCGGGGATCAATTTCCACATGCTTCTGATAGTCCAGGTCGAGCAGCGAAAAAACCTTTTCCGCAAATTCTCGAACGGAATGGGTTTCTCCTGTGGCAATCACGAAATCATCCGCCTTGTCTTGCTGAAGCATCAGCCACATGGCTTCGACATAATCGCCGGCAAATCCCCAGTCCCTCTTCGCTTCCAGATTACCGAGATAAAGTTTGTCCCGCAGGCCGAGCTTGATCTGCGTTGCTCCTCGGGTGATCTTGCGGGTGACGAAGGTTTCACCCCGCCGGGGCGATTCGTGGTTGAAGAGAATCCCGTTGCAGGCAAAAAGATTGTAGGCCTGCCGGTAATTCCTGACGATGTAATAGGCGTAGACCTTGGCGGCAGCGTAGGGGCTCTGAGGCCGGAAAGGGGTGTCTTCGCATTGTGGAGGGGGCGCCGCCCCGAACATTTCACTGGAGGACGCCTGATAAAAACGCGCCTTGATGCCGGTTCTGCGGATTGCCTCCAGAAGCCGCAGGGTGCCCAGTCCCGTGACGTCTCCCGTGTATTCGGGCATGTCGAAGCTGACCCGGACATGGCTCTGGGCGCCAAGGTGATAGATCTCGTCGGGGTTGATCTCATAGAGTAGATCGGTCATTTGGCCGGAAACGGAGAGATCTCCATAATGGAGATAGAGCCGGGCCTGGGGATCGTGGAAGTCCTTGTAGAGATGATCGATGCGATCCGTATTGAAGGTGCTGGAACGACGGATCAGGCCGTGAACCGCATAGCCCTTTCCCAGGAGCAATTCGGCGAGGTAGGAACCATCCTGCCCCGTGATGCCGGTGATAAATGCTTTCTTCATATTCCGCCTTTCATGGTTTTTATCGTCTCGGCGCAAGCTTGGAGGGTCTCCTCCATGTCTTTCTCGGAATGGGCAAAAGAGACAAAAGCCGCTTCGAAAGCCGACGGCGCAAGGTAGATGCCCCGTTCCAGCATGCCTTTGAAGAAGAGGGCGTAGCGATCCGTATTGCTCAAGCTGGCTGTTTCATAATTCATGACGTCATGATCGGAGAAGAAGAGCGTGAAAAGGGAGCCTGCGCGGTTGATGCGCACCGGGATATCCGCCGTCTGGAAGAGGCGGCCCATGGCGGCGCACAGTTCCGCCGTCCGGCTGTTCAAGACGTCGTAGTCTGCACGCTGACTGCTCAGGATATCCAGAGTGGCGAGGCCTGCCGCCATGGCCAGAGGATTTCCGGAGAGGGTGCCCGCCTGGTAGACGGGTCCGACGGGGGCCAGATAATCCATGAGATCCCGCCTGCCGCCGAAGGCGCCGACGGGAAGCCCTCCGCCGATGATCTTCCCGAGGCAGGTCAGGTCGGGTTCAATGCCGCAGAGATTCTGATAGCCGCCGTAGGTGAGGCGGAATCCGGTGATCACCTCGTCAAAGATGAGGAGAATTCCCGCCTGATGGGTCAGTTCCCGGAGCGTTTCCAAAAATCCCGGCAGGGGTTCAACGACGCCCATATTGCCGGCCACCGGTTCGACAATGACGCAGGCCAGCTCTTTCCCGTAACGATCCACCGCCGTGCGGAAGGCTTCGACCGAGTTGAAGGGAAGGGTGATGGTCAGTTCGGCAAGGCAGGCCGGAACCCCGGGACTGCCGGGGATGCCCAGGGTGGCAATGCCGGAGCCGGCCTTGACCAGGAGCGAGTCGGCGTGACCATGATAACATCCCTCAAATTTGAGAATCTTTTCTCTGCCCGTGCAGCCGCGGGCCAGGCGGATGGCGCTCATTGTGGCTTCCGTTCCGGAACTGACCATGCGGATTTTTTCGAGAGAGGGGATAGCCTCGATGATTCTCCTTGCCAGATCGATTTCCTGGACCGTCGGGGCGCCATAGCTCGTCCCCCGCTCAACGGCCTTCCGGATCGCTTCCTGGACCTGAGGATGGGCATGTCCAAGGATCATCGGTCCCCAGGATCCGACATAATCGATATATTCCCGTCCGTCGACATCGTAGATCCGGGAACCCGCGGCCCGGTCGATGAAGCGGGGAATCCCGCCGACGGACCGAAAGGCCCTCACGGGGCTGTTGACCCCGCCCGGCAATAGCCTTTCCGCAACTTCAAAAAACTGTTCCGATCTGGATTTTGTCATTTTTCTCCATCTTTTCCTGAGAGTCCGGTCGAAAAATAGGCCATGCTGCTCTTTTTATACTCGGTTTCGCTGGTGAGGATCTGATAATCCGGGAGGTCTGCCGCTTCTGCCATCTTCCGGACCGAATCAGGAATAGCCGTCCTTTTTTGATGAACCATGGTAAAGACGTTGTATCTCCCTTCAAAGGGAGGCGTTCGCTCGTAACAGTGGGACACTTCGGGAAAGGACGCCAGAATTGCACCTGCGCTCTCGATGCGATGCTCTGGAACAGCCCAGACCACCATGGCGTTCTGCGTAAATCCCGCCTGGGAGTGACGGAGAATGGCGCCGAATTTCCGCAGGATTCCCCGCTCTGCCAGTCGTCGGATGATCCGGATCACCTCATTCTCCGAGAGGTTCAGGTTTTTCCCTAAAGCGGCGAAGGGGCGGGAGGTCAAGGGAATGTCATCCTGGAGGACTGCAAGAATCTCCTTCTCCTCCAAGGTCAGGGAGACTTCTTCTCCTCCTTTTTCCAGCAAATCCGGCATAAGCATACCCTCCTGAAGAATGTCAGGAATCTTCTCCTCCGATTTTTCCCCGGAGTTTCTTTTTCTCGGATTGCCTGTGTTTCAACTCCAGGGTCTTTTCCTGAGCCCGCTTTGACCGGCGTCGTTTCTGCCGCCGGATCTTTTCGATTCGAGCCTTTTCGGCACTGATCTGCCCCGTTTTCAACCGTTCGATCCGGTCGAGAAGCAGCCGTCTGGCCAGGAGGCGGTTGACGGTCTGCGAACGGTCCTGCTGGCATTTGACGAAAAGCCCGGAGGGCAGATGAACCAGATGGACACAGGTAGCCGTTTTGTTGACATTTTGACCGCCCGGCCCTGAAGACCGGACAAAGGTTTCCCGCAGATCGTCTTCAGAAATCCCCAGGCGGGTCATCCGTTCCGCAATGGCCTTTTCTTTTTCCGGTGAAATGCTCATTTTCTAGGCGTCGTATATCCCGTTCCGGTTTTCAGATCTTCTCAATCTGGGAGCCTTCCAGTTTGATGGCCACGGAGCGCTGCAACAGTTCGATGGTGATGACAAAAAGGTCTTTCTCAAAATCCGTATTCAGGACAGTTCCTTCTATTCCCTTAAAGGGACCGTCGACGATCCTGGCGGCCTCTCCCACCTGGGGGTAGGAAAGATTCTGAACCTCGACCTTGGACTCCACAATGCGCCGGATGGCCTCGATCTTCTCGTCGGGTACGGCAATGGGTTCAGAACCTGTCGGCTTGCCGAGAATTCGGACGACGCCGAAGGTCTTCAGGACATCCAGCTTGGTTTGATTATCCAGAGAAAGCAGTTCGACGAAAAGGTATCCGGGAAAAAGGGGGATCATGATTTTCTTCCGGCGGTCCTTTCTTGAACTCCACACCTCAATTTTTGGTAAAAAAGTTGTAATGGTTTTCTGCACAAGTCCGGCATAGGCCTTGTCTTCATGACGGCTCCTTGTGTGAACAGCGTACCAGGACATTAAGACATCCTCACTTTACGGAATTTCTCTTTCGGAATTTAAAATTCATGGACGAATTGCTTCCGGGAATCGGGGTTGACAAATCTTTGAGAGTGACTTCAGTATGGGAAATAAAATGCCCCATCAAGGTTCTATAAGAAATTTGTCCATTTTTCATGAGCTATGGCGTAGCTTTATAACAGAATAGCCTTAATTTCAATAAGGAACTGATTATGCGTTTGAAAATCATAGATATTCCTCTTGGCCTGGGTGATGGAGAAAAAAAACTGAGAGAGGCGGCCGCCGACATTCTGGGAGTATCCGAAGAGGCCGTTTTGTCCCTGGAAGTTCTGCGCAAATCCCTCGACGCCCGTCGAAACCGTCCCCCCTTCTTTGTCTACGCGGTGGCGGTGACCCTGTCCGATTTCATCGATATCCCGGATCGAGGCGATCGTCGGATTTCCGTGGAGGCGGAGCACTCTCATCCGAGAGATCCTCAAATTAAATCCGTCAAGGCCCTGAAAAGAGTTGTCGTAGTAGGCTCCGGACCGGCCGGGCTCTTCGCGGCCCTTGTCCTGGCCCGTTCCGCTGTTCCTGTTCTCCTTGTTGAGAGGGGCAGGGCTGTGCCCGAGCGGGTCCGGAATGTCCAGGATTTCTGGGAGAAAGGGGCTTTCTCTCCGGAAAGTCATGTCCATTTCGGAGAGGGTGGGGCAGGGACCTTTTCTGACGGGAAACTGACAAGTCGTGTCAAAAATCCCCTGACAGCCTGGGTTAAGAAAACCTTCGTGGAGATGGGGGCCCCTGCGGATATCCTGATCGATGCCAAACCGCATATCGGGACGGACCGATTGCGGAAGGTCGTTGTTCAAATGCGCAGGGAACTCCAGAACCTGGGGGGTGAAATCCGCTTCAATGCGAAAATGACGGATCTGCTGGTCCATCAGGGAAGGATTGCCGGGATGGTAATCAACGACAGGGAAGAAATCGCGACGAAGCGAATCATCCTGGCGATCGGACAGAGCGCCGATGATTCCTACCGGATGCTCCATCAGAGAGGGGTTCAACTTTTGCCAAAACCCTTTGCCGCAGGCTTTCGAATCGAACATCCCCAGGCGCTGATCAACGAGATCCAGTATGGTCCCTGGGCCGGCAGACCGGAACTCCCTCCAGCCGAGTATGTCCTGACCGCCCGTATTCCCGAACAGGATCGGGCGGTGTACACCTTCTGCATGTGTCCCGGCGGACAGGTCATCGGCTGCAGCGCCGGCGAAAAAGGCGTCATCACCAACGGGATGAGCTTTTCCCGGCGCGATGGACGTTTTGCGAACAGCGCCGTCGTGGTGAATATCCGAACGGAGGATTTTGCAGGAACGTCGCCGGATCCCCTTTGCGGACTTTCCTTCCGGCGGCGGTGGGAAGAGGGGGCTTATGCCCTGGGCGGCGGAAATTATTTCGCTCCGGCGCAGCGGCTCGTTGACTTTCTTCAAGGCCGGCCAACGGAGAAGATCATGCAAACGAGTTTTCTTCCCGGAGTTGTTCCTGCGTCCCTGGATCAGGCCCTTCCAGGATTTGCCGTGGAGGCATTGAAACGGGGGCTGACCGTCTTCAATGCGAAAATGCCTGGATTCATCACAGGGGAAGCGGTGCTGATCGGTGTGGAAACCCGGACTTCATCGCCGGTCCGCATCGTCCGGGGGAAAGATGGACAGAGTGTTTCAATTCAGGGCCTTTTCCCCTGCGGGGAAGGCGCGGGTTATGCAGGGGGGATTGTCAGTTCCGCCCTGGACGGCATTCGTGCGGCTCAGTGGGCGATTATGAGAGAGGGATGAAGAGGTGGGGATCAGGGATGAAAAAAGGGATTGAGAGCGGCAGGGAATCGGTCTGCGTGGTTATCCCGGCATTGAACGAGGCAGGGACGCTTGCGGAAATCATTTTGAATGTGAAGCCCCATGCGTCTTCTATTCTGGTTGTTGATGGTAATTCAGAGGATGATACCGCATCCATCGCCAGATCCCTTGGCGTCGAGGTGGTCGCCGACCATGGCAAAGGGAAGGGGGAGGCCATTCGCACGGCGATTGCGCATCTGAAAGAGGAAATAACGGTATTTATCGATGCGGATGGGTCACATGATCCCAGAGACATCCCTAAACTGATCCAGCCTATTCTTGAGGGTCAGGCGGACCATGTTTCCGGATCCCGCCTGATCGGCGGCTCCAGTGAACTTCATGGCGGTTTTGATGAGTGTTTCCGCCTCGCCGGAAGCTCATTCATCACGACCCTCATCAACAAGCGGTTCAAAGTCCGGCTTTCCGAAAGCCAGAACGGATTTCGGGCGATTCGTACGGATGTGCTCAGAAACCTCGATCTGCAGGAGGACATTACCACGATTGAACAGGAAATGATCATCAAGACGCTGAAGAAAGGCTATCGGATGGCGGAAGTTCCTGCACACGAATATTGCCGCAAGGCAGGTTGTTCAAAAATACGATTGGGAAGCGTTGCCTTCCGGTATGTGTACAGTGTGATCAAGTATCTGTACCTGAACTGAAATGAAGGTCTGGCTCTTTAATCCCCCATCGCCTTCCCGTATGGGATATACGAGGGAAGGGAGGTGCACCCAGGAAGCCGGGGCCTGGGCGACCCAATGGCCCCCCATTTCATTGGCCTGCGCGGCGACGATGCTCCTTGAAGATGGGCATGAGGTTAGAATTAAAGATTATTCCGCCGTTGGTCAAAACGCTTCAGCTCTCTACGGTGATATTCAGAGGGATCGACCGGATATCGCCCTCTGGTCGACGGGAACGCCGACTTTTTCCTTTGATTTGAAACTGGCGGGAGGGATCAAAAGCGTTTCTCCCGAAACACGGACCGGCGTCATGGGAACGCATGTCAGCTTTGTCCCTGAAGAGGCCTTTCAGGAACCGGAAATTGATTTTGTGATTCGCCATGAGCCTGAGGAAATTATCCGAAACCTTTGCCGGAAAGAGGGAGCGCCTCCCGAAAATGTGGCCGGTCTTTCGTACCGGGACGGAAAAAATAGGCGCATTTGCCATAATCCCTCGGCGCCTTTTCTGGATGCCGATTCGATCCCGATGCCGGCTTGGGATCTTCTGGATCTTGACCCCTACCGCCTCCCGTTGAAGGGGAGAAAATTCCTCCTGGTGGCGCCGATGCGAGGGTGCCCCTATCGATGCTCCTTCTGCACCGCCTCTCTCTATTATGGAGAATCTCCCCGATACCGTCCCGTTGAGAATGTTCTGGCCGAGGTCATGGCGAACGTTCACCGCCATCGAATTCGTGAGTTTCTCGTCTGGGCGGATACCTTTACCCTGAACCGGCGTTACGTCCAGCAGTTTTGCCTGGGACTTCTTGAAAAACAGGAAAATCTCTCCTGGACCTGCAACAGCCGGGTGGATACGGTAGATCGGGAAACATTGAAGATCATGAGAAAGGCCGGGTTATGGATGATCAGCTATGGGATCGAGTCCGGCAACAATGCCATCCTGAAGCGGTCGGGAAAAGGGATTACCGTCGAGCAGGCAAAAGATGCCGTATCTATGGCCAAGGAGGCGGGACTCCGGGTTGCCGGCCATTTCATCCTGGGCCTGCCGGGGGAAACGGAAGAGACGATGAACGAAACGCTGGCTCTGGCTCTGGCCCTTCCGCTCGATGTGGCGCAGTTTTACGCAGCTGTACCCTTTCCGGGAACGAGATTGTATGAGGAAGCCCTTTCCTGTGGTTGGTTGAAAACGGCATTTGGTCAATCACAAAATCACGCCAGTCTCGAACTGCCGGACCTGCCTTCGGGGCGGGTAGAGGCCTTTCGCCGTTATGCCTACAGACGTTTTTATCGGCGGCCGCAAGTCTGGGGAAATATGTTGTCCATGATGGAAAGGGGTGCTTTCCGGGATATTTTTCTTTCTCTGAAGCGGTTTTCAAGTTGGACGGGCGATTGACCTGCTCGTCCTCTGTTCCGGCAGGGAAATAAAGTCAGGGAGGAAATGTTGAAAGAAAACTATGTATTGGGAATCTGGGACGGCCATGATGCCGGCGCCGCCCTTCTGGAGGGAAGCCGGGTCGTTTTTGCCGTCAACGAAGAACGGCTGAGCCGCAGAAAACTGGAGGTCGGATTTCCCCGGCGATCCATAGAGGCCTGTCTTTCCTACGCCGCCATCTCGCCATCCGATGTCGGGATCATTGCCGCCTCCACGACGGATCCGGCCAAGACGCTCACGCGGATCTTTCCCGGCCTGAAGGAGGAATATTATCTCATCCGCAGAAGAAAAAAAGCCCCCGGTACATTCGATCCCCTGAAAAAGTCTTTTAAATACCGTTTCACCGAATATCCGCCGAATTCCATATCCAGGGTATTCAGCCGCCGTTACTTTGACAACCGGTTGAAAGCCATGGGATTTTCCACTTACCAACTTGATTTTGTCGATCACCATGCCGCCCATGCCATGGCGGCTGCCTCCTGTAGCGGTTTTCCGGAGTGCCTCGTCATCACCCTGGACGGTGTCGGAGACGGGCTTTCCGGATCGATCTGGACATTCAAGGATCAGCGGATGAAACTGGTTCACGCCATGCCCGCCGGAGTTTCCCTCGGGATTTATTTCGAGCACGCAACCAACCTGATGAACATGAGGGAACTGGAGGACGAAGGGAAAGTCATGGCCCTTGCAAACTATGCCTGGCCCATCGATGACAGTGAAAATCCCCTGATGAAAATCATCCGGGTTGAAGGACTGGATATCGTGTCCGACTTGTCTTCCACGGCCATGTTCCGGGAGATGAGAAAGGTCCTCTGGCGCTATCCTTCGGAGCAATTCGCCTATATGGCCCAGCGGGTCCTGGAGAAATGCGTGATTGATCTTGCCGACGAGTCTCTCAAAAGGACCGGAATGCGAAAGATCGCCGCTGCCGGAGGGGTCTTTTCCAATATCAAGATGAATATGAAGATTGCCTCTCTGCCCGACTGCGAGAACATCTTTGTCTTTCCACACATGGGGGACGGGGGACTGGCGCTGGGAGCGGCAATCATGGCGAACCGGGAGCGGACGGGTCATTTTCCCCGCCCGTTGAACGATCTTTACCTGGGGACCGTCTTTTCCCGGGAGGATGTTCCCGTGGCCGGAAACGAGGATCCTTCGATCCATTTTCGTCGCTTGGAGAATGTTTCCGAAACGGCGGCTCGTCTGATCCTCAATGGTGAGATCATCCTCTGGTTCCAGGGACGCATGGAAATAGGTCCACGGGCGCTGGGAAACCGCAGCATCCTGGCCCGTCCGGACGACCGCCGGATCCGGGATCGGCTGAATATCCTGCTGAAAAAACGGGTCTGGTACCAGCCTTTCTGCCCCAGCATGCTTATCGAGGATGCACCGGCGATCCTTGATTTGAATGGAAAAGACATTCGCAACAACCGGTTTATGACCATGGGATTTCGGGTTCGAGAGGAACATCTCGATACGATGCAGGGCGTGATCAATGTTGACGGCACCTGCCGGCCCCATTTCGTGATGGATGAAAATCCGCCTTTCCGGGATCTGTTGGCCAATCTGAAGAAAGAACTGGGGTACGGGATCGTGCTCAACACGAGTTTCAACATCCACGGAGAGCCCTTGGTTTGTTCCCCGGGAGAGGCCCTTGATGTCCTGAAACGGACAGGCATCCGCTATCTCTTTCTGGAGGATTTGCTCGTTGAAAACCTCAACCCGCAAAATCAGGAATAGCCTGCATTTGCCGGCCTTCATCTCTGCTATGGACGGGATGGCAAAGGGGAGGCAGGCCTCTTGAAGATTTTCAGCAGGAATTATGGAAATCGCTGGTTTCTGTCAGGCTTGGTTGTTTTTTCGCTGCTCCTGATCGCCGTTCTGGTTTACGGAGCGGTCTTCCTGCCGTCAAAGACCCTTCAACTTGTGCTGATGCAAGGACTCCCGTGGAGTCTCCGGCTGAATTTCTTCCTTATCGCCATGGCGGTGGTTTTCTGCCGAGGAGATATTTTAAACATATTCCGCAATATCTTCTTGCGGAAACAGGGCACGGACACATTCCAGAGTAAACGGCGATGGCGGTGGGCACTAAGAACAGAGGGATTGATCCTGATTTTTATTCTTCTGATGGCACTGCTCCTGATTTTTCAGGCCCCGGTCCGCACCCATCGAATCTATTATGATGAAGACATCTACGCCGATGTCGGACAGAACATTGCCTATGTCAACCAGGCGGGGTCCTGCGATTTCGGCACTTTTGAGTATGGCGAATATAAAGCGCGGTGGCTCGACTATAATAAGGACCCCTGTGGCTGGCCTTTTCTGATCAGCCTGGTTTTTCAGGTCTTCGGTGTCGATGAAGAATACGTCTTTACGCTGAATAACCTGATTTACATAGGAAACATTCTCGTGGTTTTTTTCATGGTCCGTGTCATCAGCCCGGATCGCTTTGCTGCGGCCTCCGCCGCGCTCGTCATGGCTCTGATCCCCGCCCATCTGATCTGGTCGAACACCGCAGCTGCCGAGCCTTCGGCCCTTTTCTTCGTGGGATTGTCCCTGCTGTGTTTTTTTATCTACCTGCGCACCGGCCTCTTGAGGCATTCATTCCTTACCGCCGCCGTCGTGCCTTTCGCCTGCCAATTCCGTCCAGAGTCGGGGTTTATCTTGCCTTTACTGGGTTGCACCACACTTCTGCAGGTCGTGTGCGCCAATTTCTTCTTTAAAGAGGACGGCAGCGGGGTTTCGGTCCGATCCGCCCGTCATGACGCCGGCCGATGGCTTCCGAACCTTGATTTTTTCAAAAGGATCGCTACGCGGCAGGGATGGATGGCGGGGCTTGTGCTGTTGTTTCTGCTCTGTCCCTACCTCTTGCATCTCCATGCCGTCGGTGGACAGTCCTGGGGGGCGACGGGACCGAAATTTTCCTCCGATTTTTTCCTGCAGAATCTCCACGTCAACGGCCTCTATTATCTGAACAATCAGTCCTTCCCCCTGTTATTCACCCTGTTGGCCTTTGTCGGGCTGTTCAGTGGGGAAAGGCGGACCTTTGGCGCAAGACTTGTTCTTGAGATCTGGTTTCTGTTCTTCTGGGGAATTTTTCTATTTTTCTATGCCGGCAGTTATGACTACGGCGCCGATGAGCGCTTCGCCCTGCTCTCCTTTATGCCTCTTGCCGCCCTGGCGGGGCTGGGGGCCGGGACGATGAAGAAAATTCTGAAGGGCCGCGGTGCGGCTTTTGGTCTGATCTTTCTTTTGGTCTTTTCCTGGGTCCAGTTTCTCCCCCTGATCCGAACGGAGGGGGAGGAAGCCTGGTCTTCCCGATACGATCACCGGTATGCCAGGGCTTTCATAGAGAAAATTCCCCGGCGGTCCATTGTTTTAACCCAGACCCCCGACATGTTTCTGCTCTGGGGCCAGAGCGCGATTCAGAGTTACGCCGCCATCACCAACCCCGAGGTGATCCAGGATCTTATGAGGCGATATCCGGGACAAGTCTATTTTCATCAGAGTTACTGGTGCAACTCCATGGAGGATCCGCAATGGGATATCTGTCAGGGAGTCCGGGAACGCTACCGTCTGGAAAAAATCGCCGTCGCCCACGAGCAGGCATATACCTACGGGCTTTATCGGCTGAGTCGCAAGGAAAAGATCATTCCGGCCGGCGGAACCGGCTGTCGATGACCAGATCATCGCCTTTTCGGGATATTTTCCTGAAAACCAATCCGATCGCCTTGTCCATCTGGGTGATGTTCAGTTGCCCCACGGCTTCAATGCCCTGACCTGCAATCTTGGGGGCCAAAATGGCAATCAGCCGGTCGGCAAGGTCCTGGGCGATCACCGAGGTAATAATGCCGGCGCCGCCTTCAATGAGCACGGAGGCGATGCTCCTCTTTCCCAGTTCCTGGAGCAGACGCCTCAGGTCAATCCGGCCGGGGCGCGCTTCCGGGAGAATGAGCACATCAATGCCGATATCTCTTAACGCCTTGAGTTTTTCTCTCTCCGCTCTGTCCGATGTGACCATGAGGGTTTTGGCCTCGTCCTGATTTTTCAACAGGCGCGCCGTCAGAGGAATCCGGAGGTGGCTGTCCACCACGATCCTTAAAGGATTTTTGCCGGGAACCAGACGGACTGTCAGCTCCGGATCATCAGACACGACGGTGCCTATGCCGACTAGAATGGCATCGTGGGCATGGCGCAGGCGGTGGGCAAACCGCCGTGACGGGAGGGAGCTGATCCAGCGGGAATGGCCGGTCGACGTTGCGATTCTTCCATCCAGGGTTTGGGCGCATTTCAAGGTCACGAAGGGGACCTGAGACTGGATAAATTTAAAAAAGGATTCGTTGATTTCCCTGCAGGCCGTTTCAAGAACCCCCACGGTGACTTTAATCCCTTGGTGTTTCAGGGCTTCGATCCCCCGGCCTGCCACGACGGGATTGGGATCCGCCGTGCCGATGACGACTCGTTCAGGCCGGACGGCGATGAGGCTTTCGACGCAGGGCGGCGTTTTTCCATAATGACTGCAGGGTTCGAGGGAAACATAGATGGTGGAGCCTTCCGGAGATTCCGTTGCGCTGTTCAAGGCATTGATTTCCGCATGAGCCTGTCCGAATTTCCGATGATAGCCCTCCCCGATGATGCGATCGTTTTTTACGACGACTGAGCCGACCATCGGATTGGGACTGACCCATCCCTCACCTTTCCGGGCAAGCCTCAAGGCGCGTTTCATGAAGGATTCATCATTCAAAGCGGTTTTTTCCTCCTCCGGCGAATTCATCTTACCCAACAGGATGGATTCGATTCTCTTTGGGTGTATAGGCCACGGTCCAAAAGATGTCAAGGAGGCAGAGTCTTGATTGGCTTGGAATTTCCGGCATGGTAGAAGGCTGTTTCTCTCCAGGGGAGAGAACTGTATCCTTTTTCACTCGTAAGGATAAGAAGTGCGGCCACCCTGGTATACCGGGAACCGAAAACGCATGTTATTTGCATAAAACGCTGAGTGATGCGAAAGGGAAGGGGTTAAAAATGTCGATCATGGATATAGGGGCAATATTTGCTTTTTGTCTGGGGGCTGTGGTGGGGAGCTTTTTGAATGTCTGCATCTGGCGGATTCCTGAAGGCATGTCCATTGTCAAACCGGCTTCCCATTGCCCGGCATGCGGTCATCCCATCCATTTCTACGACAACATCCCGCTGGTCAGCTATCTGCTTCTGAGGGGTCGCTGTCGTGCCTGCGGCGTAAGGATTTCCCCGCGATACCCCTTCGTTGAGGGACTGACGGCCTTGATGGGGCTGTTCCTCTTCTTGAAATTCGGCCTGACCCTGAAGTTTCTTGCCGCTTTTATCTTTGTCAGTGCGTTGATCCTCATTACATTCATTGACATCGATCATCAGATCATTCCCGATGTCATTTCCCTGCCTGGAATTCCGCTCTGCTTTTTGCTGTCGGTATTTGTCATGAAACTTCCCTTTATGGAGGCGCTCCTGGGATTGCTCATCGGCGGCGGATCGCTCTATCTGATTGCCGTCCTTTATGAAGTGGTAACCAAACGGGAAGGTATGGGGGGTGGGGACATCAAACTGCTGGCTATGCTGGGCGCTTTTCTTGGATGGAAATCCCTGTTGTTCATCCTTCTGGTCAGTTCACTGGCAGGCGCCCTTGTCGGGATATCGCTGATGTTGATTAAGGGGCGGGATATGAAATATGCCGTGCCCTTTGGGCCTTTTCTTTCGATTGGGGCCGTAGCCTACCTCTTTGTCGGCGAATGTGCCGTCAATCTGTTCCTGTACCACCAGCTATAGATATGGATTGTTAACGGGTGCGACGCTTCAGGCGATCAATGTCTCGAATGAGGATACTGTTTCTGGAAGTCTCGACCAGCCCTTTGTCTTTCAGAATCTTCAGTTCCTTGTTAATGCTTTCCCGGGTGACGCCCAGCATGCTGGCGAGCTCCCGCTGAGACATTCGAATTTTATATTCTTTCGGTTCGCTCCTTTGAGATTCCAGAGGTTCGGCAAGTTCAACAAGGCGCTTGGCCAGGCGGGCCGGGACCGTGAGGAAGGATATTTCCGTAAACAAATCATCCGCTCTCCGGAGACGCAGGGAGAGAGCCCGCAGTATGGACCGAACGGCGTTTTCGTTTTTAAAGAGGAAAGGGAAGAAATCATTGCGATCAAGGACATAAAGGAGGCTGTCTTCAAGAGCCACGGCATCGGCTGAACGGGGCTGCTCGTCCAGAAGGGCCATTTCCCCAAAAAAATCTCCGTTCCTGAGAAGGGCCAGGGTGACTTCATCGCCAAGCTTGCTGGAAACACTGATTTTGACCAGCCCCTTAATGATGATGAAAAAGGCCGATCCTTTATCGCCTTTGCGAAAGAGTATCCCTCCTTTCCGAAGGTTACGGCGCTGAAGAAGAGTTGACAACTGCCGGCGTTCGGCATCCGCCATGGATTCGAAGAGAGGGATCTGCTTGAGTAAATCGGTGATGATCATAAGTATGCCTTCGCCATCGTGTCTATTGAATAAAGGGGGAAGTTGATTGCAAGGCTCGCATCTCAAATCATGGATTTTATTACTTCCATGAATTTAAAAATAAGTCAATATCCTTTGGTTGCGGGCATCAACATAAGAAGTGAATGGATGCTGAGCCGGAAGAAAAACAATGTTCTTAAATAGTGAATAAAATCACATATTAAGTCGTTGTCAGATATTGACAAGGCTCTGTATTTTTTGACATAATGTACCTACCGCAGGGACATGAGAGGACGTTAAAGTTTGGCGGGAATTTACCGATTCATTCAAGCAGGAGAGAAAAAATGACGCAGGATTCGTCAAAAGGTTTCACCGTAATTGAATTGGTCGTTGCCATGGCCATTATGGCGATTCTCGCCGCTATCGCTGCTCCCAACTTTCAAGAATTCATGGCGCAACGCCGATTAAGCGGCGCCGCCCGTGCGATTGCATCCGACTTGATGAACGCCCGGATGCAGGCGGTCAGTCAAAACAATAAAGTCATTGTATCGTTAACCAACAGCCATCAATATCAGATTGTCCGGGATGTGAATAATAACCAGACCGTGGATACGGGAGAAGGCGGACCTTCCAAGGATATTCATCCGGATTACTACGATGTTACTTTTGCATCGTCTTCATCGGGATACAATCCTGTGTTTCATGGAAACGGGACAGCTGTTAACGGAAAAATAATCGTCTCCAACTCAAAGGGGGATCAACTCTATGTTAAGATTTCGTCGGGTGGGCGTATCAAAATTGATGAAAATTCTTAACGTTAACCATTTTAACCGTAGAATTTCTCTATAATAACATGAAACATACCCTTATAAAAACAGGGATGAAACGGATAAATAGCTGCGCCGGTTTTACAATGCTTGAGGTTCTCGTGGCCATTTTGATTCTCGTTTTTGCCCTGACGGAAATGGTCGGTTTAACAGCGACAGTTGTCAAGGCGAACGCCTCCAGCAAGGCCAGTACAACAGCAACGACATTGGCCGGGCAAAAACTGGAAGAATTAAAAAATACAGATTATGCGGTTTTGACGGACGGTACCAATACGGATTATGCAACGAGTTCCGGAACGGTTCAAACGTCGGCGGCCGGGGCATACTTCACAAGATCGTGGACCATTGCGACAGTGGATCCCGATGCTGCAGATGCCGATCCATCAGATGATATGAAAAACATTACGGTAAGTGTGACGTGGTCCAGCATGGGTTATTCCCGTCAGGTCACATTAAACTCCAAGGTAGCACAATAATCGATGACAGGGTCATTGCAGAAAGGATTCTCTCTTCTATGCAACGATATTTAAAAAAAAATGCCGGGGCGCTTGGTTTTACCGTCCTTGAATTGTTGATTGCAATGGGAATAGGACTTGTTGTTCTTTATGCAATGTACGATTTCTTTAACGTGCAGGATAAAACATTAAGTAATCAGGAACAGATGGTCGAATTACAACAGAATGCCCGGTCCGCCATGGACATACTTTCCCGGGAAATCCGGATCGCCGGCTATAATCCTACCAGTATGACCGGTACGAACAAGCCTGGGATCACTGCCGCGACGGCCAATTCCATCAGTTTCATCTCCGACCTCGACGGTGATGGAGACACCACCGCTGATTCTACAAATCCGAATGAAAACATCAGCTATGACCTCTATACCTCGGATGGTGTGAAATGTCTGGGGAGAACGTCCAACGGAACGAAGAATCCGGTTGTGGAACATATTGAAAATTTAAATTTCACGTACATTCTCGATGACGGAACCCAGACAACGACGCCAACGTCTGCCCAACTCGATAGTATCAGGGCGGTGCAGGTATCCTTGACGGCACAGTCTGCCAAACCGGATTCAAACACGGCAAGCTACAGGACCTACAATCTTTCTTCCGAGGTGGCTATTCGAAATCTGCCGGCGGATGACAGCATAGTGGCGTCGACCTCAACAACGAGCTCATCTTCAAGCTCATCTTCAAGCTCATCATCAACGACATCATCGTCATCAACCACTTCGACTACAACGAAGACAACAACTAAGAAAAAGTAGTAATTTTGCCGGAAAATTCAAGATTTGAAAATTGATAAGGAGCATGTATGAAACTGAACAGAATCATAAAACCGTTGGCAGATGAAAAAGGTGTCATGCTGGTGGTCGGAATACTCCTTGTTGCCGTTTTAGCCATTCTCGGAACAACGGCTCTTCTGAACAGCACCACGGACTTGAAAATCAGCGGCAATTATAGATCAGGATCGGAGGCCCTCTATGCCGCCGAAGCCGGCGCCGAGTATGGAGTGAACCGGCTGCGCGCTGCCTTGAAGGTCTTGAATGGATCCACCTCCAGCGTTGTGCCGCCAACGATGAGCGGATTTTCTTTTACAACTTCCGGGTTCCTTGCCACAAACGGGACTGTTACTCAGAAGACAGTGACAAAGGGGGATTATGCCGGACTGATGGCTTACTGCCAGAATTATACAATTACTTCCACCGCTGCCAAAAACAACACAAACTCCAGCGCCACGGTGATCTATAATATGGAAGACCAGCTCATCCCCTTGTTCCAGTTCGGCATCTTCTATGAACAGGACCTCGAGATGTGCCCGGGGGCCAACATGACTTTTTCAGGCGGACGCATTCATTCCAACAGCGATATGTATATGTATTCCTCAGCGACGCTTACGATCAATACCCGAGTCACGTCGGCCGGTGACATTTATCACGGGAGGAAGGACTCCACGGTTTCACCCGGGACCAATAACATAATGATTGCGAATTCCTCAGGCACGCTTAAAGGGTTGAATTTTGACAGTTCCAGCTCAACGTGGAAGGAGGATGCGACCAGTACGTGGGGTGGAACGGTTAAATCGGAAGATCACGGCATTACGAGTCTCAATATGCCCTTAGCAACATCGAGTTCAAACCCCATTGACATTCTCGGCACCACCGATTCCAGCAGCCTCTATGCACAATCCGGACTGCGCATCATTGACGGTACCGCCTATGACAAGAGCGGCAACGTTCTCGATCTTACGGCCGGCGGGACTTATACAAATCCCATCACCGTCACCAGCTCCGATTTTACGGACCAGCGGGAAAGCAAAGTCATGTCTACCGTGCAGGTGGATGTCTCAGTGCTTGCGTCAAACCCTGTGGCTATGGCTGCGTTGAATGATCCTCCCACAGGATGTGATTCCGGCATTCTCTATGTTTCTTCCGACAACATCACGAACCCGGCGGTACGTCTGGTAAACGGCAGCAGCCTGCCTACCGGAGGGCTTTCCGTGGCTACAAACAATCCCCTTTACATCCAGGGCGATTACAATACGGACAACAAGGCAGCCGCGGTTTTCTCCGATGCCTTGACGGTTCTTTCCAACAGCTGGAACGACACGAGCAGCGCCTCCGGCATATCCAGCCGCACCGCTACCGCCACAACGGTCAATACTGCCGTTGTGACCGGGAATGTGGCGACTGCCGGAAGCAATTACAGTGGAGGTGTGGAAAATCTCATCCGCTTTCTGGAAAACTGGTCCGGAAAGACCTTCACCTATGGTGGATCTCTGGCGTGCCTCTGGCAAAGTCAGCAGGCTACAACAAAATGGCCAGGGACGGGCAGCGTTTACAACGCACCGACCCGAAACTGGTCATACAACATCAGTCTGAGTAATCTGCCGCCGGGAACACCGCGGGTAAGAAATCTGGAAAAGATTTCCTGGCGTCAAGTAACCAATTGACGGATATCTGTTCTTAGGTTTTTTCGGACGGACCTACTCAAGCGAGTAGGTCTTTGTCGTTGTAACGCAATAATTCCTGATTCCTCTTCAGGAAACAGGAGGTAATGAGCTGAAAATCCTAATTGACGGTGGAATCCAAAAATTTATCTCGTTAATTGCTGATTTTATTAATAATATTTGTTGACTTTTTATTAAATGCCCTTTACATAATACTTCCGGTCTGAATAGACTGTGTAACTGCCGTAGTTATTGACAAACAACATTTCTATGGAGGAAAAGGGATGAATAAAGGTGATTTGGTTGAGGCAGTAACAAAAGTTGTTGGGAAAAAGAAGTTAGCGCAGGAAACCGTTGCATGTGTTCTTGGATCGATGACAGAAGCTCTTAAGAAGGGTGAATCCGTAACACTCATCGGCTTCGGCACGTTCAAGGTTGCTAAGAGGGCAGCCAGAACTGGACGCAATCCACAGACCGGGAAACCAATCAAAATTAAAGCGAAGAAAGTCCCCAAGTTTACAGCGGGCAAGAAGCTGAAGGATGCCGTAGCAAAAAAATAATCTTGGCTAATTGAATTGAAGAAAAAGGGCCTCTCATGTTCGTCGAACTGGGAGGCCCTTTTTTTGTGCCTCTTTATCCCTTTTCAGTGATATCAAGAATGGAAAAGCGACAGCTATTCCCAAACGCCTTCCCGCTGAGGATGATCCAGCTCCTGTCGTAACATTCTCAATAAATCCAAACTCTTGAACGGCTTATGGATCAGGCGGAATTCCTGTTCCACGACAAAGTTCTTGGAAATGGCATCTTCACTGTATCCACTCATAAAAATACAGGGAATACCGGGACGGATCGTGCGGATTTCATCACATGCCTCGCGTCCACCTTTCCGGGGCATGACGACATCCAGCAGCAACAGGTCGATGTCCTTTTCATGTTTTCGGTAGATGCGCAGGGCGTCTTTCCCATCGACGGCCGTCAGTACGCGATAACCCGCCGACTTGAGGATCTCTTCCGTCAGAAATCGGAGGGGTTCATCATCCTCTGCCAGCAGAATGGTTTCATACCCTCCGGAGACCGGTTCCGGTGCTTCGGCAGGGATTTCATCCGCCGGTTTTTCAATAGCCGGGAGATAGACGTTGAATCTGGTTCCCTTCCCGACTTCGCTGTAGACATAGACCATCCCTTCGTGCTGCCGCACTATGCCGTAAACGGTCGCCAGTCCCAGGCCGGTGCCCCGTCCCTGTTCCTTCGTGGTAAAGAAGGGTTCAAATATCCTCTGTTTTGTCTCTTCGTCCATGCCGCAGCCGGAATCGGTAATGCTCAACAGGACGTAATCCCCCGGCTTTGCCCAATCGTGTCTGACGCAAAAGTCCTCGTCGAACGAGACATTGGCTGTTTCAATGGACAGCCATCCTCCGTCAGGCATGGCATCCCGGGCATTGACGCAGAGATTGAGGAGCACCTGTTCCATCTGCCCGCGGTCGGCGTTTACCGTCCATAATGCCTTGTCCGTAACAAGATTCAAGTCGATGTTTTCGCCGATGAGGCGGCGGAGCATCTTCAGCAGATCATCGATGATCTGGTTCAGATCCAGCGGGCCGAGCTTAAGCACCTGCCGCCTGCTGAAAGCGAGCAACTGCCTGGTTAGCTGGGCCGCCTTTTCTCCGGCCTTTTCAACTTCCATCAACTTTTTATAACGTTTGTCATCCGGTTCGAGCATATGCAGCACGATATTGGTGTATCCCAGGATAGCCTGGAGCATGTTGTTGAAGTCATGAGCAACCCCACCCGCCAGTTGGCCGATGGCTTCCATCTTCTGGGCCTGGCGGAGTTGTTCCTCTAGGGCTTTTCGGGCTGTTATGTCCTGCACGACAACGATCGATCCTTCAGAAGAATCCCTGCCACTGAGATGGGATCGGCTGATCAGCGCCCAGATGGCCTGACCGTCCTTTCGCTTCATCCGCAGTTCCCGGGTGGGGTCGTCCGGGGTGTAGAGTGCCTCTGCGGCATCCTGATAGTCTTGGTTACTGAAATAGAGAAATCTTGGATCGTGCCCCAGCATTTCTTCCGGAGTATAGCCGAAGGTCTTAAAGGCATAATCATTGACTTTGCTTATGATTCGCCGGGCATCGATGGCGCAGATAACCAGTGGGGCAGCCTGAAAAAGTCTTGCCAGCATGACTTCGTTTTTTTTGTGTTCTGTTATATCGCGCACCGAGGCAATCACCGCCTTGACTTGTCCCGTATCGTCCCTTTCCGGGATGTGGATTGATTCAAACCACCGGCCGTTGGGAAACTGAAAGATAAGACGCTGAATCTCCCCGGAACGGAAAGTCTGCTCGACAGCGTTGTACCACGGGGAGCCTATCTCCTCCGGAAGGCCGAGTTCATGGATTGTCTTGCCGATAAAGTTCTTGGCAGGGATGCCCGTGTGTTCCGTGACGACGGAGTTGGCATAGAGATAACGATGGTTTCGATCTATACGGAGAACCCCGTCACCGCAGTTTTCCACCAAGGCGCGGAACTTCTCCTCGCTCTCTCGCAGAGCAGTCTCCCATGCCTTGTGGGCAGAGATATCCCGGGCGTTTGAAAGGATGACCGGCCGGCCGCCCAAAACAATCCGCTTGAGCGAGACCTCCACGTCGAAAGTTGATCCGTCGCTCGGTCGCATTGCCTTCCATTCGAAGGATACCGGCTCCCCTTTCAGAGCCCGATCCCACAAGCCAGGCAGCTTTTCAAAGGGATTCTCCGGGCCGGAGAAATCCTTGACAATGGATCCGGAAAGGGCCTGCTCCCGGGTAATGCCGTATAACTCCAGCCGCCTCCGGTTGCAGTCCAGAACGTTCCCCTCAACGTCGTGAATAAATATGGCATCGTGCGTGTTGTCGAAGATGGTTCGGAGGTATGCTTCGGATTCTCGCAGCGCCTGTTCCACTTGATAACGATGACTGATGTCCTGGGATACGGCCAGGATGCCGAGAGCCTTGCCATCCCGATTTCGCAGGAAGGAGAATCTAATCTCCATCCAGAGGCGGGAGCCGTCCTTTTTATATGCTTCAACCTCCAGGATGCACACCCTTGTGGGATCGGCCATTCCGGATGCTTCCTGCTGCATTTCTTCTGCTATAACAGAGCGGATACGCTCAAGGGATTCCGGGGGGAATATCTGGTCGAAGGTTTTCCCCCTCATTTCTTCGACGGAAAACCCCAGGATGTTGGCAACAACGGGACTGACATAGGAAAGCTGCAGGTTCAGGTTGAAAATAGAGACGATATCGAGGGAATTCTCCACGATAAATCGAAAGAGCGCTTCATCTTCAAGAAAGGTTTCCTTCCTCTTATCCGTCGGATGTCCTTGCTCTTCAAGTTCCTGAATCCTCTTTTTCAGGCGGGTATTTTCCTCGATAAGTTCTTGATACAATTGATTGCTATCGCTCATTTTACATTTCCATTAAACCTTTATTCGTTGCCTGTCGAGAAAAGTGGACAGCAGGAAAGATGAATAGGTAGGGAGAAGGGCTCGAGTTGACAGTTTTCAAAAAAGCAGCCAGTCCCCATCGATTGTTCGAAGCAATCAATAAAAAAGCATTAATAAACATATTAATCACTTAGTAATAACTTTATCAGAAACAGAATCAGTTTGCTAGAATTAGCTGAAAACGTTCAGGGGGAATACAAGGCGTGCCGGATTTTTATTGAAAGTGAAATTTGAGGAGAGCGTATTTTTGTAGCAAGTTTCTTTAGATTTGGAACACCAATGGACGTGCAACCCGTAAGGTTTCTATGCCAATCATTTCGTCATAGGTCCGTCACGCGCAAGCTACCTTGTTTCTGCCCGCCTTCTTGGCAGAGTAAAGTGCTTGATCACAACGGTCGAGAAATGTTTCCGGAGGTTCTCCCGGGCGGTAACTTGTCACGCCGACGGATACCGTTAAACTTCCCAGGGGTTTTGAGGTCGATGAAGCCTTTAATTGTACCTGGACAAAGAATTTTCTGATATTCTCTGCCACCACCACAGCCCCTTTAAGAGAAGTCTGAGGCAGAAGAACAGCGAATTCCTCACCGCCGAAGCGTGCCACAAAATCTATTCCCCGTACCATTTCTCTTGTCTTCTTCGCCACAAACTTCAACACTTCATCTCCTATGAGATGTCCATGCTTGTCATTGAATTTCTTAAAATGATCTATATCGATGAGCAGTAAGGACAAATCCTTGGACTCAACCATGGCTTCTTCCATCTTGATGGCAAGGGTTTCATCGAAAGCCTTTCTATTGGCCATACCTGTGAGAAAATCTTCGATGATCTCCATTTTGATCTGTTCGAAATCTTTCTTGAGAACCTCAAGGGTTTTCATGGTATTATTCAATTCATTCTTGAGGGTCTTGCTGAATGTCGTCATTATTTTTGTTTTTTTTATGATTTCCCTGGTAATATTCTTGATATCTTCTAATGAAGATTTTTCGGACAACATACTGACGGAATCAGAAACAAAGGATTCGTAATCCTGGGACTGACCAGACAATTCCATCAGATGTTTGATAATCGTGACCAAGGCCAGATGTAAATCCTCATGTATCCTTTCTAATTCATGATCATTTTTTTCGGTGAAAAATTGACGATAAAGCTCTTCATTTGTCGTATGTGTGAAGTAAGCTCCATTTTTAATGATCATGTCGATCCTGTTCGTCAGATCTTTGTCGACACCGGAAACATATGTAAACCAAATAGAATAATTCTCTGGTATTAAGGGTATGTCATGTTTGGACATGAGGGGTAAGGCAAGCCGAGCATAACGGCTGATCCTTTCCATTGACAATTGTTGATACATGCGTTCATGCCTCCCTTAGTTACGAAATCGTATTTAGAAGATTGCAACGGGTTATGACTAAAATTATGGATGATATTTTTTCACCCTGTTGGAATGGACTATTGCACGGTTTGATTTTTACATGCAAAGGCTTTTCCCGAAAGGTCAATTCTGAACCGTCCCATTGCATTTTTTTCTTTTTCAGATCTCTGGTTGATTCCAAAAAAAAGGAGGAGAGAAATGGACATTGAAGTGAAGGAGCGATTCTTAAGGCGCTGGTCCCGGTATTTCCCTGGTGCTGAATTGCCGATCGGCTTTTATTATGCCGACTTGGCAGAACCGAAACTCCTGGCGAAACCACCCAAAGGGCATCGTTGTTTGATGGCTGATCTCGTAAAAGTCCGAAAGGGAAAGACGCAATGTTTCGATTCCGGCAACATCGGCTGTTTCGGCGGAAAGAGATACCTGGGGTTCGAAAGCGAACTCTCCCCGGATTTTGGATATTTTCTATCCTATGGCATCCCTGGAAAACTTGAGGGCGAACGGTACAAGAAATCTCCGGAACTGGTTGCGGAGCATTTGAAACATCAGCAGCCCTTTCAAGCTCCCGGCCCCCGCATCCTTTTTAAGCGATTCGACGAAATGGAAGTTGAGGACAACCCGTTGGTGATCATCTTTTTTGCCTCTCCCGATGTCCTGTCCGGACTTTTCACCCTGGCCAATTATGATGAATCGCAGCCCAACGGCGTCATTTCGCCCTTTGGTGCCGGGTGTGCAACCATTGTGGATTATCCCTACCGGGAGCTCCAATCTTCAAATCCTCGCGCCGTATTGGGGATGTTTGATGTCTCCGCACGTCCCTGTGTGCCTTCTCGGGTCCTGACTTTTTCGGTTCCTTGGCCGAAATTTTTGACCATGGTGAATAACATGGAGGAAAGCTTCCTGATCACCAAGTCGTGGGATAAAATCAAAAAAAGGATCAAGAAAGAAGGATAGGGAAGAAGTTCTGAACCAACTTATTCTACGAATCGTTTCCTCTCACGGGGCAGGAATTGAAACATTTGAAGCAAAAGTACTGGAACCCGATGAAGTTGGCTTGGTAGGTCATGAAGAAATCCTTGCTGAAGAGCATCTTCTGCCGTTCCTCCGGCGACTTGCCTATCCATTTCATCCAGAATCCGATTATTTTGGGAAGTCCGTAGGGTTGAGAAACCATAAGACATTTTCCAACATCGGTTTGCCCCTCGGTATTGAGCGCTGAGGCTGGGCAGCTTTCTACGCAGATGTTGCATCGGGTGCAGAGATCTTCCGTCACTTTTGGATCGGAAGGAAGTTCCAGATCGGTAAGTATCGCCATGAAAAGCACGCGTGCTCCCAAGCGCGGATGAATCACCAGATTGTGGCGGCCGAAGATGCCCAGTCCAGCGGCTACTGCCGCATGACGCAGGGAAACGTCGGCAACGCTCCTTGGATTTTGCGGACTTAACTCCATCGGATAGGAAAGAGGAACGCTCATCGCTCGCGCACCACACTCTTTCTCGAGAAACCTCGCGATTTTATAATTTGTCATCCGTGTGAATTCTTGTAAGTCCAGTCGCCCGTTCATTGCGATCTGCGGGCTGGGGCTGTCAATATGGGACATTTCTTTAAAGCAGGTTACGACAATCGATTTTGCTTCAGGATAAAGAGTCTCAATCTTTGGACTTTGCGGGCTGTTGTAGTCCGAAACCGCCGCAAAGCCGATATCGTCAATGCCCTGGTCAAATGCAAATTTCCTGATTTTGTCTTTCATGTCTATACCCCCCCCCACCTTTTTCGCCATGGTTTAAGGCATTACCAACTGTAATTTTGCATAGTTATTTTAATAAGTCAATGACAGGCTTTATGGTCGCGGCTTTTGCGCGGCCGCATTTATACCGGCAATCCTGCCGAAGATGATGCATTCCGGAATGGCGTTGCTGCCCAGCCGGCTGGCGCCATGCACGCCCCCCGTGACTTCTCCCGCTGCATAAAAACGGCTGATCGGTCGGTGTGTCTCGATATGAACGACCTGTGCCTCCGCATTGATCTGGATGCCTCCCATGCAATGATGGATTTTGGGGGTCAGGCGGATGGAATAATAAGGCGGGAGCTTGATAGGCTGGAGATCTATAGGCAGCGGTTTGCCGAACGCGTCGTTCCTGCCTTTTTCAATGAGAGAGTTATAGACTTCTATCGTTTCCTTCAGTGGAGCGAGGGGCACCGTATTCGCCGCTGCCAATTCTTCCATGGTCTCAAATTTCTTGACGACCCCGCGCTTCAGGCACTGGTCCAGGGTGGCTGCGTGCTGCCCCCCTTTTTGATCGACGATGGCAATGGACTCCCTGTCGGAGCTCAGCATGGCGTCAACCAGGAGCTTGCGGTCGGCCTGCTCGTTTATGAAACGTTTGCCGGTCCTGACATCGATCAGGATTCCGTAGGGGAACCCCGCCAGCATGGAGAACATGGAACCGACACCGAAACCTTCTTCATCCCGGGACGCCCAGGGGCCAAGCTGTATCAACGAGAGCTGGATTGGAGTGGCGCCGGCCTTCAATGCGGCTATCAGACCTTCAGCCGTTGCGCCTTGATGATTGGTGCTCTCGATTTCTTCCGTCAACTTGGGGTCCTGAATGACCCTGAACTCCTTGTCCTGGCTGAATCCTCCCGTTGCCAGGATCACGGCCCTTTTTGCCCTGATTCGCTTCAACACACCGCTTTTGCGATTGGGAAAGAGATAGTCCTCCCGGACTGCTACGCCTTCCATTTCGCCGCTCTTACTCAAGCTGAAGTTTTACAGTTGCTAAAAAATAGTTTTGTCATATCAGTGACATAGGTATCCATAAAAAGTTCTTGGCACCACATATTGCTCTTTGAAAATCGGATAATCATCATGACACCTCCCGAATGGTGAGAGGAAGGGCAACACCGACAGCCTGAAAAACCTTGCCGCAAACCCCTTGGCATTCGCTACGGATTGCGAGTCTCTTCCCGTTGTCTTCGAGAGTGACCTCCTGCAAGGCCTTCAGATCCTGTTTAATGTCAGCCCACTCAAAATCATGCCCGGTTTTTCCCAATCTGCGGTCCAATTCCTTCCGCAGTACCAGGGCAAGGAAACTGCAGAAGACATGGCCTTTGATGGTCTCATCGCGCTGGTGAAAGATCGGCCGTGTATCCAGGATGGATTTCATGTCCCGGAAGACATGTTCCACCTGCCAGAGTTCCTTGTATTTGAGGGCCACCTGCTCCGCCGTAAGATCGGTATTGGTCCGGAGGACCCATTTCCCGTCGAAGCGCTCCTCCTCTTGAACCTTTTCCTCGTTGAGGGAAACGGCATCCTGATCCAGCCTCAAATATTTTCGGAACCCCTTGTTGCCTACCAGCGATTTGGGATCATGCTGCAACTTTTCTTGCAGGGCCTCGGTAATGGCCTGGCGGTCAGCGGCATCCTTTCTCGCCTGCCGGTCATTCAAACAGACGATATAGCGGCGATTTTCAAGAACGACTTCCTTGACCTTCAACGGAGAAGGATCCTTGGAAGATGCACCTTCCGGGAAGACCTCCCGGTAATTTCCATCGGCGGAGAGAACTTTCTCTTTGATTTCCTTGACCCTCCTCATCCGGGCTCCCAGAATGTAAGGGATGTGTTCTTTGTCCAGCCAGGCCAGCGTTGCGTCACTGATCATGCCCCGGTCGGAGACGACACAGAATCTACCGATAGGAAAGCGACTCCGAATTCTTTCGACAACGGGGATCAGACTCTTGACATCCGCCGTGTTGCCCGGCCACATCTCGCAACAGACGGGATTGCCATTGTTGTCGAGAATGACGCCGACGATCATCTGGTTCAGATCGGGACGATGATCCTTGCTGTGACCACGTTGACCAAGAGTCTCGCCTCCTTCTCCCTCAAAGTAGAGAGAGGTGGTATCGAAGAAAACGATATCCAGGCCACTGAACAGGTCCTGTCGCATCTGGAACAGTTCCTCTTCAATGACATCCTTGGTGCAGCGGGGAGAGAAGGGGGTTCGATCTTTCTGGTCGTTGGTCTCTTCCCCCAGGAAGGCCATCGCCCGGTAAAGGTGGTGAAGGGACAACCCATCCACCCCGGAAATGACATAGTCACGATGCCACTTGTCGCAAGAGCGATCAGAACCGGAGGTAAAGAGTCGATGCAGAACAGTCAGGAAAATGGCCCTTTCCACATCGAAGAAAAATTTGCGGTCTGCAAGAAGGCCACGAAGGATACGGTCAATTTTCAGTTCCTTCCAGAGTCTCTCGAAGATGATGGCAGGACCGATTTTCTTCGCCGATGCCTGAATGCCTTCACTCTTGCCGGACAGGACCAACAACACCTTTTCGGAAAAACGGGAAAGGGATCGCACCAGGTTCTCAATATCGCCCTTGGCCTGTAGTTGTTCCATGCGGCCGACTGTAGCGATAACCCGTTGGATGGTTTTTTTGCCCTCCCGCCGATTTTCGACAATCTGGAGGTATTCGTATGGGCCGGTTTTCTTGACTCTGGCAAACATGGGGAACTCCTTTCTTGACACCCCATGAATATGAAATATGCTCTGCTATGTCAAGGATAATCCACCTATCATTTGGCACCACATTTTTGAGATGACCTCGATTTTTTCAAAGAGCGATATAGTGAATTCAGAAGGTTAGAGATCCCAGTGGGCACAAAAGCCCAATTAAGTGTAAAAGAAAAGTCAAGATAAACTGGGCGAGGTATGTCTTGAGGCGGATGGGAATGCCGATTTCATGGCATTTGGCCAGCATCGGTTTGATGATACCCAATCCCGACGTGTTCGCCGTGTTATAAGTCCTTGCCACGGAATGTCCCCCCAGGTGGCTCAACCGGGGTTTATATTTGACACCCAGTTCCTTGATGGTCCAAAGAAGCGTTTCGGTGGAATTTTCCGCAACGATGCGGGCAAGTTCCTTGTTGTTGAGTTCAAGCCCCGCTGCAAGCATATCGGAAAGCATAAGTTCCGGTGAATCGATGATTCTGTCCTTGGCCTGGAGGGGAGAGCCCGCAGCAGCAAACAATCCTCCGCTGATTGACGAATTGCCTCCCGGTGCCGGCATTTTTTCCAGGACGATCACCGATGGACAGACTTTTCCCGCTTCGATTGCTGCCGAGAGGCCGGCGAATCCCGAGCCGATAATGACAATGTCGTATTCCTCATCCCATATGCTCTTCAACGATATTCTCCTTCTAAATCAATTTCTCATAACGCGAGGCATTGCTGATTTTATTGATGCCGGGCAGACTGGCTGTCCTGATCTTTATCGCGATCCTCCGACGCTTGAGCACTGCCGCTTTTGAATTTGAAACGGCTTGTTCAATACAACTGATCATGACCTTGAATCAAGCGAGAAATGCTTCCAAGGTAATGCCTCCCTGCACTCATTGATTGACGATTGACAGCATCAGAGAACCATGCAAGATTACTTCTCGAAATCAAAAATGCGAATTATTACTATCGAGTGGTCAAAATTCCCGGATGTCTTTATGCTGCTCGCCGTTTTTAGGCGCCAGATTCAGTAGTTATGGGTAATTCCAAGGAGACCTGTCTATGAGGAAAACGTTAAGGACATCAATATTGGCAATGTTAATCATATTTTCGATTGTTTATGGTGCGCAATCTTCTCAAGCTGAAGATAAAAGCCAGACTCCGGAAGCTGCGCCGCAGAACAATGCTGGGCCGGCACTGGACGATACTCTCAAGTTTGTAAAGGAAAAAATCAACGCCTTGAAGGGATTCAAATACAGCGGTGATGCTACGATGGTCATAGAATCTACTTCGTTCGATGTCGGAAGTGATTATATGGTGACCATTAAACAGAAGCGAGTAGACATGGATTCCTCCAACAGCAGCTGGTTTATGGAGTCATCTAAAAACTGGATTACGATGCAAGCTGTATGTGATCTGAAGTCCTTATACTCCGCAAAGGTGACGGATTCTAACTTAGTCCTTTTTTTTGATGACAACTGCAAAGTCTTTACGTTTTCCAAAGACGGTGACCCTGGCAATCCGGAACATCGACCGATCGTGCGTATTGATACGGGTGATGCGGATTTAGCGCGAAGATTGGAGAAAGCTTTCAAGCATGCGGCGCCACTGCTGGAAAAACTTCCCAAAAGACAAAGCGGTGAGCTTTTCTGATGTAATAATGAAAAAGGAGGTGGCCTTTATCGCCCAAGAAAGCCCGTCCCCCTGTAACTTCTCCTTATAATCGTGGGTCAAAAGAGTTCCGTTGCAACCAGTCTGACATGGTTGGCTGTACCGTCATGGATGAGTCCTGAGCGGCAGCGATGAGGGCGCCTCTAGTCAGTTGGCTTTTCGGAATAGACCGCCGGCGCCCAACCGGACGACATAGTCGAAACGGTCCTTGACGCCTTTGATGTCCGGGGTTCCCAGAAATTTCCCGATGCCCAGTTCCGAACCGAAAGGCTCTTTCGTCAGACCAAAGAAGGCACGATAGGAATCATTCATGAGACGCCTCTTGATCGCCGGACCAGAGCCGGCCACCCTGATATCGTCCGATTTTGTCAACTGCAGATCGATAAGGAAACAGGAGGCTCTGATAGGTTTAAGATTTTACTGGGGATGTAGGCTCAGCTTATCTACTGATCCGCGCCACTGATTGCATTCCGAACGGCTGGACTATTTCGAGATATGTTGGCTGCTAAAAAGTGTCATGAGGAGCTGTTCCATCTCTGCTGACGTCTGCTTTCTAACGGGGAAGCACCGGATCTCCGGTTTGGACAGTCCGAAATTCGGTGATGACGGTTCCAGATACTGCCAGAGATCCTGTAGGGTCGCTTCAAGAAAAGTCTGATCTGTTGAGTCATCGATGACCAGAGTCAACCGGTTGAGAGGGATGATATTGATAAGCTGACTTAGTTCATAAATGCATCCCTGATTGCTGTTCGAAAAGCTTCTCATGTCCATGAGGACGGCATCGCTCCGGTTCGCGAGCCTCTGCATGGTTATCTGCCAGGTATCGGCCCGGCAGAAAAACTCGTTTACGCGATACCGCCCGTCCGGATCTGGCCGAGTATCAAGCTGCGTCAGGCGCTGTTCCAGGTCCGCCTCGCCCTGGACAAAACGGCGCGACAGGCGGCCACCAACAAAATCCAGAAACTCGTGGGGTTCCACCGTGGCCGTTGCAAGGTCAGGTCCGGCAATGAGATGGATACTGCCGGCACGCAACCATACTTTCGAAAGGACATCGAGCAGTTTCTGGCTCCGCCGCCCAAGTGAAAACACCCGGAGGAGCAGCAACTCCCGGCCTGCGGCCTCGCTGCGCTTTTGAGCAAGGAGGTGGAACCCAGACGATACGGCAAACTTGTAAGCGGCAAAGGCAGCCACTACCGTGAAGCTCAAGGCCAAGCCCTCTAGTACGAATTCCATGGAGTTGACCACTGTGAACAGGAGCCACAGGGAATCCAGCTTAATCGACTGGTCGCTCATTCTCTTTGCCCGATAACGTCGGCCGACCCAAAGCAGCAGCCACCAACCTAAAACGCCGAATAACGCACAACCGATCAGCCTCAGTATAATATACATCATATACATTGCATCGCCACCAAGACCAATCTGGCTTACGATGCCGATGATCTCTCTCAATAGTCTGCCGTTGCTTATGATCACAACGGTGATGACATAAGAGCCGGCGACGGCCATGAGCATGAATGCCAGCACGAGCGGACCAACTGCTCTCACCCGCCTATTCAAAAAAGCAAGAAGAAGCACCGTGCTCAGCCCATTCAAACCAAGCCAGAGTGCAAGAATATGGACGGCCGTGACGTCTGGAGATAAAATGTGAGACATGAATGCGATAGTACCGAAGATTGCAAAGTAACCAATGGTAATACGAACACCGCCAGCCGGGATGATGAGATTAAAGGCGAGCACGATTGGCCAAGCATAACAGGACAACAAAAATAAAAATCTGAGGAGAAAAAATCCTTCTCCGACCGCAATCATCCAGCCAAAGGTCAAGACAAGTGCATAAGCGAGACCGCCAAGGACATAAACCCGGACGACATGGGTGAATGACTTCTTGACTTTACGGTATGTTTTCATGCTTGAATTTGCAGCATTAGACTCTCTGAAAGAATCCATGATCGTGAGGGCAGGTAGGATGCTGCTACCAGCAATCGTGGTAGTCGGCACGTTTAACACATGAGATTCAACTACACCTGCCGTCATTTTCATTGTGCTCACCACAGAGCGCCGGTAAAGCCAGAGAAGCAGGACCGATACCAGTGCGGCCAGCCCGGTACCCACTACTAGAATCTCCAGCAAAACGCCTTGAGAAACCATTTTCACTGTGTTCGAACGATTCCAATCTTCAATGGGCATGATGTCTGCGTCAATAACCGTAAATTTACCGGAAATAGCCGCCACTTTTGCCAAATCATTCGTCCTTGGTTCCATCTCAATGATGAAAGTCGTCTCTCTCTTCATCTTTCCGGTGCTTCTACCAATCAAGGGCTCCTCGCTCAGTGTGCAGATCATCTTCCCTGTAAAAGTCTCTGAGTCGGAACGATCGTTATACTTTTTCGGTTGACTTTCCTTGAGATTAAAAAGGTACTTTTGGGATGCGTTTTCAAGAGATTCGAGGCGGAATTGGCTCTTTATGACCCGTGTCTTCGGATCGTAGGTGCTCCTGGCACTCTTAGGCTTAAGCAAAAACGAGAAAATTCCGCTATCACCTTGTTGGGTTCTTACACCAGCGCTATAGAGCGAAAAGGAGTGTAACTCGAAAATCATTCCTCTTTCTGATCGTGCCATCCTGTAGGTTATATCCCCAGCGACTCTCGCATTAGATTTTCCGGAAACAGAACCAATACCTTGCTTTTCAACTTTCATAACAAGCATGCCGACGGCAGTTTCCGCATTACCCGGACTCGCGACTATCAGGAAGCAAAGACAGGCCAGCAAGAACAAAGCGAAGTCTTTTTTGGGGGAGACCATAGTAATCCTCCTTATTCTAATATGCCCTGAACGGCTGGGCTATTTCGAGATATGTTGGCTGCTAAAAAGTGTCATGAGGAGCTGTTCCATCTCTGCTGACGTCTGCTTTCTAACGGGGAAGCACCGGATCTCCGGTTTGGACAGTCCGAAATTCAGTGATGACGGTTCCAGATACTGCCAGAGATCCTGTAGGGTCGCTTCAAGAAAAGTCTGATCTGTTGAATCATCGATGACGAGTATTAATCGGTCGAGCGAAATGATATTCATGAGCTGCTGGAGTTCGTAGATGCACCCCTGATTGTTGCTTGAAAAACTCCTCAGGTCCATAAGGACGGCATCGCTTCGATCCGCAAGCCTCTGCATGGTCATTTGCCAGGTATCGGCCCGGCAGAAGAACTCGTTCACGCGATACCGCCCATCCGGGTCAGGCTGAGTATCGAGCTGGGCCAGGCGCTGATCCAGGTCCACTTCACCCTGGACAAAACGGCGCGACAGACGGCCGCCGACAAAATCCAGGAACTCGTGGGGTTCCACTGTGGCTGTCGCCAGGTCGGGTCCGGCAATGAGATGGATGCTGCCAGCCCGCAGCCATATCTTCGAAAGAAGGTCAAAGAGTCGCTGGCTTCGATGACCCAGGGAAAACACGCGCAGAAGCAGAAGCTCCCGACCGGCCGCCTCCTGACTTTGCTTTCGGGTAAGGAAACGCATCCCCCCGATCACGACAAGCTTGTAGGCCACAAAGGCGACCACTCCTGTGAGAGTCCATATCCAGCTCTTATAGACTAAATGGCTACCTTGGATCACGGCGAAGAGGAGCCAAAGTGCATCCAGGGAAATAGACTGGTCGCTCATTTTTTTTGCCTGGTATCGTCGACCGAGCCGGAGCAGCAGCCACCAGCCGAAAAGGCCGAAAAAGGCAAAACCGATGAGAATAATAAGAAGCACGGTGGTCCCAAGGCCGGTCATGGAGACGATGAAGACAACTCCCCTCAGCGGCAGGTCGCTGCTCAAAAAGAGGACATGAAAGATGACGAAAGCGCCGGCGACCGATGTGAGCATAAATGCCAGCACCAGCGGGCCGACAGCCCGCACCCGCCGGTTCAGAAAGGCAAGGAGAAGCACGGTACCCGGCCCGTTGGTGTAGAACCAGGAGAAAAGAAGCTGGCCCGTTGTAAGATCGGGAAAGCGGACGAGACCGATTGTTGCGACTGCACCGACGGTCGCAAAATAGCCGAGGGTCACGGGCATACGGCCCGCCGGGATGAGGAGATAGACGGCCAGCACGGTGGGCCAGGCGTAGCAGGAAAAGAGCCATAAAAATCGGACGGGATTAAATCCACCGTCTGCCATGCTCATCATATACGCGGAGGCAATGACGAGCGCATAGGCGAGGCCACCCAGGACATAAATCCCGACAATTTCCCTGAGCGACCGTCCGGCCTGACGGTACGCTGTTTGATCGGGAGATGCCACATCCGACTTGACAGCAGTGTCCATCATCGTGAGAGCAGGAGAGACGGTGCCCCCGGTGGGTGGGGGAGAGGCAACCTGGGTCGCAGGTGCCACAACGACGCCGGCCGGAACATTCATCGCCCGTACCACCGCACGCCGATAAAGCCAGAGCAGCAGGAACGACGCCAGCACGGTCATCACGGTACCCAGGAGGATGGCGTGCTGCAATTCGACGGTCCATGCAGCCCTGACTTTCTGCTTACGGTTCCACTCGTTGCCGGGCCAGAGGGTCACATCCATGACCTTGTATTCCCCGGTGAGCGCCGCAGCCTTCGGTGCATCCTTTTCTTCCCGTTCCACTTTGAGGGAAAAAGTCGATCCTCTCCGCATCTTTCTGACGCTCCCAGTAATTAAGGGGGTTTCACTCAAGGTACAGGTCAGATTCCCTGCAACTGTCCCGGCGTTAGTGCGGCCATTTACCCCGTCTTTTTGATCTTTCCCGCGTCTGAAGATAAGGTAGGCACTTTTGATCTGGCTGAGGGTAGGTTCGAGGAGGAATCGGCTCCTGATCGTTCGCGTCTTAGGATCGTAGGCGTTTTCGGCGCTCCCAGGCTGAAGAAACAACCAGAATAAGCCGTTGTCTCCTTCTCTGGTTTTCAACCCCGCACTGTGGAGCGAAAAGGAACTCAGTTCAAAAGTCATCTCCTTTGCTGAAGGCGTCATCCGATAAACAATTTCACCCTGGACCAAGGGTTTCAATTCCCCGGATGCGGCGGAGATGGCCTCCTTTTCAAGTTTCAGAACGAGCATGCCGGGGGCGGTTTCTTCCCCATGACCTGCGCTCGCGATCAGCAATAAACAAAGACATGCCAGCAAGAACAACACGAAGGCTTTTTTGGGGGAGAACATATAATTCTCCTTGTTCTAATATGCTGGATCAGAGGTGTGAAAAATTAAATGGTTGCCACTTGGTTGATGGGACGATCACACGATCTTGCTGGCATTACTTTAAGCAGGCAGCGGTGAGTAATTTTTATTCTTACGTTTTCGGTGCCATCCTTTTACCAGCTCTTTAAGGGTTTGCTCGATCTCCTCAGCCCAGGATAATGATTCTCCCCGCTTTATTCGAGCCTCACAAATAAGGTTAAGATTGCCTGCGGTCGTCTTCGGTTCCCATTCTTCGCGGACTGCCGCTAGTGCATGGGACAGTGTTGTCTGTGCCTTTTGTTCATCTTTTGCCAGTACAGCCAGTTCCAATTGTGTTGCGTAATCCCAGTAATCCGGCTTTCCGCTGGCAATTCGCCGTTCCACCGCATAGGCCACCACCGGGATAAGTTGTTCACGACGGGGATCCGGCGGCTCCTTGAGCTCCATGAGGGTCACTGCATTAATGCCGGGATAGGCATCTCGCCAGTCGGCTTCAAATCCATGCAGGTAAGCATCGATTGCTTTTTCGAGATGGCCTTTTGCAAGCATTCCCTTTCCCTTCTTTTTGCTCGCAGCATCATATCTATCCTTGTACACTCTGCCCAGAATTCCGTAAGTCTCCGGATGCGGTCCGCGCTTCTGAAGCAACTGCAGGAGGACGGATTCCGCCTCATCGCTCTGACCGTTTCTGTTCATGGCCAAAGCAAGTTGTTCCTGCACCATGGCAGTCTCCCTGAGAGGACGCGACATCTTTTTCACCAAGGATATCATCTCGGGCCATGCCTCGACTCCACGGTATGAAAGGAATAAGTCAACAACCACACCGCTTTCGACATTCGAGATGTCACCGAGCTCTTTTTCGATAGCAGTCAGGCTTTCGATGCCTTGTCTTCGTGCATCGGCCAGCCGCTGCTTCAGCTCCTCGGAATATCGGACTTGATCACGGAACACGTCAGTTTTGGTGTGATCAATGACAGGGAATCCTTCAATAAGTTGAAAGACCGGACTATCCGTTGAAGTCTCTTTTGCCTCTGTAAGCCTCTTCGTAATTGCCTCGCTTGTCTGTTCCAGGTCTGCCGGTTTTCCCTCGGCCGACAACCGGTAGGGCATTGCGCGTAAAGGCGACAAGTCAAAAGGTAATCTTCCGCCCCCTTCAGCAAAGAGAAGAATTGTACTCCACGGCCTCACGGCATGTCTCACCCCAAGCTCGTAGAATACATTTGCGTTCGCAGTCGTTAGATCAGCGATCGCGTATTCACAGAGGATCAACCGTTCGAACATCGGTTTGTGGATAATGCCGCCAGTCATTTCTTCATCAGCACGGATAGGGTCAAAACCTGCTGCAGTGATGGCGGGTCCAATCAAGTCCTTATAGACGGCATCGAAGTCAATTATGCCACCAGACATGTCAGGCTTTATGCCAAAGGGCATCAATACGAAACATAAAGGACGCAGCATTTTTCACCTCATAATAATAATGGTCAGTGGACTGTTGATATCCCTGGCTCAATCATTGGAAGTTTGGCCGCTTTTCCCGCTTGTTACTGCACGCTCGGACCAAACTGATGTTTCCTTAGATAAAAGTGCCTCCACCCTTTGTACAAGCAGAATGAAAGCGTTACGCGTGTCATAGGGAGCCGCCTGTGCAAGGAAAAGAAACTTTTCATTCTTCAATGCCTCGCACGTTGCCCGATATTGAACCCAGTTTTCCTGGAACTGAAAGAGACTGAGCAGGCCAGCAATAATGGTAATTATAACACCCATAATGCCGATCAGCGTCTTGATATTGATATTATGGAAGTCATTAACGAAACCGGACAGCAGTGGAATAGATGCTGCCAGGATTATCTCAAAGGCCCTCAACACCCTGAATGCCTTCTGGCTGCTTTTGGCTTTTGCATCATACCACTGTATCTGATCCTCAACCCGTTTCTCGATATATTCATCTGCAGTCATAATCCACCCCTTCGTTTGTATAGGATTAACTAATGCTTGCATATTTATGTCTGAGATAATTGCTAAAGACTAAGAATGAGGGTACATGATGTCAGTAGTGTTAAATCTCTCGGGTTATTGATTGAGGGCCGCGGTAATTGCCTCTATTACCTTAACCCAGACCCTATCCCTGTCACCTCTGCCCAGATCGACAAGTGGTTTAGACGGAGAATTCACTGTTTGGAATTCTAATAGGCTTCCCATCACACATGGGCTTATGATCACTGGCAAGATGACAGTCCCTTCTTTTTTCGCAGCCTCCAACAGAGGTGGCAACTCATTCTTGGCGATAAACTCTGATGCCATAAAGTACGCGCTTATTAGTAAAACCGCTACTTTTGAAGCTTGGATAGCACTAGCAATTTCCTCTCGCCACTTTTCCCCTGCCGTAATGTTTGTATCATCCCATCGATCGACAAGACCACTGCGCTCCAAAGGAGCGAGATGTACATGAAGCATTTGCAACCACTTTTCATCAGCATGACTATAGCTGACAAATACCTTTGTCCGCGTGGGCTTAGCAGCCCTTGGGGAAATCGTTGGTAACTTTAACGCATTGAAAGTCTGCGGGCCAACAATACCATCTGCAAATACTTTTAGCTCCCTTTGACATGCGATTACTGCTGCAGTTGTAGAGGGGCCGAAGATTCCGTTGATGGTGCCCGGATCAAAACCAAGCTGCTTCAATTTCAATTGTAGATCTTTGACTGCTGGTCCTCTCGCTCCTTGCCACAGAATGTTCATACCTTCCTCCCTCTAGGAAACCCATATCGAAACCTCACGACTTGGAATGTCTCACAATTAACAGTCGAGTATCCTGTTTCCTTCCAACACGATAGTTTGATGTTTATTCCCTCCGTTTTCCCCCTATCAATCCATGTCGCATAGAAAACCCAGGAATTTCATCGTGCCTATCGTACCACCGTCAACTCAAACCTTGGTTAGATAGTTAATTTCTTTTCTTTCCAGTCGAATCCAGTGGTTCTTTCTGAGTAGCTATCAGGTGCCTGACTGCGAGGATTGGATAGGAAAAGATCATCTTGGGTCCTGAGAATTTCATAACCTTTCTGATTTTATCCCTCATGTCCGGTTTATAGCAGTGGATCTTACATTTCGCACAGACCGGTTTGTTCTTACCGAACGGGCATCTGAGATATCTCTGGGTGGCGTATTCAAATAGTTCCTCACAGTCTCCGCAGCGTTTATCCAACCCGTGGGCATGTCGGCAGTAAATATCAATCATGATGCCGACTGTTTTGAGTTCCCGTGCGGCTGAGTCATGTCCAAGCATCGAGGATTTCCTTGACCCGGCCGACTGTACCGTCTTGCAGCCGTACTTTGATGCCGTGGGGATGCACGGGGGACTTTGTCAGAATATCCAAAACCGTTCCTTCGGTCAGTTTTCCGGTGCGCTGATCCTGTTTCTGGACAATCTTCACATGTGTTCCTGGTTTGATATCCGATCGGTTTTTCCCATTCATGAGCGTATCTTCCCGTTGGAGGAATCCTCTAGATTTTCTTAAAAAGTGCTTCCAGCTTCATCTTTGCATCTTCAATCTTTTCCTCTGACTTTTTTGGAGTATCTTTTGGGTCAGATTTAAAGGTGAAATAATCGCAAAAGTTGCTCTGTCTCTTTTCAACAACCCTTGCCGCCTGGGGCTCCCGACAATCATTATAGGCATCCATTTTATAAAAACTGCAGTTCAGGCAACAGTGGAGATCTGATCCACAAAAGACGCAAACCTCCCTTCTTCCAATAGGTGGGATAATGTCCAATTCCTTTGAACATGCATGACATCTCATCATTGTCTGTTATCTTCTTTCTCTTTCAGTTCCTTAAATTGTCATTGATCGGAAAACCTGTCAGTAGTATAATACATTCAGCCTTCGTGGTGAATAGGCCATCAATTCTGGTGCGTCAGTGTTCCAAGATTGATCCTGCCATGGAGTGAGAGCATCTGTTTCGTGAATAGTGCATGCCACTCCACGGTGGCCTTATTATGCCATCGAAGGTCGAAAGGCCGTCAGCCTCGGTTCTCCGGGATCTGACCATGCCCTGGGAAGTGAACGTTTGTGGTGTCATCACTCGTATCACTCCCACGGTTGGCCTTTCTTTTTTCGACCACACTCTCCGGGGTCCAGTCTAAAGAACCAATACCCTATGTAAAGAACACCTTATCGAGATCTGTGTTTTTCCAGATTTTTCGTTAGGCCGTTAGGCCGCGCCGCTCTGTGACCGCCGGTGCGGATTCGCCTGCATGTTTGTGGTCTGGAGGCTGGGGATGAAAACTCGGCATCCCAGAGGGTGTTTATCCGTTCAGGGTTTATCAAGTGTTTGCCTTTCTGAAGCATCTTACAAGTAGTGGACGGAATGTTTAACTTCCCCTTATTCTCAACCTTTTCCGAAACTCACTCGGCCTTTCGTAATTGCTCAACCCCCAGATGCCTTTTTTTCTAAATTTTGCCTGCTGCTCGGTATAGCTGAATTCCGCATAGTAGGGTTGTTTCAGGCGTTCCTGATAGGCTTCTGCGTAACCTTCTCTGACCATTTCCAGGTTAATGCATCGCTTTTTAAGCCAGATCAATGATGCCATCCAATGATGACGGTCAATGTCAATAATATCCACACAAACCCTTTTCTTATAGATCATCTTTTTTAGTGCCTGTTTGGCTTCTTCGCTATAGGGTTGACCGGGGACCGTTATCTGGCCGGTCCGCTTGTTCCTTTTTTCAATTTCAGGAGCATCGCAGCCATACAATTTGATTTTCAGATTTTTGCCTTTTTCGGTAATCACATGCAGAGTGTCGCCGTCAGATACTTTCGAAACGATGCCGTTGACGGTTGCAATGAGAGCGTATGATGGCGGAGGCAATAATAGAATTGAAAAAAGGAAAACAAGAAATGCCGCTATCGAATGGGTCTTGCGAAGTTTCATATCTACAACCCAGCACGAACATATTGAAAACAGTGCGAACCTTATAGCACATCAAGCATTAAAATGGAATAACCGATATGCAAAAGATTAACTATATCGATACATTGAACGACGGAGAGATGGTTGAAGGGAATGCCTTTTGTTGCCCGTGTCGGGGAAAAGCAGGGATGTAGAGTGAGTGGATAGCTGATGGCATCGCCACATCCCCCCTTAAACATCTGTGACAGAGATAAGCATGCTTATGTTGCCCGACGGGCAAGAAGCGCCCATATGCCGGCCGCCGAGAGCAGGAAACCGCCGGCAAGTTTAAAGTGGCGTTGGGCACGAGGGGACGACAATATCCGCCGCGCGGAAGCAGCAAAGGAAGCATATACCGTGGCGTTGGCCATTGCCATAATGACAAAGGTCACAGCAAGTACCCATAACTGGAATGTTACATCAGTGGCAGGATTGACGAATTGGGGCAGGAAAGCTACGAAGAAGACGATACCTTTAGGATTGAGTGCAGTAACCAAATAGGTATTGAAAAAGAGTCGCCAGCGGGTTGTGGGTCCTGGCGGTTCTGTTAATTCAGCAGTGGAAATGCCAGATCGCAACAGAGTTACACCAAGCCAAAGGAGGTACAAACCACCTATGATCTTGATAATGTTGAACCACAGGGCAGAGGTGGTCAGTAACGGCCCGAGGCCGAGCAATGACAATGAAAGAGACGTGCAGTCACCAAGGGCTATGGCAGCAACAAGCGGAACGTGAGCGGATCGACCATTAGCCAAGGAATAGCTGATTACTGTGAGGACGGTTGGGCCGGGGATAATGAGCAGGACCGATGTGGCAAGGACAAAAGCAGACCAAAGTTTGATATCCACGGTGTGTCCTCTGAAGACGTCGAGCCCCTCGGGCTTCGTCATATCGACGGGCATGCTGCGCTTGCTCGCGAGGATGCGGTTGTACGTTGGGGAACGATTCCACCTTGATGCATTCCGCCTCGATATCTCCGAGGAACTGCGTGCACTGGGGCCCCGCCCAGTTGTTCTCGATGCCGATTACAGGGGTGTCGGAATGGATCGGAAGCAGCAGGTGCCGACTTGCGTCGGAATACCCATCTTATCGAACGTCGAACGATTAAAGCGATTAAGACCGTCTATATCTATTACCGCCAATGCTGGTTTTTATTAATTACATATAGGGCCTTTTCGTTATCCAGAAAATCGATGCTGGCCACATTTTGTCGATAAATCCCGTTTAGCCACAGGGCATCTCTTTGAGCAGATTTACTTGCGGCCCATATCTCATCGCTATATTTCTTTATATCTCGCGTCACAGAATATGTATTAAACCAAATCCCACGCATGCCAACAGTTCTTCCCACTTGGGATGAGAACACGCGTTTCATCGCTTCTTGTTTAACGAGCACATTATCAAGTTTCCCCACTTTATTTTGTTGGTCTACGGGGTTGTCCGGCGCTGCCCCGCCCAACAGAATATATTGAGGATGTTCACCGACACCCAGACGCGCATTTAAATTACCAACCTCAGGGTTCTTGCCACTCTCATCTTTTTTCCACTCACATAGTGTGATGCTTCCGTGTAGGGGCATTCGACTCCAGTCTTTCAGCGCATTCTTTTTTCCACACACCAATACGCGTCCCCGCAAATTCTGAATTTCCTCCTGGCAGACGTATTTCAGCTTCAAAGGTGGCTTCGCGTGGAGTAATGGATAATGATCGTTCAGTTCCTTAATCAATATTGTCATCATTTCTTTAGTGTACGTCTCCTGTTTGTCCAATTTCAGGATCAAAAATTCCGAGGGATTAGCCGCCATGAACATAGATATCCCTGCGCATATGTCTTTCCATTTTTCCCCATATCGTCGCTCTCCTACGATCGCCAGTCCCCATCCCCCGTGATACGCACGATGTGTAAAGTTATGACTTGTTATGCGTAGGTCAAGTTGCCTCGCGCCGCAGAGCAATTGTGCGTAAACATTATTTATTTGGGTAACAAAATTATTGTGAAAGAACGAATGATTCCTCGCATTTGACCAGTCGGATATACCAGCGTATATACCCGAGCTGGCGGCGACCGCCCATGCAAGCGGATTCACGAATGTACTCAACCCTATCTTCATAGAACACATGCCGGAATCGTGTGTGGCCGGAAGAACAACCTCTTGTAATATACGATCGTCAGGTAGTTGACTCATCCAATTTGGTAGATCTGCCGCTACTATAGGCATCTTAAAACTCCTAAAATTCTGAGAGGAAATACTTGGGTCACGTTACTCAATTTTTGTTTGCAACGATTCGATTTTGACAATTTAGCATCCAACTCATCACCACCCACATCAATTTAACCCTGGTTGAGTCGAGTTGATAAGAACTTCCTTTTCCGTGTAAGTAGAGCGTAAGAAATCTTGTCTTGTGTGTCAAGAGATAATTCCAACAAAAACGCGGATATGAGGGTGAGGATTGGGGGGCACTGCTTTTTACGCTGGCGGATTTCAGTGCAATTGAAGCGGTACGTAGTCGATGGTACCGTTACGGGGGTGTTGTATGGGGCTATTGAGACAAACCGCAGCAGTACCCCTCTGATGATGAAGCATCCGAAGTTGATATAGGCATCCCAGGGATAATCGAGTTCTGAGTAGTCGTGTATATTACGTCTTGAAGTCTTGAGGGTCAAGGAATTGGGCTGACCGAGACCTAAAGGATCTTTTCGGGGTCTGTCCATTCATGGCAATGGGGATTGGGGAAAGGGTTCATGTGGAACATCTTCGATATAGACTCTTCGTGGTGAGAACTTCTCATGGGCTTGAGAGTGGGGAGAGAATAACAGAGAAAGAAAAAAGGACTTAACCATATCTGGTTAAGTCCTTGATTTGAATGGTGGGTCAGGACAGAATTGAACTGTCGACACTCGGATTTTCAGTCCGATGCTCTACCGACTGAGCTACCGACCCAACCTGATGTCGGAATGCTTTAAAAGCTGGAAGAGTGATTATAGGATGTGCTTCGGTTTGTCAAGGCATTTTTTGCTCTTCTTCAGAGAACAGAGGCTCTTCATATCGGCAAATCACCAGTGTTTCAGCAATTTTGTCATGCCAGCTCTGCTTTTTCCTGTCAAAGATGATCCAGAGAAATCCCAGATAAAGAACCAACCCGGAAAAAATGGAACCCACCCAGCGCAGAAAGGCGAGACCCAGGGTCATCTTTTCTCCTGAGGATTGAATGACCTGAAGGCCGAGGAGCATCTTCCCAGGTGTTTGCCCACTGATTCCGTGAAAATAGGTGAAATAAAGCATCCCGAGAAGATGGGTCGTCAAATAATAAATCAGGGAAAAACGTCCGATAATTTTCCCCGGTTCCAGGCCGTTGAAACCGGAGCTCTGGGCGGAGAGGCCGACCACTAAAAAGAGAAGGCAAATAAAAAAGAGGATGATTTTATCGACAAGATAAGCAAAGCTTCTCTTCCAGAATCCCCCGTATCGATAAGATGTCATGATGCTCTTCCTCGAAAAATCCTTGTCTGGTCCTTATTCTTCCGAACTTGCTTCGAACAGGCCGGCCTCATACTGAAGAATGGCCAGGATGGCAATGGCCGCCGTTTCCACTTTGAGGATCTGTTTTCCCAGGCTGACGGAAACAAACCCGGAGGCAATCGCCGCTTCCACTTCCTCAGCGGCCAGTCCTCCTTCCGGTCCCACAAGAATAGAAAAAACGCGGGCCTGGGGAAATCTTTGCAAGGCCTCTTTTAACCCAAGCCTGGACTCCCCTTCCCAGAAGATCATCTTGGCCGACTCGGGTTCCACCGTCTTCAGGATCTCCGGAAAATCCTGGATTTCCGTTATCGTCGGTACATCGAAGCGGCGGCACTGTTTTGCCGCTTCCCTGGCGATCTTGCGCCATCGGTCCGTTTTCTGATGCCCTTTTTCGGCGGTCAATGCAGGAATGGAGCGCTCGGAAGAAAAGGGCCGAATCTCGTCGATTCCCAGTTCCGTGGCTTTCTGAACAATGAAATCCATTTTCTGCGCCTTGGGAAGCGCCTGGATGAGGGAAATGCGAGCGGGTCTGGCCGGTGCGGCGCTTTTACCGACAATTTCCACAAGGGCCTGATCTGCGGAAATATTTTCGACAACAGCGGAAAACTCCTGCCCCAGACCATCAAAGAGAAAGAGCCGGCTGCCCGGCTTCATCCGCAGGACGGACCGGATATAATGCAGATCGGCTTCGACCAGACGGCAACGGCCGCCGACGGTCAAGGGGCCGGGGTAATAGAGCCGGGGAAGGGTCAAGGCTGCGTCGTCTCTTTTTTCAGCACGTAACAGACCCACTCCTTCTCAGAATGACTGGACGCGAGGGTTAGGGAGTCAAGAAAAAAATGGGTTTCAATATCACTCCGGTTCTGGTCGATGATGCCGGAGAGGATCAAATGACCTCCGGGACGCAGCAGGGATGTCAGCTGTTTCTTCAGCTTGATCAAAATCTTGGCCGTCAGGTTGGCGACAATCAGATCATAGGTGTCATTCAGGGTTGAGATATCCCTCTGTGTGACGGAAACTCGATCTTCCACCGAATTGATGGCGATGTTCTCCTGGGCAATTTCCGTTGCCTTCGGATCGATATCCACACAGAGGACCCGCTCTGCACCCAGTTTCGCGCAGGCAATGCCCAGGATGCCCGTTCCCGTGCCCACATCCAGGACATTCAGCGGCTTCGGTGACCGGCGCGTAAGAAGGATCTCCTCCAGGGCTTCCAGGCACATCCGTGTGGAGGCATGCTGACCCGTACCGAAAGCCATTCCGGGGTCGATCTCGATGACAATATCATGTCCCAGGGGGGTGTAACGCTCCCAGGTCGGTTTGATCACGATATCGCGGCTGACCCGGAGCGGCTTGAAGTATTTCTTCCACTGTTCCCCCCAGTCGGGATCCGTGATGACCTCTGTGGTCAGCTCCGGGGCGTCGAGCTCGGGAAAAAGCTGGGAAAGACTCTCCAGGTAAACGTTGAGAGAAGAAAGGCGGTTTTCCAGGCGCACGTCAAAGGGGAGGTAGGCATTTACGGCTTCCTTCGAGGGCGCTTCGGGAAAGTCGCCGGGAGCCTGGGGCTCGATCTCCTCCTGAAAAGCGCCTTCCGCACCCAGCTCCGTGACAAAATTGGATAGCGCGTCCACCAGTTCTGGTGGAGAAGAGAGCACAATTTTCAACCATTTTCCCTTGTTGCCCGCGTCTTTGCCGGTGCGGCTCGCCATGATTCGGCCTCCTGAAGTTGACTGAAAAAAACCTTTCCTCGATAGGGTTTCCGGAAGCCTTGTCTTGGGTCCGGAAATTTTCCCGGTAAAACGGAAGTGCTGATTTATAACCTCTTTCTGTCGATATTTCAAGCGGCTTGAATTTTCCGGATCATCATGATAGCGTTCATTTTCCGTTTTATAGAACGCAGGTTTCAGGACTTTTCTTCCGGATGAAATACTACCCCGTTTTTTTTGACTTGAGAGAGAAAGTCTGCCTTGTCGTCGGCGGCGGGACCGTTGCCGAACGAAAGGTTCAACGTCTTCTTGAATGCGAGGCCTCCGTCCGTGTGGTCGGCGAGTCCCTCTCCGAAAGGTTGCAGAGCCTGCAGAAAAGCGGACAGATCCAATGCCTGGCCGGCCGGTATTCCGCGGCCTGTCTCGATGGCGCCTTTATGGTGATCTGCGCCACGGATGACAGGGCGGTGAACGAGCAGGTCATGCAGGATTGCCGGAGCCGGGGGATTCCCGTTAATGTAGTGGATGATCCGGAGCGCTGTGATTTTATTCTCCCGGCCATTGCGGAACAGGGAGACTTGAGTATCGCCGTCTCCACGGGAGGAAAGAGTCCGGCCCTGGCCAAGCGCCTGCGCAGGGAACTGGAAGATCATTACGGACCGGAGTACCGGGAGCTGGTCAATATCCTCGGGGAGCTGCGAAAACGGAGATTGGCGAAGGGGTATCCTTCGGAGGAAAATCGTTCGATTTTCGAGGCCGTCGTCTCTTCGGACATTTTGGAACAGCTCCGAAAAGGCGACCGGGAAGGGGTCCGAGAGAAAATCCGCCGTCTATCCGGGGAAGATTTGGAACAAAACGAGCCATGACGCCCATCCTTTTCAAGATCGCTCTTTGCGCCTATCTGGTCAGCACGCTCGGATATGTGAGTTCCCTTATGGGAAAGCAGGTCCGGATCGCGAAGCTGGCCCGCTGGCTGATGTGTGGCGCCTTCTGCTTTCATTCCCTTTTCCTTCTTTCCCGGATTTTTGAAACGGGACGCATCCCGATCCTGGGTTGTCATGAGGTCCTCAATTTCTTTGCCTGGATTATGGCCGGGATCTTCCTGATTCTGCAATTCCGGACCCGGACCGCTGTGCTGGGGGCCTTCGTGTCTCCAGTTGTCTTGTTGCTGTTGATTTACGCCAGCCGCGGACTTGGGGCCGCAGTAACGATGCCCGCTGTCCTGCAGGGGGCGCTCGTGCCGTTCCACGTGTTTCTTTCCGTTGCCGGCGAGGCCCTCTTTGCCCTGGCCTCCTGCGCGGGAGCCATGTATCTGCTGCAGGATCGTTTCCTCAAGCAGAAGACGGCCCGGCGGATCAGTGCCGTGCTTCCCTCCCTGGGGGAGCTGGATCGGATCAATCACTTCTGTCTTCTCTGGGGGTTCCCCCTGCTCACCCTGGGGCTGCTCGTGGGCGCCTTCTGGGCTCGCGTGGTCTGGGGGAGTTCCTGGCAGTGGGACCCGAAGCAGGTCTGGACCCTGGCCGTCTGGGGCACCTATGCGATCCTCCTCCACCAGCGTCTTGCCATCGGCTGGAAGGGACACAAGCCCGCCGTTTTATCACTCCTGGCCTTTCTCTTCTTCCTGACGGCTTTTCTGGTGGGAAAGAATTTCTTCCCGACGATCCACCGGTTTATCTGAAATCATGGGCATCCTTCTGATCGGCATGAGTCATAAAACGTCTCCCCTGGCGATCCGGGAGCGTCTTGCCCTGTCCTGCGAGAATTCCTGGCATCCGCTGGAACGGCTCCGGCAGATGCCGTCGATCCGCGAAGCCCTCTATCTGGCCACCTGCAACCGCGTGGAGGTGCTGGTCTGTTCGACGGATCAGGCCGAGCAGGAGGCCGGGGAAGCCTTGAGAGCCCTGCTGACCGAGCGGGCAGGAATCGCCCAGCCTGAATTGGAGCGCTGCCTTTACACCTTTACAGGTGCCGAAGCGGTGCGCCATCTCTTCCGTGTAGCGTCCAGCCTGGATTCCCTGGTCATGGGAGAGGCGCAGATCCTCGGGCAGGTCAAGGAGGCCTATCGGGAGGCGGTGGAGCATGAGACGACGGGGACGATGCTGAACCGGATTCTCCATCATGCCTTTTCGGTGGCCAAAAGGGTGAGGACGGAGACCGGCATCGCCGATAATGCCGTGTCCGTCGGATTTGCCGCGGTGGAACTGGCGAAAAAGATCTTCGGACGTCTGGAGGGCAAGGCGATCCTTCTGGTCGGGGCAGGGGAGATGTCGGAACTGGCCGCCCGCCACCTGTTGAAGCAGGGGATTTCGTCCATCTTCGTCGCCAACCGGACCCATGCCCGGGCTCAGGAAATCGCCGATCTTTTTGAAGGAACGGCCGTCACCCTGGAACAGATGCCCGAAGTCCTGAAGAAGGTGGATATCGTGATCAGTTCCACGGGCGCGCCGGATTATGTGCTGACCCGGGAAATGGTTGCCGCCGCCCTGCACCGGAGAAAGAACCGTTTTCTCTTTCTCATCGATATCGCCGTTCCCCGGGACATCGAGCCGGCGGCAGGGGATATCGACAACGTTTATCTTTACAATATCGATCATCTGCAGGAGTTGGTGGACGAGAACCGCAACTCCCGTCTGCGGGAAGCGGCCAGGGCTGAGCTCATCATCGAGGAAGAGATGCGGAATCATAGGGCCTGGATCTCCAGCCTGGAGGTGGTTCCCACGATCGTGGAATTCCGGGAAAAGATCGAAGGGATCATGAAGGCCGAACTGGAGAAATCCGCCGCGTGGCGCCAGGCGCTCAGCCAAACCGATCAGCAGCATGTCGAGGGGCTGGTTGCTTCCATCGTCAACAAGATTCTCCATGAGCCCACGGCCTGCCTTCGAGAGGAAAGCCGGAACAGGAACGGACTGGCCTACGCCGAGGCACTGCGGCGGCTCTTCAAGCTGGGAAAGTAGGAAGGGGAGGGACGGACTCATTCGACAGACATTGAAAATCGGAACGCGGGGAAGCGCCCTGGCCCTGACACAGACCCGCCAGGTTGCGGCACTCCTGCAGTACCAGTATCCCTCGATGCAGATCGAGATCGTGGTGATCAAGACCAGTGGCGATATCCAGAAGGATGTGCCTTTGGCGAAGATCGGGGGCAAAGGGCTCTTCATCAAGGAGATCGAAGAGGCCCTGTTGGCGGGTACCGTCGATCTGGCCGTCCACAGCATGAAGGATCTTCCCGCCGAACTCCCTGAGGGGCTTCAGATTGCCGCGGTCCCGGTGCGCGAGGATCCCCGGGACGTACTGATTTCCGGGGCGGGGCAGGAGGTTGACGATCTTCCTGAGGGGGCGCGGATCGGGACGGGTTCCCTGCGCCGGATCGTGCAGCTGCGTTCCTGGCGGCCCGATCTGGAGATCATTCCGATCCGGGGCAATCTGGATACGCGGATCCGGAAGATGAGGCAGGGGGACTTCGATGGGATCGTGGTGGCTGCGGCGGGAATCCGCCGGATGGGATGGGCGGAGCAGGTGACGCAGTTTATCCCGGCGGAAAGAATGCTCCCGGCGGTGGGACAGGGGGTTCTCTGCCTGGAGACCCGCAGCGGGGAGGAAGACCTGGATGCCGGACTGGCCTTCCTGGAAGACGGGCGGACCCGGCGGGAAGTGACGGCGGAACGGGCATTTCTGCGGCGCCTGGGTGGCGGCTGTTCCCTGCCTGTGGCCGCTTTTGCGGAAGAACGAGGGGATACCCTGCTGATCCGGGGAATGGTGGGAAGCCTGGACGAACAGACGGTAATCCGTCATCAACTTCAGGGATCGGCGGAAAAAGCCGGCGACCTCGGGACGGAACTGGCCGACGCCCTTCTGGACGGGGGCGGACGGGCCTTTTTATAAAGACCTCAGAAACGAAGGGAATAGAGGCCGGAATTTGATGAGCAAACAGGGAAAGGTCTATATCATAGGAGCGGGACCGGGTGATCCGGGCCTGATGACGCTCAAGGGGGCGCAATGCCTGCGGGAAGCGGAGGTCGTGATTTACGACCATCTGATCAGTCCCGAACTTCTCAAGTTGACGCGGACGGACGCTCGCCTGGTGTACGCGGGGAAAGAGGGGGGAAGGCACACCCTGTCGCAGAGGGAGATCAACGAACGGTTGGTGGCGGAAGCCGGCTCGGGACATGTGGTGGCCCGTCTGAAAGGCGGCGATCCCTTTGTCTTCGGCCGCGGCGGGGAAGAAGCGGAAGAGCTCGTCCAGGCGGGTATTCCCTTTGAGATCGTGCCCGGCGTGACCTCGGCGATCTCGGTCCCCGCTTATGCGGGGATCCCCTTGACCCATCGTCGCTTCACGGCAACGGTCGCCTTTGTGACCGGTCACGAAGATCCCCTGAAGGAGCAGAGTGAGATCGACTGGAAAGCCCTGGCCGGCATGGGGACGCTGGTTTTTCTCATGGGGGTGCGTAATCTGCCCTCCATTGCCGCCGGCCTTATCGCCCAGGGAAAAGAAGCATCCACACCGGCTGCACTGATCCGCTGGGGGACAACGGTGGATCAGGAGACCCTGACCGGAACGCTGGCCGATATCGCCGATCGGGCCGAAGCCGCTGAATTCAAGCCGCCGGCCATTCTGGTCGTCGGCGGAGTCGTCGGCTTGCGGAAAGATCTGAACTGGTTCGAGACGATGCCTCTTTTCGGCAGGGGAATCGTGATCACCCGGCCCGAACCCCAGGCCGCTTCCATGGCCGCCCTCCTTAGGGATGCCGGGGCGCGGGTCATTTCCTTCCCCACCATCCGGATCGCCTCCCCGGAAAGCTGGGACGGGCTGGATGCGGCAATCCGCCACCTGGAGGATTATGCCTGGCTGGTTTTCACCAGCGCCAACGGGGTCCATTTTTTCCTGGAGCGGCTGCATGCCGCCGGCAAGGACCTGCGGGATCTGAAAGGAATACGGCTCTGCACCATCGGACCCGCCACGGCGATGGTCCTGGAAAGCCGAGGCCTCCGCGTCGATCTGATCCCGGACTCATTCCTGTCCGAAGGCGTCGTGGCGGCCTTCGAGCGGTTCGATCTTTCCGGGCAGCGGGTTCTTCTGCCTCGGGCGGAGAAGGCCCGCGATGTCATCCCCGAGGGGCTGGCCCGCCAGGGAGCCGTTGTGGAGGTCGTGACGGCCTACCGCACGGTGAACTCCGGCCGGAAGGCAGCGGAACTGGCGGAACAGATCGCCCAGGGCCATGTGGATGTCCTGACCTTTACGAGCCCTTCCACGGTGACGAATTTCCTGGAGATCATGGGTCCGGATTTTCTGCCCCTGCCGGAAGGAATCCGGGTGGCCTGCATCGGTCCCATAACGGCCGCCGCCGCCGAAAAGGCCGGCCTTCCTGTGGATATCCTCCAGGAAACCTACACCGTTCCGGGCCTCGTGGCGTCACTCAAAGACTTTTTTGCCAAAAGGTAAGCGCAGAGGTCCTCTTTGTCGAGGAGGGGAAAAGCCATGCCGGGAAATTTTCCGAAACCCGTTGTTGTGGTCAGCAAATGCCTGGGCTTCGATTCCTGCCGTTATGACGGATCGAGAATCGATACGCCCTTTGTGGACAGGCTGAAGGATCATGTAACTTTCCGACCGGTGTGCCCCGAGGTGGGAATCGGATTGGGCGTGCCGCGCAAGCCCATCCGGATTGTCTCCAGTAATGGGGCAAATACCCTCTATCAGCCGGCCACGGGAATGGATTTTTCCGAACCGATGCGGGACTTCGTCGGTTCCTTTCTCGATTCCCTGACCGAAGTGGATGGATTCCTCCTGAAGAGCCGTTCACCTTCCTGTGGGCTGGGGGATGCCAAAATCCATGACGGCTTCGAAGAGGGAGCCCGGACCTTCAAGGGCCGCGGGTTTTTCGGCGGTGCTGTCCTGGAACGATTCGCCGGCCTTCCCATTGAAGACGAGGGGCGGATCCGCAACTTTTCAATCAGGGAGCATTTTCTTACACGGATTTTTCTCTTTGCCCGCTTTCGCGAGGTGAAGGCCGGGTGCGCCATGCAGGGGCTGGTGAATTTCCCTTCGGCCCAGAAACTCCTGCTGATGGGGTACAATCAGGCGCAGATGCGCCTTGCCGGCAAGGTCGTCGCCAACCATGAGAAAGCCGATTGGGAAACGGTCATCATCCGATACGAAGAGCACCTGGAACGGGCGCTGGCCCACCCGCCGCGCTTTACGGCGATGATCAATGTCCTGCTGCACGCCTTCGGAGGCTTTTCGGAAGTGCTTTCGAAGGGGGAAAAAGCCTTTTTCCTGGAGAGCATTGAAGAGTACCGGGACGAACGGATTCCCCTGAGCGTTCTCCTCCATATCCTGCGGGCCTGGTCTATCCGGTATAAGAATGACTATCTCCTGGGGCAGACCTTTCTCCAGCCTTATCCTCTGGAGCTTGTGGAAATATCGGATTCGGGAAAGGGCAGGGAACTCTAATGCCGACCTCAGGGAAATCATCGCCTTCGAATTCCGGTCCCTCCTCTTCCGCTGCATCCGGGATATTGCGGGCCTTGCCTTCCGGGGTCTGGGCGCTCGGGTTCGTCTCTCTGTTCATGGACATTTCTTCGGAGCTGATCCACAGCCTCCTGCCGGTCTTTATGAGTTCGGTCCTCGGGGCCTCCATGATGACCATCGGCATGATCGAGGGAATTGCCGAGGCCACCGCTTCTGTCACAAAAGTCTTTTCAGGAACGATCAGCGACGCCCTGCGGAAGCGCAAGATGCTCGCCGTCCTGGGTTACGGCCTGGCGGCGGTGACGAAGCCGATCTTCCCCCTGGCTGGTACCATGGGCTGGGTATTTACCGCGCGGTTTCTCGACCGCATCGGCAAGGGCATCCGAGGAGCGCCGCGGGACGCTCTGGTGGCGGATCTTACGCCCCGGAATCTTTGGGGGGCAGCCTACGGATTCCGCCAATCCCTGGATTCCGTGGGGGCGTTTCTCGGTCCGGTCTTCGCCGTGGCCTTCATGGCCTGGTTTTCCAATGACATTCGCTTGGTGCTCTGGGTGGCGGTTTTCCCGGCCTTTGTCTCCCTCGCGCTGCTGATGCTGGGCGTTCACGAGCCAGAGCATGGGGAGATATCTCCCGGCATGAAAAGTCGCTTTACCTCAGCCGCCCTGAAACAGCTCTCCCTTCGATATTGGCTCATCGTGCTTCTCAGTGCCGCATTCACAATGGCTCGATTCAGCGAAGCCTTCCTAATCCTCCGCGCCCAGGATGTCGGACTGGCCATCGGCTACGTGCCGCTGATTCTGATCGTCATGAACATCGTCTATGCCCTTTCCGCCTATCCGGCGGGGATCGCTTCCGATCGAATCAGCAGCCGAACCCTGCTGGTTGTCGGGCTGGCCATGCTGATCGCTGCCGATCTGATCCTGGCCGCAGCCGCCTCGCCCCTGACGGCCTTTGTCGGAGCTGGATTCTGGGGGCTGCACATGGGCCTCACGCAGGGCCTTTTCGCCAAACTGGTGGCGGATGTCGCTCCGGCGGAACTTCGGGGAACCGCTTTCGGCCTCTTCAATCTGGTGGGCGGCGGCGCTCTCCTGCTGGCAAGCGTTCTTGCCGGGGCGCTCTGGAATTCCCTGGGTGCGCCTGCCACCTTCCTCGCTGGGGCGGCCTTCGCTGCGCTGGCAACTTTCGGGCTGATCGCCTATCGAAAAAAGCCTTCAACGGTCAAGCCGGGAGGAAATTGATCATGGCGGAGCGGTTTATCAGCGAAGCCTTAATCCCCGTGACTTCCACCTGCGATCCCTCGCGCATGGCTGCCGGCGAACCAGGACTGCCGCGGGAGTTCCTCTGGCGAGGTCGGACGGTTGAGATTGCCGCTGTCCTCCGCGCCTGGCGCGAAACCGGGAAGTGCAGCCACGGCAGCCCGGAGCAGTATGTCCGCAAGCACTGGTTCGAGGTCGTCACGACGTCCGGAGACATCCTGAAAATCTACTTCGAACGACAGCCCCGCCGCGGAAAGAAGGAGCCCCGCTGGTGGCTCTTCAGCATCCGGGAACCGGGAGAAGTTAGAAATACGCCGGCTTGAATTATTTGCAGCCGCTACTCTTTAACTGCCATGGCACATTGAACTGTGTCAATGTCTAGCTCTTTGTAATTATTTTATATTTAACTTTTTTTGAAAATTATCATGTGATATTTTGTTCTATCGGCATTATGAAAATTTTTGGGGCGTACTTGCTGCTTACGCCTTTCGTTAAGTCCAGGAATATGAAGGAGTCAGAACATGGAAACGAAGAAGTTCATCTACTACAAGGACGAAGATATGTGGGTAGGTTGGCTGGAGGAGTACCCGGACTATAGGGCGCAGGGGGAAACTCTTGAAGAGTTGGAGTATAATCTGAGGGACATATATGCCGACCTCAGCAGCGATGCGATCCCTTACGTTCGCAGGATGGGAGAATTGCGTGTTGCATGAAACGGGTTGACCTTATCCGAAAGATCGAAGAAATGGGCTGTATCCTCATTCGCCACGGCGGGCGGCATGACTGGTATCAAAACCCGACTACAAAGGCAGCACAGCCTAGACACCGTGAGATTTCAGATAGTCTGGCAGGATGTGAAATCAATCATTCATCAATATCAATGGAGGTCCAATGAGACTGAAGGTTGTCATTCATGAGGCTGAAGAGGGTGGCTATTGGGCAGAAGTGCCTTCGATTCCCGGATGTGCCACCCAAGGAGAGACATTTGAGGAACTGTTAAAGAACCTCTATGAGGCTGTTGAAGGCTGTTTATCCGTTGAAGTTTCTCCAGCACAGGTTGCTGAACATGACCGTATCATGGAAATTGCCGTATGAGGTCAGTAACGGGCGGGGAATTTGTGAAGGTCCTTGAGCAAAAGGGTTGAAAATTGCTGCGAGTTCAGGGAAGCCATCATAATTTATGGCAAGAAAGGCAGCATCGTCAAGCTCTCCGTTCCGGTACACGGCGGGCAGCCCTGAAAATCGGTTTACTGAGGCATCTGATGAAATTGGCAGGCATCTCGGAGGAAGAAATCTGATGGCCATATGACCTCCCCACCGAGTGGAAATGGCAGCAGGCGGAACAGTCGGCGCCCCCCCTCGACCTCTCCACCGGGCTGAGCGTGATTCGCGGTGCCGATATTTGAGTTGTTCGACGTAGCAGTAAAATGATCAACAGGAGGATGAAGATGAGAAAACCCTTGGCCATTTCAGGAGTGTTGCTGAACCTGGTTCTCGCGCTCGCTGCATTGTGTGCCCAGACAGCCTTTGCAGCGGAGAAACTGACCCGGATCGCGGAGAATGTCTACGCCTATGTCGATACGACCAACAGTTCGAAAAGCAACAGCTTCGGGGCCAATGCCGGCATCATTGTCGGCAGGGACGGCATCGTTGTCGTGGATACGCTGCTTTCCGCCAAAGAGGCGAAGCGGTTTCTCCTGGACATCCGGACCGTCTCCGACAAGCCCATCCGCTACGTTGTGAATACACACTATCACCTCGACCATGTCTTCGGCAATTGTGAATTCGCCAGACTTGGAGCGGTGATCATCGCCCAGGAAAACTGTGGGAAGGCCATGGAAAAAAGCGCCGCGACGACCCTCGCGAATATCGGGGGATACGGTCTTTCGGCGGAAGAGATGGCGGGCACGACGCCCTCCTACCCTGTCTTGACCTATGGCGACCGGATGACCATCCACCTCGGGGATGAGCGGATTGAACTGATCCATGCCCGCCCCTCCCATTCGGACGGGGATACCCTGGTCTATCTGCCCGACAAAGAAGTCCTTTTTACGGGGGATATCCTGTTCACCGGTTACCATCCCTTTCTCGGCGAGGGGAATATCCCGGAATGGACGAAGGGACTGGAGGAAATCAAAGGTATGGATGTCGAAAAGATCATCCCCGGACATGGCCCCGTTTCGGGAAAGAAGGATCTGGAGGACATGAAAACCTATCTCCTCCTCTTTGATCAAAAGGCGAAGGAGCTTACCTCCAGGACAAGCGACGTTCAGGAGATCGTAACGGCAATGCGTCAGGCCCTGCCTCCGCGACCGGAGGGCGCCTGGCTGATCGAGGCGAGTCTCCGGATGAAGTATCTGAAGAAGCCGTAAGAGGAGAAAACTATGCGTGCGGAAATCCGAAAGGCCACCGAAGCCGGGGAAAGTAAAACCCGGGAAGGCTGTTACATCCTGGAGGTTGCCAACGATGCGGGCGACGAACTCGCGTCCATCGCCCGCGCCAGAGTCGATGCCGGGGCGACGACGGAATTGCACTGCTTAAAGGGCACTTCCGAGCGGTATGTGATTCTTTCCGGAGCCGGACGGGTAGAACTCGATGGGCAGGACATCTTCGAGGTATCCGTGGGCGATGTCGTGAGGATACCGCCGGATACGCCTCAGCGCATTTCAAATATCGGCGAGGGCGATCTCGTTTTCTACTGCATCTGTACCCCGCCCTTCAAGCCAGGCTGCTACGTATCCCTTGAACAAGGGCGGAGATAAATGCGTCCGTTCATCTTTCCCCTTGCCCGACCGTCGGGGTTCAAATTCCTTGACAAGGAGCGGTTAAAGGCGTACGTTTTAGCGTACGTTACGGAGGTTAACATTAATGGCGACACTTACTGCAACGGAAGCAAGAAAACGATTATACAGCCTTGTTGACGAAGTGAAAGAATCCCATGAACCTGTTCAGATCGTGGGCAAAAGAAGTTCCGCTGTGCTGATTTCGGAAGAGGATTGGCGGGCCATCCAGGAAACCTTGTACCTCACTTCCATCCCCGGCATGCGCGAGTCCATCCGGAAGGGACTTGAAACCCCCGTGGAGGAATGCGCTGAGGATCTTGACTGGTGACTTGGCGACTGGTCTTTACAAAGCAGGCAGAGAAAGACGCCCGGAAGATTTCCCGTTCCGGGTTGAAGCCTCAGGCAGAGCACCTGCTGGATCTCCTTAGAGAAGATCCTTACCAGACACCCCCGCCCTATGAAAAGCTTCTGGGAGACCTGTCCGGAACCTGTTCCCGGCGAATAAACATCCAACACCGGCTGGTTTATCAGATCCTTGATGACATCAAAATCGTGAAAGTCATCCGCATGTGGACACACTACGAATAGCGGAAGGCGATCAGGCGAACATCAGCATAAACAAGTCCTTTTTTAACGGGCAACGATGATCCGGGGCTTTAAAGAGCCAGGCGCGTCAGGGCGCTTCCTGCCGAAAGGGGCTTCGCGTCTTGCTGTTGGATAGAAACGAAATGGAGGTATCTTGCTCATGGAGAAAGGGGAAACCTATGGGAAATATTCGGAAGGCTTTTTTTTCGTTACTCCCCCTTGCCACTGCGCTGTCGATTTTTCTGGCGGCGCCGGCGGCTTCGACTGCTGCTGAGGGGGTGCCGATGGAAACCCTGGTGGAAGGCAATTCGGCTTTTGCGTTGAAGCTCTACGGGCAGTTGCGGGGCACGGAAGGCAACCTCTTCTTCTCGCCTTTCAGCATCTCCTCGGCACTGGGCATGACTTACGCCGGGGCGCGGCAGAACACGGCGAAAGAAATGGGGGATGCCCTGGATTTTCGGATCGGGCAGGGACAACTGCCCTCGGCATTCAAGCGTCTCAACCATGAACTGGCGGCCAATGCCTGCCAGGCCGGGCAGAAACTCAAGATCGCCAACGGGTTGTGTCTCACTGGAGGCGATGTGAGCAATGATTTCAAGGCACTGCTGAAAGACAACTATGATGCGGAACTCTTCTCCGGCGGCGTGGACAGGATCAACGGCTGGGTCAAGGAGAAAACGGAGGGGAAGATCGAGAAAATTATCGAGAGTCTGGAATCCAATTCCGTCTGCGTGCTCCTGAACGCGATCTATTTCAAAGGCCAATGGGAGAGTCAATTCAAGAAGAGCGACACCCACGACGCCCCTTTTCAGGTGTCGCCCGGCAGGGAAGTGACGGTTCCCTTCATGTTCCAGAAAAGTCGTTACCAAATCCTGAAGAAGCCCGATTTCCAGGCCGCCTCGCTTCCCTATAAGGGGAAGGGCCTGTCGATGGTCATTCTGCTGCCCGACAAAGCAGAGGGGTTAGTGAACCTGGAGAGTCAGTTGACCCGGGACAACCTGCAGCAATGGCTGGCGGAGCTGAAGGCAACGCCCGCCGAAAAAACAGATCTCTATCTGCCGAAATTCAAGCTGGAAACGGGATACGACCTCGTGCCCCCCTGCAAGGCCCTGGGGATGAAGGACGCCTTCGATGCCACCGGCAAGGCGGATTTCAGCGGTATGGGCTGGCGGAAAGGCGAACTCTGGATCTCTCAGATCAAGCACAAGGCCTTTGTCGAGGTCAACGAAGAGGGGACAGAGGCCGCGGCTGCGACGGTCGTCGCCATGGTCGCCATGGCGCTCCGGGAACCCCCGGTGTTCCGCGCGGATCATCCCTTTCTCTTCCTGATCCGGGACAATTCATCGGGGAGCATCCTGTTTCTGGGCCGGGTGGTCAATCCCAAATCGTGACATGCCCTCTTTGGGCAAAGTTTCTTGACGTACTTATAAAATGCGGGTTAAGAAGAGCAACGAAACCTGTTAAAGATTGAAGATGTCCCATAAAACTTTATATAGGAGGCTTGTATGAATACCGCACTAGAGTTTATCAAAGCGTACCCGGTTTTTCATGTCGCCACGGTCGAGGGAAATCAGGCCCGTGTCCGTCCCTTCGGCTTCATCATGAAGAGAAACGACGCCCTCTACTTCTGCACGAATAAAAGCAAAGATGTCTATAAGCAACTCACGCAGAATCCCGACATCGAGATCTCCGATATGGGGAAGGATTCCTGGCTGAGGATCCGGGGCCGGATCGCCTTTGATGACAGCCGTGAGGCGAAGGCCCAGGCCTTCGAGGTCATGCCGGATCTGCTGAGGATGTATCCCAAAGGGGCGGACGATGAGCTGTTCGTGACCTTTTACTTCACCGAAGCGGAAGCGAAGCTGTTCTTCTTTACGGCGCCGCCGAAGGTTATCCCGCTTTTTTAAGTTCATTCAAAGAGGATTCAGGGGCCTGCCGGGTCGCTGCCGTCAGCCAAGAAAAAGCAGACGAACACAAAGGTTAAGCTATGATCGGTATTTCCAAACTTTACTGCGGAGCGGTTGAGCCGGCGGATGTGCTGCGGTACAACCGGGAGTCGGGCCGGCTGCCCTCCCATCTGCTCCAGTTTTCCAAGGACAAGCGGCCGGTTGTCGTCTGGAATATGACCCGGCGGTGCAACCTGAAGTGCATCCATTGTTATTCCAGTTCTCAGAACATCCAGTACAGCGACGAACTGACGACGGCTGAGGCCAAAGGAATGATTGAGGATCTGGCCGCCTTCGGCTGTCCTGTTCTCCTTTTTTCCGGCGGTGAGCCCCTGATGAGGGAGGACCTTCCGGAACTCGCGCAATATGCCGTATCCCGGGGCATGCGGGCGGTGCTGTCCACCAACGGGACCCTGCTGTCCCGGGAAAAGGTGGCCGTGCTCAAGGAGATCGGCCTGTCCTACATTGGCGTCAGCCTCGACGGTTTGCAGCCGACCCACGATCTTTTCCGGGGTGTTTCCGGCGCTTACGCAGCCGCCATGAAGGGCATCCGCATCTGCCGGGAAGAGGGGATCAAGGTGGGCGTGCGCTTTACGGTCAACCGCAAGAATGCCGCCGATATCCCCGCCATCTTTGACCTGCTGGAAGCCGAGGACATCCCCCGGGTCTGCTTCTACCATCTGGTCTATTCCGGACGCGGTTCCGCCCTTGTCACCGAGGACCTGTCCGCTGAAGAGACCCGACGGACCGTGGATCTCATCCTGGACCGGACCCGCGACCTCTTCGACCGGGGGCTGCCCAAGGAAGTGTTGACCGTCGACAATCATGCCGACGGTCCTTACCTCTACCTGCGCCTGCTGAAGGAAGACCCGCGGCGGGCGGCCGAGGTCCTGGAACTTCTGCAGATGAATGAAGGGAACAGCTCCGGCAACGGCATCGGCTGCATCAGCTGGGACGGTGAAGTCCATCCCGATCAGTTCTGGCGGGGCATTTCCCTGGGCAATGTGCGGCGGAGACCCTTCAGCGGGATCTGGACCGATCCGGAAAACGAGTTGCTGATGCGGCTCAAGGACAAGAAACCCCACCTTCAGGGACGCTGTGTGACCTGCCGGTGGCTGGCGGTCTGCGGCGGGAACTTCCGGGCGAGGGCGGAAGCGGTGACGGGCAATCTCTGGGCGCCCGATCCGGCCTGCTACCTGACGGACGAGGAGATTGCGCCGCTGGAGAAATCCTGAAGGCAAGGAAGAGATTCCGCAAAACTAAAAATAAGAGGTGACGAACCCATGAATTTCCCCGAATATCGACCCCGGCGGCTCCGGAAGAACGAACCCTTCCGGCGGCTCATCCGGGAAACCCATCTGTCCGTGGATCACTTCATCCTTCCCCTCTTTGCCACCGTCGGCAAGGGGGTGAAAAAGCCCATCGGTTCCATGCCGGGCCATTTTCAGCTCTCCGTGGATCTGCTGGTGAAAGAGGTCCAGGAATGCCGCCAACTGGGAATTCCGGCGGTACTCCTCTTCGGGATTCCGGACAGGAAGGACGAGGCCGCCTCCGGGGCCTTCGCCAGGGACGGGATCGTGCAGCAGGCCGTCCGGCGGATCAAGGACAAGGTGCCGGAAATCCTCGTGGTGACCGATGTCTGTCTTTGCGAATACACGGACCACGGCCACTGCGGGATGATTGAAAAGGGCGAGGTCCACAATGACATGACCCTGGAGGTGCTCGCGGAAACGGCCGTTTCTCATGCGAAGGCCGGGGCGGACATGGTGGCCCCTTCGGCCATGATGGACGGCCAGGTGGGGATGATCCGCGAAGGGCTCGATGAAGCGGGCTATGAGAACGTCCCCATTATGGCCTATTCGGCGAAGTATGCCTCCTCTTTCTACGGACCCTTCCGGGAAGCGGCGGAGAGCGCCCCCCGTTTCGGAGACCGCAAGGCTTACCAGATGGACCCGGCCAACGGGGATGAGGCCATCCGGGAGATGAACCTCGATGTGCAGGAAGGGGCCGACATCCTCATGGTCAAACCGGCCCTGCCCTATCTCGATATCATCCGCCGGGCGAAAGAGGAATTCGATCTGCCCGTGGCGGCCTATAACGTGAGTGGAGAATTCGCCATGATCAAGGCAGCGGCTCAAATGGGCTGGCTCGATGAGGAAAAGGCCATGATGGAATCCCTGACGGCCATCCGCCGGGCCGGTGCGGATATCCTTATTACCTACTTTGCCCGGGAGGCGGCCAGGGTCCTGCAACGATGAACGCTGCCCCCCTCCCTTCAACCCTGCGGATGGTGGCCTGGGAAGTAACCCGGAGCTGCAATCTATCCTGTGTCCACTGCCGGGCCTCGGCACAGAAAGGCTCCTATCCCGGGGAACTCTCCACGGAGGAGGGGAAAAAGCTCCTGGAAGAGATCGCCGCTTTCAGTCAACCGATCATCATCCTGACGGGCGGGGAACCCCTCTTGCGGGAAGACATCTATGAACTGGCCGCTTACGGAGATCGACTGGGTTTGCGGATGGTCCTGGCGACCAACGGCACCCTGGTTACGGAAGCGGTTGCCCGCCGGATGCGGGAGGCGGGGATTCAACGGGTCAGCATCAGCCTGGACGGGCCGGATGCCGCAAGTCACGATGCCTTCCGGCAGATGCCCGGGGCCTTTGCCGGATCGCTCGCAGGCATTGCCGCCCTGAAAAAGGCGGGGATGGAGTTTCAGATCAATACGACGATCACCAGTTCCAACCGCCACCAGTTATCCTCCCTGATGGATCTGGCGGTAGATCTCGGGGCGGCGGCCCACCACATTTTTCTGCTGGTGCCTACCGGCCGGGGGCGGGATCTCGCCGGCCAGGCCATTTCTGCCCAGGATTACGAAGACACCCTTCAGGCCTTTTATTCCGCGAGCCTGACCTCCCCGATCCTCTTGAAGGCCACCTGTGCTCCGCACTATTACCGAATTCTGCGCCAGAAGAGCGCCGCCGGGAGCAAGCCGCCCGATCCGTCCGTTGCGGGCCACGGGGCCCTGCATGCCGTGACCCGGGGGTGTCTGGGAGGGATTTCTTTCTGCTTTATCTCCCATACCGGCTCGGTGCAGCCCTGCGGCTACCTGGAGCTGAACTGCGGAGAGGTTAAGGAAACAGGGTTTGAAACGATCTGGGGAAAGGCCGCTGTCTTTCAGAAGCTGCGAAACCCAGAGTCTTACGGAGGAAAGTGCGGCCGTTGCGAATTCTTCCGGATCTGCGGCGGCTGCCGCGCCCGGGCCCATGAGCTGACAGGTGACTATCTGGCGGAAGAGCCCTTCTGTATCTACGAACCGGGGGGAAGGGCGGCATCGGATCAATAAGAATCCGGAAGGGCCAGACAAGATGGAGAAAAAAGCATGGACATCCTCGACAAAAGCCTTCTGAATCTGCTCCAGACGGATTTCCCCTTGGCGGCGGAGCCATTTCGGGCGGTGGCGGAGAAGCTGGGGATTTCCGAAGGCGAAGTGCTGTCCCGCATTTTCCGCCTGAAGGAAAAAGGGGTTATCCGGCGGATCGGCGCTGTGCTGGACAGCGGCAAACTTGGCTTTGTCAGTCGTCTCTGTGCCGCCCGCGTTCCTGAAGAGCGGATCGCCCGCTTTGTCGACCGGGTCAATGCCCTTCCCGGAGTGACGCACAACTATGGAAGAAATAACCCCTGCAATATCTGGTTTACCCTGATCGCCCCTTCGGAAGAAGAACTGGAGAGGACGATCGTGGGGATTTCCCGGGACACGGGAATCGATGAGATCCTGACTTTTCGGGCTGTTCGAACGTTCAAGATAGACGCCAAATTCCTTTTCGACGAATCCTATGAGGAGAATCCGGCGTCACCATCCGGAATACGGGAAGAGAATCCGGATACAAAATCATAAGGCATGGGGAGTTTGATCGGAATATGAAAAAGAATCGCTTACAGGTTCTCCTGGCTTTCGTAGTGTTGAGCCTTTTTGTGACAGGTTTTCTTCCTCCTGTCGATGCTGGAGAGAAACGGCAGATCCGGATTCTTCATGTCAACGATTTTCACGGTTTTGCCGAGCCCTACAAACCTTTCGGTTCAGAGGAAAACTGGGGTGGGGCGGTATTCCTCGATGCGCAGATCCGCTCCCTCCGCGCCGATCCCGCTGTGCCGACCCTGCTGCTGGCTGCCGGGGACATGATTCAGGGAGACAACTGGGCGAACCTCTTTTCGGGGAAATCGGTCATTGAACTGATGAATGCCATGGCCTTCGATGGCATGGTCATCGGCAATCATGAACTGGATTTCGGTCAGGCGGTTTTGAAGCAGCGGATCGGGGAGGCACATTTTCCCGTTCTGGCGGCGAATGTTCAGGGGCTTCCGGAATTGAAACCCTTTATGGTCAAAGAAGTCGGCGGCGTGAAGGTAGCCGTGATCGGGCTGGTGACGGAGCGCACTCCCACGAGCACCCATCCGGCGAATGCCGTGGGACTGACCTTTCTTTCCCCCGCGAAGACCCTGGAAAGGTATCTCCCGGAGTTGCGCAAGGCGGCTGATGTGGTGATCGTTCTGACCCATATGGGCCACGACGCGGATCTCTTCCTGGCGCAGTCGGTGCCTGGGGCGGATGCCGTGATCGGCGGCCATTCCCATACACGGGTGACGAATCCTCCCCGGATCGGCAATACCCTGGTGCTCCAGGCCTGGGAACACGGCAAGGCGTTGGGCGTCCTGGATCTGACCCTGGAGGATGGCCGCGTGACGGCTTCCAGCGCCCGCCTGATAGATGTGAAGCCGGAGGGCCGATCAGCCGAAGGGCCGGTGGCGGCGCTGGTTGCCAGCTATTCGCAGCAGATGGATGCCGTCTTGAGTGAAGTGGTCGGCCGCACCCTTGTCCCCCTGAATGCCGCTGACGTGCGGTTCCGGGAAACCAATTTCGGCAATCTCGTGGCGGATGTCGTCCGCCGCACGGCGGGTGCGGAGGTCGCCCTCATCAACGGGGGGACCGTTCGCAAGAGCATCGGAAAAGGTCCGGTCCGATTGAAGGATATCTATTCGGCTCTGCCCTTCAACAATTATGTCGTGGCATTTCGGCTGCGGGGAGACCAGCTCCGGTCGGCCCTGGAGCACGGCGTGGCCGGTGTGGAACTCCGCGACGGCGCCTTTCCGCAGATTTCGGGGATGACGATGACCTATAACCCCTCAGCGCCGGCTGGGCGGCGGATTCGAACCATTTCCGTGGGCGGCCGGAAGCTGGAGCCGAAAAGGGAGTATACCGTGGCAACGAACGATTTCCTGGCGGCAGGCGGCGACGGGTACAAGGCTTTTGGTGAGGTAATCTCGGCGGAAGATCTGGCGAATCCGGCTGCGGGAGGCCTGCCGGGGTCGAAGCTGGTCTACAACGACCCCAGTCACTGGCTGCGGGATCTTGTGGCCGACACGATTCGGAAGAACCATGAAATCCGTCCCGTAAGAGAAAACCGCATCGTGGAAATTTCCAGCCCATGAAGGTTTATGTCAATGGAAACGCCGTTTTCGTTCTTGAAGGCATGACGGTCCGTCATGCCCTGCTGGCCTCAAATCTCCGGGAGAAAGCGGAGCCATTGCTTGTCCGGGACGAATGGGGCAATGAAGTCGGCATGGACGGCGCTCTCCACGAAGGACAGAAACTTTTTGTTCCAGATGTTCCGCACGATAAAGAATAACGTCAGGTCTCTCCGTCCATCTCGAACTTTCCAGGCTGCCGCTTCAGACACGAAGAAAAGAGCGAGGGCTTTCGACAATAAGAAAGTGGAGGGAATTCCCTGCCTCCGGGGCAGAAAGGCCTGGGGTGGATTAGCAGGGGTTTCTGTGGTATGAAGAGCCAAAACTCGGGAAGGCGAAACGGTCGGGGGCTTATGCCAACAGGGGACAATACGGAAAACAGAATGAATAATGCGATTTATCTGATCGATGGCAGCAACTATCTCTACCGGTCCTTCTATGCGATCCGGGAGCTCTCCAATTCTCGGGGATTTCCAACCAACGCCATTTACGGATTCACCAATATGCTGATCAAGCTCCTGCGGGAGCGTGTTCCGGAATATGTCATCGTGACCTTTGATCTCAAAGGTCCGACCTTCCGGCATGAGGCTTATGAACAGTACAAGGCGACCCGGAAGGCGACCCCCGATTCCCTGGTTGTCCAGATTCCTTACGTCAAGGAGATGATTCGCGGTTTTTCCATCCCCATCCTGGAACAGCAGGGCGTTGAAGCCGATGACCTGATCGGCACCCTGGCGTGCCGCTTTGCCGGGGAAGGGAGAAGGGTTGTCATCATCAGCGGCGACAAGGATATGATGCAGTTGATCTCCCCCGAGGTCATCATGATCGATACCATGACCGACCGGACCTATGATGAAAGCGCCGTAAGGGAGCGCTTCGGCGTGGAACCGGGTAAGGTGCCTGAAATCCTGGGTCTGATGGGTGATGTTTCGGATAATATTCCCGGTGTTCCGGGGATCGGTCCGAAAGGCGCCCGGCGTCTTATTGAAGCATATGGAAGCATCGAAGAGGTCATCCGGAATGTGGATCGCCTCCATAACGCGAAACTCCGGGAAAGTATCCGGACATATGCCGATCAGGCCCTGCTCAGCCGCGATTTGGCCTGCATTCACACCGATGTGCCGCTGACCTTTGACCTGGAAGAGGCCCGCCTCCGGGAGCCGGAGCTGGATGTCCTGACCCGCCTTTTCCGGGAGATGGAATTTTCCTCCCTGTTGAAGGAATTCAGCGCCAAGAAGGATGCCGGGGAAGAGTCCTGTACGGTCCTGAGAACCCCCGAGGCCCTGGCTGCATTTCTGGCCCCCTTGAAAAAGGGCAGCAAAATGGCCTTGGAAATGGTGCTGTCCCATAGTGAACCGATGCGGGCGGAGTTGATCGGGCTGGCCTTGGGACGAGCCACCGGAGAAACGGGTTATATCCCTCTGGCGGTCAGCCGGGAGGAATTCCCGGAGCTTGAGGAGGCGAAAGTCTGGTCCCTTCTCAGCCCCTATCTGAGCGATCCTGCAATGACCCTGGCCGGTCACGATCTCAAAACGATTTTGATCGTCCTTTCCCGGAAAGGTCTTGAGGTAAAGGGCGCCCTCCTGGATACGATGGTGGCGGCTTACATCCTCAATCCCGCACGGCGGAGCTTCGATCTCTCCGAAGTTGTTCAGGACCATCTGCAGCGCCAGGTTGATTTCCTTCCCAAACTGACGGGCAGCGCCTCCCAAATGCAGTCCCTGGATTCTCTGCCGCCGGAGCGTCTCGGAGCCTCTGCCTGCCGGCGGGTTGAGGCCATTCTGGATCTGGCGGACCTGCTCGTCGAAAAACTTGACGAGGCGGGAATGCGGGAGCTCTTTGACTCCGTGGAGATGCCCCTGGTACCGGTGCTGGCGGCCATGGAGGAAAAGGGCGTTCTCCTGGATCTGGAACTGTTGAAAGAGATGTCCCTGGAACTGGATTCTCTCCTTGCCCTTTCCGAGGGGAAGATATACGCCCTGGCCGGGGAACGATTCAATATCGCCTCCCCCAAGCAGATGCAGACCATCCTTTTTGACAAACTGGGCCTTCCCAAAGGGAAAAAGACCAAGGGCGGCTACTCTACCGATGTCGAGGTGCTGAGCAATCTTGCCCTGAACCACGAACTGCCGGCGGAGATCCTCTCTTACCGGAGCATGGCCAAGCTGAAATCCACCTATATCGACGCCCTGCCTTCCCTGATCAACCCCGCGACAGGACGGATTCACACCTCTTACAACCAGGCGGTCGCCGCAACGGGCCGGCTCTCAAGCAGCAATCCCAATCTCCAGAACATTCCGGTCCGCACCCTGGAGGGAAAAAGGATCCGGCAGGCCTTTATCGCGCCACCGGACGAGTACATCGTGTCTGCCGATTATTCCCAGATTGAATTGCGGGTGCTGGCCCATCTTTCGGAAGACCCTGTGCTCATCGACGCCTTTATTGCCGGGGAAGACATCCACAGCCGGACGGCAGCGGAGGTCTTCGGCGTCTTTCCGGAGATGATCAACGCGGAAATGCGCCGGCAGGCCAAGGTCATCAATTTCGGCGTGCTCTACGGGATGAGCGCTTTCGGCCTGTCTCGTGAACTGGGTATTTCCCAGAAACAGGCCCAGGCGTACATTGACGGTTATTTTGCAAGATACAAAGGCGTGAGGGATTATCTCGACGGTGTTCTCGATTTTGCCAGACAGCAGGGCTATGTCGCCACTCTGCTCAACAGGCGTCGTTATCTTCCGGAAATCAACAGCGGCAATCCCGCTGTGCGGCAGCTGGCCGAGCGGATGGCTATCAATGCCCCGATTCAAGGGACGGCGGCCGATCTGATCAAGATGGCCATGCTGAGGATCGCCGCCAGCCTTCGGGAACGGGGGATGAAGTCGGCGATGACGATGCAGGTCCACGATGAACTGGTTTTTGAGGCGCCTCGGGAAGAAAAAGATCCCCTTATGGATCTGGTCCGGCAGGAAATGGAGGGGGTGCTTTCGTTGAAGGTTCCCCTGAAGGTGGATATCACGGTTGGACGAAACTGGGATGAGTCTATCGAGTGATTCCAATTCCAGGCGAAAATTTAAGAAGCAGGAGTATCCGGAGAATGAAGAAGCTTGCGATTTTACTTTCCCTTTTGCTGACGATCCTTTTCCTTTTGCCCTCTGAATCGATGGCTCGGAAAGAGGAGAAAAAGAAGGCTCCGGCGGCAAAGACCGCGGTCAGCAAAGGGAAATCGTCCCAGAAGGCCCGAGTAAACAGGAAAAGTCCGAAAAGCAGCGCCCCCGAGATTCAGTCCGCCATTTTGATGAATATGAGCAACGGACGGATTCTTTATGAACAGAATGCGGACAAACCCCTGCAACCCGCATCCCTGACCAAGGTGCTTTCCCTTTTTCTGGCATACGAAGCGATGGGGCAGGGGAAAGTCCACTGGTCGGACCCTGTGGTCATCAGTCCGGCAGCCCGGCAGGCGGATGGATCGAGGATGTATGTCGAAGCGGGAGAGCGGGTTCCTCTGGAGGTTTTGATCAAGGGGATGACGGTGATCTCGGCGAATGATGCCTCTGTGGCGGTTGCGGAGCATGTTGCCGGAAATGTGGACCGCTTTGTCGAAAGGATGAACCGCAAGTGCGGCGAACTGGGAATGACGCACAGCGCCTTCCGGAATCCCAACGGTCTGCCCGCGGAGGGACAATATACCACGGCCCGGGATATGCTGACCCTGGCCAATGCCTATCTCCAGCGCTTTCCCGGCTCACTGGCCCTTCATTCCATGCGGTTTTACTCTTATAAGAATATCACCCAACATAACTGCAACGCCCTGCTGAAAAAGTATCCGGGCGTGGATGGCCTGAAAAGCGGTTTCGTCCGGGCTGCGGGATACCATCTGATTGTCACGGCTCAGCGGGGCAATACCCGCCTCATCGCGGTCGTCATGGGGGCCAGAAACCCGGAGATCCGGGTGCGGGAATCCCGGAGACTTCTGGATGTCGGATTTCAGATGCTTTCAGCGAGCCGCAGTGGCGATTTTCTGACATCAGGCAAGGCCTATTCCATGCGGTAACGGATAGGAAAGGCATGTTGTGCGATAATTGCACATTATGTGTGCGTTATTTGCACTTCCTGTAACTTGAAGTATATAGTGAAATAAAAGGTACTTAACCTTTCCTCTGCCTTGCAGGTTGGCAGATATCGCACGTTTTCCCTCTTCCGCGTTTGTGTTTGTCGTCTCTTTTCCTTTTTTCAAAAGGCCGGATCAACCTCATTGAGTAGATAAATTTCTGTAACATGTGAATGTTATAATTCTTTTATGTTCCCGTCTTTCCGGAGAGCGGTTAGGAACTATCGGAAGCATTCTGTTTGGTATTACTTTTGCAATTCTATCCGGCAAGTGTGAGATCTTGTAGAGAGCAGGAAGAAATTCTCTGACTCTCGGCAGTGGAGCGATTTCAAGTTAATGCGGGACGGATGGCCGGTTGGTTGTTGGTTTTTGTCTCATGAGCCAGGAGTACGATAAAGAAAAGTCGCCCGATAAAGAACAGCAAAAGGAACTGTTCAACAGTCAGAATCAACAAGATCAAGCCGATATCCTGAATGATTATGAGTTTTTTCTGTCGGAACGCGATGTTTCCAAAGAAAAAGAGACAGGGGAAAATCAAGAAGGCGAGTTGATGGATTTTTTCCTCTCTAAGTAATGGCAAAAGGATTTTTCTTTCTCCTTGTTTGAATAGAGCGGTGGATGGTTGTTTCCTCCCCTCCTTTCCCATCCACTGCTCTTGTTTCATGATCTGAGAGTGGATCTGCTCTGACGATTCCTTTCAGTGTCCATAATGGTGGATGGTTTTTGGCTCCCTCCTTTTCCATCCACCATTTTTTTATTTAAAATCCCTTTCAAACAAATTATTCCCATTCCAGATCAAAGATGGTGGCAAGGCGGCAAGGCAGAGGCGACGCAGACGTACACAAACGTACGTTGAGGAGCCGATAACGAAGCCAACGCAGGCAGCGCTTTGATATAGAATGGGAATTATGCCATCTTTTTCAAAACCAGAGCCGAGCGGGTCGGCAGATAGAGGCTGGCGTAATGCCGCATCTGCCCCTGGGGAAGGGTTTCCGGTGTGGTGAAGTAAACCTGACCTGGCTGAATACGGCCATGACCGCCGAATTCAAGGGCATCGCTGTTCAGGATCAGGCGGTATTCCCCGGGCGGCAGATCCACGGGATAGGAAGTAAAGGATTGATCGGGGTGGAAACAGAAAATAAAAACCAGTCCCGCCCGCTCGAAACCTAGAAGCAGGTTGGCCTGATTTTCCAGGATTTTGTGCGGTCCCGGGGAGTCAAGCAAACGGTAATCCGCCGCAAGGCGCATCATGGCCTTGTCGAACTCCGCCAGGAAACGGTAACGAAGATTGGCGTCATCCCGGAGGTGCCACTGGCGGCGCGCGTAGTGGTAAGACCAGTTGTTTCCTTCGCGGGGAAAGTCGATCCATTCGGGGTGACCGAATTCATTGCCCATGAAGTTGAGGTAGCCATTGCCCGCCGTGGCCAGAGTGACCAGACGGATCAGCTTGTGAAGGGCAATCCCCCGGTCCACCTGAAGATTGGGGTCGAAGACGCTCATGTGGGTGTACATGTCGGCGTCGATGAGGCGGAAAATGATCGTTTTATCCCCTACGATGGCCTGGTCATGGGATTCCGCATATCCGATCGTTTTCTCGTCTGCCCGCCGATTGGTGAGCTCGTGGTACAGGTGCCCCATGGGCCAGAATTCATCTGGGGTTCCCTTTAAAAGCTTGATCCAGTAGTCGGGCACGCCCATGGCGAGTCGGTAATCGAAGCCGAAGCCACCCTCTTTGCCGGGTGTGGCAAGACCGGGCATGCCGCTCACATCTTCTGCGATGGTGATGGCATCGGGCCGCACGGTGTGGATGACTTCATTGGACAGGGCCAGATAGACCAGAGCATCCTCATCCACATTCGCACCGAAATAATCCGCGTATCCGGTAAAGGCTTTCCCCAGTCCGTGGTCCAGGTAGAGCATGCTGGTCACCCCGTCGAAGCGGAATCCGTCGAAATGATACTCATCCAGCCAGAAGCGGCAGTTGGAAAGAAGAAAATGAAGGACTTCCGGTTTGCCGTAGTCGAAACAGCGGGAGTCCCAGGCGCTGTGATCTCCCCGCGGGCCTTCATGAAAATACTGGTAGAGGGTTCCGTCAAAGCGGCTGATCCCTTCCTGTTCATTCCGGGCGGCATGGGAATGGATGAGATCCATGATAACCGTCAATTTGGCTTCATGGGCGGCATCCACGAGCGCCTTCAGCTCCTCCGGCGTGCCGAATCGGGACGAGGCCGCGAAAAAACTGGAAACATGATAGCCCAGAGATCCGTAATAGGGATGCTCCTGGATAGCCATGATCTGAAGGGTGTTGTAACCGGCATCAACTACCCGGGGCAGGATCTTTTTCCGAAATTCCTCATAGGTTCCAACTTTTTCCTCAGGCTGTGCCATGCCGATGTGGGCTTCATAAATCCGGGGCGCTTCCCGCGGACGGCGGAAAGAAGGAAACTGCCAGATGTAGGGATGTTCCGGTTCCCACACCTGTGCACAAAAGAGTTTCGTGTGCGGGTCCTGGACAGCCCGTCGCGTATAGGCGGGAATTCTCTCGCCGCTCCCGCCCGGCCAGTGGATCAGAAGTTTGTAGAGCTGGCCGGAATGCAGCCTTTGGCCGGGAAGGCGCACTTCCCAACTCCCACCGTGCCCGATTCTCTGCAGGGAAAACTCTTTTCTTTCGCTCCATTCGTTAAAATCGCCGATCAGGGAAATCGCCGTGGCATTTGGAGCCCATTCGCGAAACACCCAATCGCCACCTTCACGGTGCAGGCCGAAATATTCATGCCCTGAGGCAAAGTCCGCCAGGTTTATCCGGCCTTCCGTCAGGCGCTGTTCCGCGTTTCGGACTTTTTCAAGCCGGCGCTTAATTGCAGGAAGATACGGGGACAAATAATGGTCTTTCATAAGGGGTATGGGATGATCCCGGCCGAGCTGGAGATAAAAGACAAATAGGTTTAAACAAAAGGTAGAGGAAGGGAGAAAGTCTGTCAAGGACAAAGAAAAACGGGCAGGGTCTCTCTTTGACCGATAAGAAATCCCGAGACAAAAAAACGGTTGATCTTCGTCTGGTTACTGGAACTCGACCGTGACCGTTTCCTGCAGTTCGGCTTTGATTCCTGGAAGAGTGCGCAGAAGATCCCCGATCTCACCCTGCCTTGGTGGATTGGCTTTAACCAATTTTTGGAATTGCTCTGTATCGGACGTCAATTTGTCAAAATCCATTTCCATCAGAGTAATCCGTTGGCCTTCCCGGTAGGTCGCATTAGTAGCCAGCACGGTGCCCTGAATTTCCACGGCAAAGACCATCCTCATTCCATGAAAAAGGGATTTGACCATTTCAACATCTTTAGCAGCTTCCTGCTGTTCTTCCGGTTTCGGTGACGGTTTTTCAGCAGATTTTTCCTGCGTCTGCTGTTTCTCCTGCGGCTTGGGCAAGCGGATCGTCAGGCTTGAAGGCGTTCCCTTCCGAAAAGAAAAGGTGATTTTCTCCGGAAGAGGTTTTTCTTCGGCGTCTGAGTTTGAAAGGTCTGAGCCCGAAAGAGGGGGTTCATCAGGGTTCTGGCGGATTTTCAAAGTGTTGATGTCGTCAAAGGCATACAGGGCACGATACCCATTGCCTTCGTTGGCGGTCACCCGTTCGGCGGAAACCAGGCGTACTCCGGTTCCCATTTTTTCCGCATCCCGTTTCAGTTTTTCTTCATCCAGCAGGTCCAAAGGACGGTCTTTGCTCCCCGTGCCCTGATTGATCAATTGGCTGACCTGCGGGTTTACCAGAACTCTCTGCTCCAGCGTCCCGCTGCCGTCCGGCTTGACGCGAACGGTCGTTTCCACATTAAGGCATCCCCAAAGACCGGAAAAGAGAAACAACCCTGCTAAAACTCTGAACCAAGAATTCATTTTTTTGACTCCTGAATAGTTGTCCTTGTTGGAGATTGGAGGGCGATCCCTCGGGCAATGGATAATAAAAAACCCGCGGTTTCCAGCGGGTCTTAAACTTTTTCAAACTTTCTCGATTTCTATAATGGTGGAGATGAGGGGGATCGAACCCCTGGCCTCGGCATTGCGAACGCCGCGCTCTCCCAGCTGAGCTACATCCCCATCCGGAAACCGCATCCTTACCAGCAAAAGAACGATGCCTTATAATATGAACCTTTGGCATCTGTCAAGCAATTTGATCCCGAGGATTAATCCCTAACGGGATCTAGGTGTCACTTATTTTGCATAAAATGCATCCCGTATGACCATGAAACGGGTCAGATCCATCCAAACTCAGCAAGGGGAATAACGACATATGGCAAAAATCGATGCTTTTTTTCAATTGATGCATGAACAGGGCGCGTCGGACTTGCATCTCATTTCAGGGCAGCAGCCTGCCATCCGGATCCGTGGTGATCTGGAGCGAGTCAAGTATGACATCCTGGATAATGATGACCTCAAGGCAATGCTCTATGAAATCACTCCGGAACAGAAGGTGAAACAGTTTGAGGAAACGGGCGATGTTGATTTTGCTTATGAGATCCCAGGATTGGCCCGTTACCGTGCCAATTTTTTCGAGCAGAAATACGGCGTGGGCGCCGTGTTCCGGGAAATTCCCAGTGAGATCCTGACTTGTGAGAAGCTGGGGCTTCCCCCCGTCATATCCAAACTGGCCTCGCTGCCCCGGGGATTGGTCCTGGTGACCGGACCGACCGGCAGTGGAAAGTCAACGACTCTGGCGGCCATCATTGATGAAGCCAACCGTATCCGTAAAGATCACATTATCACCGTTGAAGATCCTATCGAATTCGTCCATCGGAGCCAGAGCTGCATCGTCAATCACCGGGAAGTCGGCGTCCATACGCAGAGCTTCTCCGCGGCCCTGAGAGGGGCCCTCCGTGAAGACCCGGACATTATTCTGGTGGGTGAAATGCGGGATCTGGAAACCATCTCTCTGGCGGTGGAGGCCGCATCCACCGGCCATCTTGTCTTTGGGACGCTCCATACGACGAGTGCAGCCAAGACGGTGGACCGGGTCATCGAGGTTTTCCCCTCGAGCGAACAGGCCCAGATCCGTTCCACCCTGGCGGATGGCCTGCGGGCGATCATCGCCCAGGTGCTTTTCAAGAGAATCGACAAGAAAGGGCGTTGCGCCGCTCTGGAAATCCTCATTGCCAATTCAGCGGTTCGCAATCTGATCCGCGAGTCCAAGACCTTCCAGATTCCGTCCATGATTCAGACGGGGAAAAAGTTTGGGATGCAGCTTCTCGACGACGGCATCATGGAACTCTTCAATAAGGGCTGGATCAGCGGTGACGAAGCCTACATGAAGTGCAATGATAAGTCCAAATTCCGGCCTTTGCTGAAAAGTCCGCCGGCTGATTTTACGGAGGTTTAATCTTCCCGACAGCCATAGAACCACAGATTCGTTCATTTATTCGGGAAGGGATCAACTTTCTTTTCCGTGTTTTTTTTAAGGAGTACCAACATGCGCAGGCAGGAACTGGATTATATCTTAACGAAGATGCTGGATGCATTCGATCATGTGTCCGATTTGAATTTTACAGTGGGCAAGTCGTTTCAGGTGGAAAGTTCCGGGCAGCTTTCCGCGGTGGACTTTGACCCTCCTTACGAAAGTTTAACGTCCTTTCAGACGGAGATGCTTGCCCTGAATCTGATTGGCGGGGACCGTCGCCTGACGGAAAACCTCATCTCTTCGGGATCCTGTGATTCTTCCTATGAATTACAGGGGAAGGCCCGTTTTCGAGTCAATATCTTTTCCCAGCGGGGGAATTATTCCATTGTCCTGCGAAAGCTGGAAACCACCATCCCGACGATCCTGGATATGAATCTTCCGGAGGCCTTTGAAAAAATGGCCCAGGAAATAAACGGCATCATTCTCGTGACCGGTGCAACCGGAAGCGGTAAATCCACCTCTCTGGCTGCGATGCTCAATGCGATTAACGAGCAGAAATCCGTCCATATCGTGACCCTGGAAGATCCCGTGGAATTTGTCCATCCGCATAAGAAGTCAACCTTTAACCAGCGGGAAATGGGGTCTGATTTCGACACTTTTGCCACGGGCCTCCGCGCGGCTCTTCGCCAGGCACCCAAAGTGATTCTGGTCGGGGAAATGAGAGACCGTGAGACCGTGGAGATTGCCCTTGCCGCAGCGGAAACAGGGCATCTGGTTGCGAGCACCCTGCATACGGTCGATGCCGGGCAGACGATTAACCGCATCCTCGGAATGTTCCCCCGTGAGGAGGAACGTCAGATCCGCATCCGCCTGGCCGATACGGTACGCTGGATTGTCTGTCAGCGATTGCTTCCCAAGGAAGGGGGGGGACGGGTGGCAGCCTTCGAAGTCATGGGCAGCAATCTGCGCGTGAAGGATACCATCCTGAACGGGGAGTCGGAAGGCAAGACTTTTTATGACATCATTTCAGCCGGCAATGCCTTCGGGATGATCACCTTTGATGATTACATCGTGGAATTGTATGCACGGGGCCTGGTCAGCGAAGAGACGGCAAAGATCTATGCCTCCAATAAGGGCGTTGTGGGCCGGGGGATCGATTCGGTCAAAAGCGCGAAAGGCGAGGCGACGACGAGCCTGGGCAAACTGGAAGTCGATACGGGCTATGGAAAAACGCGAAGATTTTAGAAGGAGAGGGTAATGACGGAGGAAGGCAAAAATCTTTTTAACGACAATGCAGCCGGTTCTTACGATGCTTCGGAGCGGCTTTTTGATTTTCTGATGGAGCACGGGGAAACAGCGCTGGTATGCGAGAACGATTCAGCAGCAAAGGAGAAGATGAATTCGGCCCTTAAACTGCTGAACTATGCGGTGAACGAGGCGGAATCCGTGGAGGACGCCCTCCAGAAGATGCGTTTTCATGTTTTTGATGTGCTTCTTCTTCATGATGACTTTGGGGCGGGCAATGGCGCCCATGAACTTCTGAAGGCCCTGGAATTGCTGGACATGTCCATCCGCCGCAAAATATTTGTCGTTCTCGTCGGCGATTCCTTCCGCACAATGGATAACATGGCGGCCTTCCATCGAAGCGTCAATCTCGTTGTTCATACCGGGGATCTGAATGAGCTGGCGGCCATTGTCAAACACGGCGTGCAGGAGAATAAGGTCTTTTACCACACCTACATGGATGCCTTGAGGAACATGGGGCGGATATAAAAGAAAAGATCAGGCTCTTTTCCGCGGGGCAAGACTTTCAGCCTTGCGGCGGGCTTCTTCAGCCTGTTCGGGGAGGTTGAGCTTGTCGTAGGATTCGGCCTGGTAGAGATAGTAGAAGGCATTGTTCTTTTCCAGGGCGATGGCGCGGTCGAAAATTTCAACGGCATCGCGATGGCACTCCGCGTCGGCCAGCGCGCGCCCCATACGGTTGTAATAACTTGCAGCAAATCGGGGATTGGAGGCGACGGCGGCTTCCACGCTGCGCCCGGCCTCCGGAAAGCGCCGTTGTTTCACCTGGACTTCCGCCAGGCGGATCAGGCAGAGGGGATCGTCGGGGCGAATTTCCAGACTTCGGTTCAGCTGAATTTCCGCTCGATCCAAAACTCCTGTCTCAATGAAGGCATTGGCCAGCCGCTGGCAGAAAGGGGCGGCCCCTTCAGGATCAAGGGCGATCGCCTGCTGATAAGCCCCTTCAGCGGCATCAAACCGCTCGGCAGCGACGAGGGCATCGCCCAGCAGGCAGAATAGTTCCGGGGCATCCGGTTCCAGGCGGGTCAGCTCTTCGAAGATCTTCACCGCCTCAGAGGCCATACCGGCCAGTAGATAGGACCCCCCCAGTTCCCTGAGAAGGGGATATTCCTCCGGTTGGGCTTCCACTGCCCTGCGGCAGATCGCGACAAGGCGGTCATACTGCCGGCCATCCCTGTATAACCGGACCAGTTCATCGAAGGCGAATCCGGTAAAGACTTTTAATTTCAACTCTCCGGCAAAAAGCTTTTCGAAACAGGCAATGGCCTCATCCCTCTGACCGTTGTCGTGATAGGCCCAGGCCTGAGCCAGAAGAAAGGAAGTATCGCCGGGATACTGCTCTGCCAGCCGGCCATAGAGTGCGGCGGCTTCTGCATATTTCCCGGCACTCATCAGCTGTTCCGCAGATTTGCAAAGGGTTTCCTTATCGAAATCGGGTTCCCTGGTCATGATTTAAAAATTTTCTCTTCTGTTTCTTTCCGGAAGAGGGGTTGTTCTTCTTGAGCTCAACCCCTCTTCCGGATTTCTCTTGATCAGCAGCTGCAGGATCCGCAGCAGTCGCCGGAATCCAGCGAAGAGGTCACGTGAAAGCCGGAACCTCTTTCGGTTTCGATAAAATCGACAAAAACGGGTTTGATCTGCTCAAAAAGATCCTTGGTGATCAGGAAGGTAATTCCCTGTTCCTGAAATTGCTCATCGCCATCGCGGGGCTCATCCAGAGCCATACCCAGGGATGGACCGGATCAGCCACCCTCCGTCAGCATAAGCCGTATCGGATGGACCTCCTCGACATTCTTCAAGAACTCCTGGATTTTTTCTCCAGCTTTTTCTGAAACTCCAAACATTGTCTGCTCCTTCGGAAGAAGTTCTTTCTCTTCCTTGTAAATTGGTGTGAAGGTAATTTATGGATTCCCTGAGTTTTGTCAATGAATTTATATCATCAGAAAAGCGACTCTGGCTCAGGATATCCGTCGGGAATCGCCAGCCTAAAAAGTAGTAACACCAAATCCGGTTTAACCACTGTCCAATTATCTTATGGCATCCTCTAATTTAACAAATTTATATCCCTTTAGAGAAAGGCCTTTTATTATCTCGGGGAGAGCCTTTCCCGTACTGTATCCTCTCCCGTTTATATGAAATATGAGAATACTGCGGGCCTTTGCCTTTGATAGCACCCATTGCGTCAACATCGGGGGAGATATCCGCTTATCGGCGTCGCCGCTGGCAAATGTCCAATGGACCACTTTGAATTGCTTCTCGACCAGTTTAAGGGTTTTGTCGTTATAGTTGCCTGCTGGAAATCGAAAATATTTCGTCTTCTTGCCGGTGATCTCTTGAAGGACCTTATCGTCAATTTCTCTCAATACATCATTTTTTGACAGCCTCTCCATATGTTGAATGTGATTGACCGAGTGATTTTCGATTTCGATAAATCCCAAACTGACGATCCTCTTGATTTCAGCACTGTTCCTTCTGGCAAACTTTTCGCTGATAAATATGGTGCAGGGTATCTTCTCTTTAATGAGAAAATTAAGGATGGGTTGATCAAAATAAGACGGGGTTTTGGTTTCACAGGCATCGAAGGTAATGGCGATGACGTTCTTATTGACAGGCAGTTCTGTTATGACCTCCGAGAAGGCAACAGAAGGTATAAGCAAAAGAAGTAAGCAAAATATTTTCACTTTATCCTATTTCCAGGTAAGGTCAAGATTTTCCAGGAGCCGTTTTCTTTCACTAATGTTGCAGAATAATCCCACTGCTCTTCATCTTTCTTATACGTCTTCTTATGGAGGAGTATAAATTTCGCTGTTGCTTGGTTGTCTGTTATTGTGACATCCTTTACATCTACTACCCGATAGTACTCCGTATCCTGCGCTATTTTCGCAATTTTATCGCGGCTGATTTGGGGTAAACGTTCCGTTGCATACATATTCACAGCACGATCGACATCTTTTTCTTCAATAAAACGCCAATATTGCGCTATTACATCTCTGATTTTCTTTTCTTCAGAAAAGCTGTGTGCTGCCTCCTCAGCTTTGCGTGCCGCCTCCGCATCGATCTGTTTCCGCTCTTCCTCTGCCCTACGTTCTGCCTCGACTTTGGCTTGCTCCCGTTGTTCCTCTACGTTTGGCGGCGGGGCGACGTTCTGATGGGATGACATCCAGATTGCAAAACCAATCAGTAGTGCGGCTATAACAAGCACCCACCAAATAACAGCTGGCCTTCCTGCCTTCCGCTTTTCCTCCTGTGCTGCGTATATTGCTTCCCCCCCGACTTTTCGTTGTTCTTCCGTTGTCGTTCGTGCTGCCTCAGCCTCGGCTTTTTTTTGTTCTTCCAACGCCGTTCGCACTGTCTCCGCCTGCAGTCTTTCCTGCTCCGCCTTCTCTTGTGCGAGACGCTTGGCCTTGGCTGTTTCAATGGCTTGCCGTTCCGCTTCTGCTTTCTCTCTTTCCGGTCGTTCCTGCTCTTCCTTCAGCCTCCAAGCCTCTGCTTCCTGGAGTCGGCGGGATTCGTCAAACGCAGCCAGGCACTTTTGCGCGGCGCTTGCTACCTTGCGACTGTCGTCCTCTGTTAGCTTTCGTAAAGAATCAAGGACAACAAGTTTCAAACCTATATTTCTCCCCCTGAGAAAGGCATCGAGTGTTTGGACGATGCCTTCTCGAACTTCCGGAATAGGGCTCTCAATGGCCTCTTGCACCTTTCCAGGCAATTCGGCGCGGCGCGGCGGCAGTGGATTTCGAGAAACAATAATGTCGCCTTCTACCTCTCCAGATCTGTGGGGAGTCTGCTGGGGAGTTTCACTGCGTACCTGTTCGTAGGCGTAGTGATACAGTTCATCCAGAGAGATCAGTTGGTCGTTATCCTTGTCTGCCTTTCCGGTCTCCATTCCTTCTACCAGTGCTCGAGTAAAAACCGAACATGTCCCGACATCCCTAGCCTCTTCTTCCTCGAAGGAATACTGAAATGCATCCGAGGCTGTTAGCGTGACGAGCCCCTGCCCCTGCTTGAACTCATCCATAATGCCTACGCGTTGATCACCTTTCGCCAAGAGGGCTTTTGAAAAAGCCCCGCTATAGCAGCAATCCAGCACTAGAATTTTACGCCGTGATCTGCATCTTCCGATCAAGTCATTGACTTGGTATGCAGGTATGGCAGTTGAGACAAGGCGTTTATGGAGGGTGTTCTTGGTGGCATAGCACAATCGACCATCTTCGTCCTTAACGCCATGGCCGGAGAAGTAAAGCAGCAAAAGGTCCTCTCTGTTGCGATTATCGAAGAAATCCTCTATTTCTAGAAGCAAACGATCCTTGGGCTCGTTCACGAGGATCTTGACATCGCAAAACGCACCCATGGCAGGATCACGCAGGACACGCGAGAACGCTTCGACATCCTGTGCGGGCGTGTGAAGCCGGCGAAAGTACGGATCATCGTATTCGAAACTGGCAATAAGCAATGCGTATCTATGTTCGTTCATGCTTGCCTAGAATGCTTTCTCGGTAAATAACCAATCGGCTATCATCTGCTGTTGGTCCTTTGAAAGAGTTCCTTGCATTGTGACTTTCAGGTTTCCCTTCTGAAGCGTGATGCTGGTACGCTCGTGCCGTGTAAGCCATGATTCTAGGATCGTGATCATTCCCTTGAGTGCAATCGGCGCCAGAGTAACGGCTAAGGCAGCGAGCGTTACAGGATCTCCTTTGGAACCGACAGGTGCTTCCGCTCCGCGAACTTGTTCAACCGACTCCACATCCGTTTCCAGCAAGTCTTCCTTCAACTGCTGGGTCAGTTCTGCCAATTCCTGCTCATCGGCAGTTGGACCGGCATCGATGCAAAGAATCAAACCTGAAGTCTCGCGTTTCATGTGCATCCTCCTGAAAATTTCTGGTTTTTAACTCTGCCTTTGACAAGAATGGAACGATAGAAGCCCTGAAATTCATTCTAGAATCACCATGGCACATTTGGGTGGTATCACAACTCGTGATGACCGATCTTCTGATGAAAATATTAATGTTATTTAAAAGATAAAGCACTATAAAGTCAAGTAGAAAGGGAAATGAACCCACGTCAACATTAAAGTCTGATCACATACCATTATGGATTAGTAAAGTTGGTGAGCAGGATTTTTATAATTAAGGCATCTATATTAGAATTGGTCTGAGGAGGTGCAATCCGGGGCGTGTGAAAACTGCCTATAAATAACCTTAAGACACAAAAATAATATTTTGATTTGAATAAACAAGGAAGAAAGAAATTTTCACAGATTACGCTTGAACCTTATTTCTACTCCCTCGTTGTGCCCGTTTCCGCCAAGGGGGCTCTTCCCCCGGTATGTGTATGTGAAGCCTTGAAGATGTCTTTTACCGAATCGAAAACTTCATCCACGGAAATATCCCGCATGCAGGTTTTGCGATCGCAGGACTTACGGAAGCAGGGGCTGCAATCGAGCCCTTTGCGCAGGACCCGGTGCCCCTCGCCGTAGGGGCCGGTCCGGATGGGATCGGTGGGTCCGAAAAGGGCGACCACGGGTGTTCCCACGGCGGCGGCCAGGTGCATGGGGCCGGAATCCGTGGTGATCAGAAGACGGGCACGCTGGTAGAGATGGGCCAGTTCCCGGAGAGACGTTCGGCCTCCGAGATTGACCGCCTGGGTGGTCATCTGGGAAAGGATGCTGTCCATGGGGGCCGGATCACTGCCGGTGAAAACGACAGCGGCCTTCAATTCGCGGACAATCCTGTCTGCCAGGCGGGCGAATTTCTCGTCGTCCCAGAGTTTGGTTTCCCAGAGCGCCACAGTGTTGATGGCGATCAGATTTTCCCCGTTGCCAAGATGAAATTCTGTCAGCAGTTGCTCGATACGCCGATGCTGGAGATCTGATATGTCGATAGGGAATTCCGGCTGTTCCGGATCAGCGCCCAGGTATCGCGGAAAATCCAGGTAGCGATCCACGGCATGGCGGTTCAGATCTTCGGGAATTTTTTCGTTGTAAAACAGGCCGCTTAATTCCTGCATGCTGTCGTATCCCAGCCTTCGGGAGGCGCCGCTGAGGACTGTCAGAACGGCGCTTTTGAAAAGGCCGTGAAAATCGATGACCAGATCGTACCGCCGGCTGCGCAGGTCGGAAAGAAAACACCCGGCTTCCTTGAAAACTTTGGAATATTTTCCCTGACGCAGTTCCCTGATCCAACGTTTCCGCCCGGAGATGATGAGCTTATCCAGGCAGGGATGGTTCCGGAGCAGATCGGAGGCGGCTTCTTCCACCACCCAGGATATGTGGGCCTGAGGAAATCGGCGCCGAAGGGCGGCAAGGGAAGGGAGGGTGTGGATGACATCGCCCACCGCGCTTAGTTTGACAATCAGGATATTCACGATTGGCGGTCCTGAAGAATCCAGCAAACGGCTTCAAAGATATTGGCGGCGACCCAGTCCGGTCCGCTCCCGGCATTCCGCCCTTCGAGAGATAGGTCCGGAGATTGTCCGGGGAGATGGCCGCTCTGAATCAGAACCGATTTGATTCCGGCCCTTGACGCCGCCTCGATATCCGTAGGTTTGTCGCCGATCAGATAGGACCGGGAAAGATCGAGGTTCATGTCTTCCGCCGCCTGTCGCAGCATCCCGGCCTCCGGTTTACGGCAGGTGCAGGCGATCCGGTATACGCCGAGGCCTTCTGTGGGATGATGGGGGCAGTAATAGAAGCGGTCGATCTGTGCTCCCTGTGCCTGCAGCAGTTTCTGCAGGTGATCGTTCAGCATCTCCACGACGGCTTCCGTAAAATAGCCTCGGGCGATACCGGACTGGTTGGTCGCGACCACCGCTTTCATGCCGCTTGAGTTGATCAGGCGGATGGCCCTGGCGCTGTCCGGAAAGAGTTTCAGACGCTCCCGGCGGTCCAGATAACCGACTTCTTCAATCAGGGTGCCGTCGCGATCCAGAAAGACTGCGGGAAATTTCTTCATGCCTGTTCCTGTATTCCTTATTCTGCCCATCAACGGCGGATTTGCAATGGCCTGCCGTTAACGGTCGACAATATAATGCCAAGAGCGAGGAAAAGCAATTATAAGCCTTAAAAATTTATCTGAAAAAGCTTCATGAAATGGATTGCTTCAAATCCTCGCCCTGTCCGGGCTGTGGGGCGGGATTCTTTGAATCGTGTTTCAAGTTGCTCCTGTACAACCGGTGTGCGTTGGTGGTAGACTTTTTCCCCTTGAACTTGAAAGAGGCAGGGACAGGCTTTCTTGGGCTTTTTTTTCAGGAGGCGCATTTATGGAATGCAATATTTTAGTCGGTGGACAGGCCGGGCAGGGTCTGGCCTCCATCGAAAAGGAATTGACGGACCTTCTCTTCCGGCTGGGTTATTTCTTTTTCGCGACCAAATTCTATATGTCCCGAATCCGCGGGGGACACAACGACCATCTCTTCCGGGTCGCGGAGCGCCCGGTCCATGCCCTCAGTGGAGAATCCTGGGATGTCCTCATCGCCCTGGACGAGGAAACGGAGCGGCGATCCAGAAGGAATTTAAGCGAAGGGGGCATCTGCCTCTCCCTCGAAAAAATCCGCGAAATTGAGAAGAGGGCAAAAGAGGAGTTCTCCGATGCCGCGATGGGAAACACGCTCCTGGTGGGCCTGCTTCTGAGGGTGGTGGGGGTTCGGCCTGATGGATTAAAAGCGGTGGCCAGGGAAGAGGATAAGCCGGCGGCGCTGCTGGCAGGGATGACCCTTGCGGAGCGCTGGGAAATGGCTGACCGGTTTTTTGTCCGGCCGCAGGGGGGTGGTTCGTTCAAATTTGATGGCAATTCCGCCCTGGGATTCGGCTCGCTCCTGGGAGGCTGCCAATTCGTGGCTGCCTATCCCATGACCCCTGCCACATCCCTGATGCTGTATCTGGCCAAGGCGGCCCTTGAACTGCCGGTCCATTTTGAACAGGCTGAAGATGAAATCGCGGCGATCAATATGGCCTTAGGAGCGTCTTATGCCGGCCTGCGGTCCATGGTTGCAACGTCCGGCGGCGGCTTTGCCCTGATGACCGAGGGGGTTTCTCTGGCAGGAATGACGGAGACGCCACTGGTCATTGTGGTCGCCCAGCGTCCGGGACCCTCTACGGGATTGCCGACGCGCACCGAGCAGGGGGATTTGAATTGTGTCCTTTCTGCTGGACAGGGGGAATTTCTCCGCCTGATCTATGCGCCGGGTTCGCTGGAAGAGGCCATCGACCTCGGGAGACGCAGCTTCAAAATGGCCGACCGGTACCAGATTTCCGTTTTTATCCTGACGGACCAGTATCTGGCGGATTCCATCCAGCTTCTTGAGGATCGTCCCGGTCTGACCGTGTCGTCCCGCCCTTACGAAATCTTTGACGCCTCGTACCGTCGCTATGCCCTGACCCCGGACGGTCTGTCGCCCCTGACTTATCCGGGGCTTGGGGAAGCCCTGGTCCGGGTGGATTCCGACGAACATACGGAAGAGGGGACGATTACCGAAGATCTGGAACTGAGGGTCCGGATGGTGGATAAACGGTTGCGTAAAGGACACCTGCTGGAGGAAGAGGCGATTCCGCCTACGCTTTTCGGAAAGCGGGATGCCGGGGTTTATCTGATCTGCTGGGGTTCCAACAGGGAAATCGTGGCAGAGGTGGTGGACCGGTTGTCGGCCGAGGGCATTTCCGTCGCCGCTCTGCACTTTTCCCAGGTTTATCCCTTGACGCCGGCGATGATCGAAGGCCTTCCTCTGGCGAGTAAGCGCCTGATCGCCGTGGAAAACAACGCCACCGGGCAGTTTGCCGGGCTGCTGAAAAGGGAATTGGGTCTGGAAATGGACGATTCTATTTTAAAGTATAACGGCCTGTGTTTTTCCGTAAAGGAACTTTGCGGGGAAATTCGGGCAAAGATTTTTCCAACCGGAGGTGAAACTGATGGACCGCAATGAAATGGCCTGGTGTCCCGGCTGCGGCAATTTTTCCATTCGCGACGCCCTGGAGGGCGCCCTGGCGGAACTGGCCATTCCTCCAAGCCGGACTGTCCTGACTTCCGGAATAGGCCAGGCAGCCAAGATGCCCCAGTATCTGGAAGGAAACTATTTCAATGGCCTCCACGGCCGGGCTTTGCCGCTGGCGGTGGGGATCAAACTGGCAAGGCCGGAACTGACCGTCATCGCCGTTTCGGGAGACGGCTGCAATTATGGCGAAGGGGGAAATCATTTTCTCCATACCCTGCGGAAGAATCTGGATATTACGATCCTGACCTGCAACAACAAGGTCTATGCCCTGACCAAGGGACAGAGTTCTCCCACGACCGACCACGGGCAGGCAAATATGCTGGACCCGCAGGGCAACGAAAGTGAGTCTCTGAATCCGCTGGCCTTGGCCATTGTGGTCGGGGCTCCCTTTGTGGCGAGGGGATTTGCCGGTGAACCGGAGCATCTGAAAGGTCTGTTGAAGGAAGCCATCCGGTTTAAGGGAACGGCCGTCGTGGACATCCTTCAACCCTGCGTCTCCTTTAACAAGGTCAACACCTTTGCCTACTACCGGAAACGGGTTTATCAACTTGACTCCCCCGGGAAGGATCGCCTGGAAGCACTGGAGATTGCGGGGATCTGGGGTGACCGGATTCCAATCGGGGTTCTTTTGAAAGAGCCGAGCCGGCCTGTACGCGAACCTGGCCGGCGTCTTTTCCGAAGTGGGGCAACAACGGCCGATATGGAAGTCCTGCTGCAGGCATTGCAACGACCGGTCTAAAAGGGGGAGAGAAATCGTAAACACGGATAACAACAAGAGCAGGCGCGGTCCCTGGCGGGATGTCGATGAAGCGGACTGGCAGAACTGGCGGTGGCAGCTGCAGAACCGGATCAGGACGGAGAAGCGCCTCAACGAATACTTGAAAGATGATCAAGAGACGTCGAAATTGAGGGGGGCCGTGATCCGGGACTTCCCCTTCGCCATCACCCCGTACTACTTTTCCCTGATAAAGGATTCGTCTGTCGAAGACCCCATCCGCCTGCAGTGTGTCCCCGATCCCCGGGAGATTGACTTTTCCCTGGGCGGCGTGGATGATCCCCTGGCTGAAGACCGGGACATGCCCCTTCCAGGTCTGATTCACCGTTACGCCGATCGCTGTCTGGCCATGGTGACGCACGCCTGCACGATGTACTGCCGCCACTGTAATCGCAAACGCTTCTGGAAGGAGGGAGCAGCGGCTAAATCCCGGCTTTCGGCCATGATTGACTATGTGGCCGCGAACCCGGGGATCCGCGAGGTCATTGTCTCCGGAGGCGATCCGTTGACATTGCCGGAGACCGTTCTGGACGGGTTTCTGGGGGCCTTGCGAGCAATCCCTCATGTGGAGGTTCTGCGTATCGGGAGCCGGGTTCCCGTCGTCCTTCCCATGCGGATTACGCCGTCTCTCGTGCGGATGCTTCGCAAGCACCGGCCGTTGTGGTTCAATACCCAGTTCAATTCGCCCCGGGAGCTTACCCCGGAAGCCGCCCTGGCCTGTCAGCGCCTCGTCGATGCCGGAATCCCGGTCTCCAATCAATCGGTGTTGCTGCGGGGGGTCAACGACACCTACGAGACGATGCGCGAACTCCTCTACGGGTTGCAGCGGATTTCCGTGCGGCCCTATTACCTCTTTTCCTGCGATCCCGTCCGGGGGGCCGATCATTTCCGGGTGGATGTCTGGAAGGGGATGGAGCTGATGGAGCGGATCTCCCGCCAGACTTCCGGCCTCTGTGTGCCTCGCTTTGTCATGGATGTGCCGGGCGGAAAAGGTAAAATGCCCCTCCAGACTTTTTCCCTGCTGACCGATTCCTTCTTATCCTGAAATCATCCAGAGAAAGAATGGTTCATCCGGTTGATGCCTATTTTTATTTGATTATGTTGGTCTTCAGTGACTTCATCCTCATTTTTCAACGTGACAGGCCGAGCACTCCAGCGTTATCTTATCTCCTTTGTGCACCTTGTGGACTAATGTCGAAAACTTCGTTGCCTCTTTATTGGCGGGATCGGAAACATGACAGGAGATACAGGCTTTCCCTTTGCCGACATCTGGATGCGTTTTGGGCATGATAGTGCTATAGTCCTCGTGGCATGCACCACAGGCATTATCCTTTAATGGTTGCCCACCTGCTGTGACTGTCATAATGAATACAGCGCTCGTTAGCAAGATTACCAAAGCGTAGATAGTTATTTTTTCCCGGATCAGCATATCATTCATCCTCCTTCATCGTTTTTTATTTTCAAGTTTTTTCAAGTCAGTTTCGTTATCTTTACTGCGATTAGATTACGATAATTACTGGCTTGATTATCCTTATTCTGGGTATCAGGATAATCTCTGGCTGTTCGTTAACATATGGTTTACTCCATCAGTCAGATTCGAACCTAAAGATGATCTTCAGCTTTACCCGGTAGTTGGCCATTTCATCTACCAATATTCACTGGCGAGATTATCTAAATGGTGATGATTTCCTCAAGAAATAGAGTAAGAACGCTTGTTAATATTGAGACAGCCCAGTAATATATATGATCTACCCAGTGCTGACCCGCATACCAGGTGGTGTGAGGGGAGAGGGAGTGAAAAAATCCGCCTCCCCCGATTGGGCATTATCCTATGCTCTTCATGTCTCCCTCAAAAGCCTGTCCTTCGCACCGACGACCGCACTATTCATTTATTTGCAGCCCCCTATGCCTTCTCTATGGTTTTCTCCGTAGGAATATCTTGGTTTTCAATCTCAGTCAGAGCTTCCATAAGGAACTCAACTTCCAAAAAGTGGACATAACCCGAGCTTGCGGTTCCACGAAGTACCATTCCGCAAAATCTTGGCGGGGTACCTACCGTGTTATCACGCCTGTGACTAAAAACGGGTGAGCCACTCAGGCCGCTAAAGTGCGGAAGATCCAGAGGGTTCTTGACCTTGATCATGTGACCGCAGGAGAATGGACTGACGTCCACATACACACCTTCCATGAAATACTGAGAAGTTCTTATTTCGAGAGTCGTGTAGTTAACCCCTTCACTGCCAGCAGAAGGGAAGCCACATAGAAAGAACTGTGAATCATATCGATCGTCGTACCAATTTTGATTCTCACGATTGTTGAGATCGAGAAGTTGAATATCTGTTCTTTCTGCCGATGGAATATCACCCAAGTCAGCTTTGATTACTAGGAGGTCAGATGTAACCTGGTCTTCAGGAGTTATCTTGACACGCCACCAGTTCAAGTAGCGGAATGTGTATAGGGAATTCCAGGATGGAAAGATCAATATCTTTTCAACTGGCCAGTCTTTAATTACGTGCTGCGGCATAAGAACAAAAACCGACTGCCTAAACCCAACTATGAAGGCCGTTCCAGCTGTCGAGTATGGAAACTCATCAATATCGGTCTCAAAAATGACAGGCCGAGCGCATCTCCTCAAGCTATCAAGAATGTTCATATGACACTTGCCTCTCTGGTGCCCAACAGAACGCATAACCGGCTTGCAGTGGAGCACAGTGGAATTTTCCAGTCCGAGTTGATGCGGCTGTTAGGCATCTGATACTACTCGTTTTGGCGAATGACTTTCATTTTGAATATGCTTGTAAAAATTATTGCGGCGGCAATTAAATCTATCACTGACCAAGTATCCCGAGGTAGATGGATAGGTGCTATCGGGTTGAAAAGAACTGCGGTAAAGCCAAAGATCCAAGTCCACGTATTTTGATCGCCCTCATAAGCCAAATAAGCTAAATAGCCAGTTAGTCCACAAATAACCCAGCGTAGAATTTGATAATAGCCATAAGGATTATCTGCAAACGCCCCGAAAAGCATTATGATGGCAATAAGTTTTGCAATCGTGATTGTTTGAAATTTTGTCTTTTTGGTTTCATCACCCTCGGTTATGAATGAAGCACCACATTTTGGACAATTTACTTTTATCGCTATTGCTTTTTTAGGTATCCGAAGTTTTTGGCCACATGAATTACATAGGATAATCCTTTTCTGATTATCTTTTTTCGCGTGGATTTTCTTATATCTAGATAAAAACAATGGTCCGAAAACGGCTTGTGTAAATAAATTGATTTGAAAATAATATTTGTGTGATTCAAACCATTTGAATTCGTGAACTATATCGTTAAATTTCCAGTCTCTTAATGAGTAGGCCCACAGGATGGAACGTCTTATCGTTGGAACATCGATATAACCAAGCCTGCAGGAAATTGCAGCGGATGGCACATAACCACGGAGAATAATACTCCCAAATCCAAGGTAAATTGCTGCTAAATCGAAGGAATAATCCACTGGCATGCCAGTGGTATGAATAATGGCTGTGCCATTGATTTATATGAAAATACTCATAACTAGCTGTTTTCTTATGGATATACTCAATCCCGTTATGATGATCAGCTTGGATCGTAATTTTTATATTCGTGATCTCCATAAAGGAGCCGACAATTCGTTGTGCCCAGCTGAACGGTCATGTTAGTTCACGCGCTCTTGGCTTCAGTTCTTAATCGACCTCTGGAATGTAATGACGTATGTTATTATTTGTTCTTGACTATCATATTGCTTGCGGAACCAGATTGTAACCCAACGATTTAGCTTGCTTTCGCAAGTGAGATATTTTCTGTGATTTGTTTCTCTGGGCCAGATAATCCTCTCCGAGATCCCGAAACTCAGCGCCATTCTTGATGACATGATAAATTCCGAGCAAGATCCTGTGGGCAATAGCCACAATCGCTTTCTTGGCTCCACGGCGGGCTTTGAGTCGGTAGTATTTATCTTTGAAGTAGGACTTTTTCTTCTTGATGGCCGCCCACGCCACCTCGATTAAGATGGTTTTCAGATGATGCTTTCTCACAGGACTTTTGCCGCTCTTTCTCTTCCCGGCGCTTTCATTATTGCCGGGGCATAATCCAGCCCAAGATACAAGGGCCTCTCCTGTGGAGAACTCTTTCAGATCGGGACCCAGCTCAGCCAAAATCTCACGAGAAGAAACATCGGCGATGCCCGCAGCCTTCTTCATCCGATTCAACAACGCATTTTGATCCGTCATCAGATGTCGGATCTGTTCATCAAACAGGGATATCTCCGCCTCAAGCAGGTCAATTGTATTCAGAAGCCGCTTCAAGAGAAACCGATGATGATCCGAAAAAAATCCCTGTATGGATCGATATAACTCTTCTTCCTTGCCTTTAAGTTTGCCTCGGACGCAACACTTGATATCCGCCAATGTCAATGACGCTCGATCAGAAACAAGTAAATTCATCAGATTTCGCCCCGTTACCCCAAATAGATCCGATACCACCGAATCGATCTTGATATTGGCCGACTCAAAAAGCTTGTGTGTCCGTTTCCGGTAATCTCCTACCGTATGGACGTACTTCTTCCGCAATCTCGTCAGATCCCGCCACTCCCTCACCTCCTTGGGGGGGATGAAGCTGCTTCGCAGAAGACCATGACGCAATAAACCAGCAAGCCACTTGCTGTCACCGATATCCGTCTTTCGACCGGGAACGTTCTTGATGTCACGAGCATTAACCAAGACAACCTGAAGCGCATCCTCCAAAACATTATGCACCGGCCGCCAATATATTCCCGTACTCTCCATGGCCACAACGGGGCATTCATGATCAAGCAGCCATGACCGCAGTCGCATCAAATCGTCTGTGAAAGTCCCAAATACCTTGATGTCATATTGATCGGTTCCATCTTTGTCCACATAAATAACGCAGGCCGATATGCTCTCCTTATGGACATCCAAGCCGCAACAAATGGGGTGCACTGTTCCAATAATTTTGCTATCTTCACGCTGAGTCATGGTCTTCCTCCTGATTAAAAGTTTCTGGCGAAATTCTTTGGTCAGTGGATTACCGTGACTCACTCCTGTATCGCAACAGCAATATTTTCATCCTTCGTTGTGCCCGTGCCGGGCATGGTGGTTAGTGACGAGAAAAGAGAAATCTCCTAGATTGAGAGTGCCAACTGCTCAAAAAAGGAGATTTCGAGAATGGAACGTTTTCATAGATTAGCACACTCGGTTTGGGATTGTAAGTACCATATAGTTTGGATACCGAAGTACAGACGCAAAGCCCTATACGGTTCAAAACGGCGGATTGTTATCGACACCATCAAGCAATGGGCAAGAATCAAAGGGATAGAGATTATAGAAGGGCACGCGATGCCGGATCATATTCATCTTTGCGTTTCGATACCGCCGAAATATTCAGTGGCACATATTATCGGTCTTCTGAAAGGCAAAAGTGCTTCCGAAGTGATGAGCTTTGGAACCAAAAGCAGTCGAATGGTTCGGGGTCGGACATTCTGGGCTCGCGGATATTGTGTCAGCACCGTGGGATTAGATGAAGAAAAGATACGAGAGTATATCAGAAATCAAGAGCAACAGGAATCTCAGGAAGAAGATACGGAACTTTAGATAAACACAGCCAACCAAGCAGTTGGCACCTGAGAACCCCCCTTAGGGGGTCTCAGGATACCACCAGTTCACTGGTGGTATTCATTCTGTAAACTCCTTGGAATCGATTTCCTCTGGTGTATCTATGTGATGGTGATAAAGGTAATGTTGCGTGAGGTAATGCGCTAAAACTGAAAGATAATTGACGAGATAAAATGTTCTATCGTTGAAAAGTAAGCGTCTGATGTACCCATCTTCACATCCGTCATTCCCTGAGCTATAGCCTCCCACAAAGAAAAATTTCTTTCTGGGAGGCAAAATATGATGATCAGAGCGGAACGACGAGCCCATTGGCGCACCATCATCGAAGACCAGGCAGCAAGTGGCTTGAACATCACCACATTTTGCCGTGAAAAGCAGATCAATCGGCATCAGTTTCATGCCTGGCGCCGCCGACTCCGGGAACAAGAACCTTGCACAGGAGGTTTTCTGGAACTGATTCCCGGAAGAGCGGTCGAAACCGGCTCCGGCATCCGAATTCATCCAGACAAGAATTTCGCCATCGAGGTGGATCGGGGATTCGATCCCTTCACCCTCCGCACCGTCGTTGAAACGCTTCGGAGCCTCTCCCCGTGCTCGGTCTGACGGCGGCAACCCACATCTATCTGTATCGCGGCCGCTGCGACATGCGCAAATCTTTCGATGGTCTCTGCGGCCTCATCCGATCCGAGTTGGGGGCCGATCCCCTGTCTGGATCTCTGTTCGTCTTCGTGAACCGCCGTCGCAACATGGTCAAACTCCTCTACTGGGACCGGGATGGTTTGGCTCTCTGGTACAAACGCCTGGAACGGGGCTGCTTCATCCTTCCGGAGCGGTGGACCGAAGACGGTCTGATCGAGCGTCGGGATCTGACCATGCTGCTGGAAGGAATCGTACCGAAAAAAGTGGGGAATAGATACAAAATAGGCATATAAATACTTGACATTATTAGGTTAATGTGCTACATACCCTCCCATGGTTTCGACACTTCCTCAGGCCCTGGAACTCCTTGCGCAGAAGGATGCCCAGATTTCAGAACTGACCGCTCAGAAGGATGCGCAGATCGGGGAACTATCCCGAAAGATCGAATCTCTGCAGCGCCAGCTGACCACCCTGCAGCATCAGATGGAACAGATGCTCCGGCGCCTTTATGGCCGAAAGTCCGAGCGGCTCAACCCCAACCAGCTGATGTTCGATTCCATCGTAATCCAATCGCTGGAACAGACCGGAAAAGATCAAAAGCCGGAAGCGCCTGTGGAACAGGAAGTCAAGACAAAAACCCGCAAGGTCTCCCAGCATCATGGGCGGGTTCCCATTCCCGAACACCTGGAACGGGTGGAAATCCTGCTGGACATCCCCGAAGATCAGAAGACCTGCCCCGAAACGGGCAAGCCCCTGAAGGTGATCAACGTCGAAGTTTCGGAGAAACTGGAATACCGCCCCGGCAAGCTCATCGTCAACGTCTATAAGCGCCCCCAATACGCCCTGCCGGAGGACGACGAAGCAACCCCCGGCATCCTCTCCGCGCCGATGCCTGATCATCCCGTCGCAAGGTGCAAAGCCGATGTGGGGCTGATTGCCCATCTGATCGTCAGCAAGTTCGCCGATCATCTGCCCCTGTACCGGCAGAACGGCATTTTAGAGCGGGAAGGGGTGCCGATTCCCCGAGCGACCCAGGCCAGCTGGCTAATGCAGACCTACGAAAGCATCTCCGGACTGGAAAAGGCCTTCAGGCAGGCCGTCATTGGGGAAGCGGAAATCCTGTTCACCGACGACACACCCATTCCCCTGCAAGTCAAAGGGAATGGAAAGCTCAAAAAGGCCAGGCTGTGGGTCTATGTGCAGGGAGGAACCGATCCCCCGCTTGTTGCCTATGACTTCTCCATTGATCGCAGTAAGCGGCGACCCATCGATTATCTTGAAGGTTATCGAGGCTATGTCCATGCCGACGCCTATAGCGGCTACGATGAACTATTCCGTAAAGAGGGGATCATCGAGGTAGGCTGCTGGGCTCATGCACGGAGAAAGTTCGATGAAGCAGTTTCTTCGCGTCCCCAGGAAGCGACGGACATCCTGGCCCGCATTGCCCGTCTCTATCATGAGGTGGAAACTCCCTGCGCCAATATGAAACCAGAAGAGAGACAGCGCCGTCGGCAGGAACATGCTGCACCGATCCTTGCCGGAATCTTTGCCAAGCTTGAAGAGCTGAAGCAACAGTCGATTCCGTCGGAACCCATCCGCAAGGCGGTGGACTATGCCCTGAATCAACGCCAGGCTCTGTGCCGTTATCTGGAAGATGGACGGCTTCGACCGGACAACAACTTGGCGGAGAATGCCATGCGTCCCGTGGCCCTGGGCCGCAAGAACTGGCTTTTCGTTGGCAGCGAACGAGGCGGCCGGGCGGCGGCCCTGTTCATGAGTCTCATCCAGTCCTGTAAAACCTGTGACGTCAATCCCTGGGAGTACTTTGATGACATACTCCGCAGGATCATGAGCCATCCAGTCAGTCGCTTGAGGGAACTGCTCCCCGATCAATGGAAACCGCTGCCCAAGGACGAACGTGGTTTGCTCCTACCGGCTGAAGTCTGACCAGTACTGACTGATCCTTGCTGTCTTTTACTCCGTTCTCAGCTCCACCCCTTGCTTTATCCCTTTTTCAAAGAACCGCGGCTTATCTCTCTTGACCGATACATCAATAACTTATCTGGAAAGAAGTTCCAAGATGACTTTGTCGTACGCTTACTTAGATATGCGGCAAAGGCACCAAGTCCGTCATTGGAAAAGGTTATAGGTTGATGTTTGTTTTCTTCTTTTGCCGTCCGGTTTCCCGGCGGTGCCACATGATACGTCAACAATTACCGACGGTAATGTAGCATAAGATACCAGAATGGCGAAACAAGAATTACAGGAAGTAACACGCTGAAATTCCCGCCGTGATATTAAAGCATCATAGATAAAGCACTTTTTCTTGCTTTGAAAATCCATATTTCAAAATCAAAATTTTCAGATTGTAAGGATAGTTCGATTGATAATGATGCTCATTTTATTCTTGACTGGGGATAAATTTTATCTATCTAAATTTTTTGCATACTTCACTGACTGCCTCCTGTTCTGTAACCCTTTAGTGGTTCACGGCGGGGAGGCTTTTTATTTCAATTTGAGCCTGTTCAATACTAATTTATCTTAATAATAATAGGTATTTATAAACTTAATAATTTGAAGTTAACCCATTTTTCTTGAATTTCCGGAGGGTCGATCTTCTGCAATCCAGTATTTTGAAAAAAGATAACCCAAAAAACGGAAGATTCCGGAGGTAAGTTAACCCATAAATTCTGCATTTGCTGCTCTTTGAAAATCAAGGGATTTCAGAGATTCCTTTTATATCTCAATCCCTTTATGCTCCTCATCAATATTGAACACCAGTATTGAACAGAAGGAGCAAAACATGGTCGACTTCCAGGTTTCTCTACCTGGTCTTGCAAGGGATTTCAATAACCTGACTCAGCAGGAGCAAGACTTCATCGCTTACTTTTCTGCCATTGATATACATTCCCTCTCTCCGGTAGTCGATCGTTACGCCGGTATCGGTCCCAAGGGATACAATGTTTTTCTGATTCTGGCACGGATCATCAAAATAAAAGAGCGCATCCTTTCTGATCGCCAATTGGCCAAAGTTCTGAAAAAGAACGACCTTTGCCGATTTGTTACCGGAGATATCCAGCCAGCCCATAACACCTTCAACACCTTGAGAAAACGGCTGGGACCAAAGGGCTTTATGGAAATCCATAAACGATTCGTTCTGAGGGCTTATGCGCTTGGCTTGCTGGAGCCTGAAATCCTGGAACTTCCGAAGCATCGGAAGAAAGGCATCATTCTCGTTGCTGATTCCACCTTTCTGATCACATGTGGTTCAACCAAAGGCGAGAAGAATGAGAAAGGACGCTGGCGCTTCAATGATGAAAGCGTTGCCTTTACCGGAAAAGGACATCACAGCCATAGATATCCAGTTGGCCACAAGGTTCACAGCCTGAGAACCGTCAGCGGAATCCCCATGGCAACCATCGTAACCCCGGCCAGTGTATCCGATCAGAAAGCAATCCTCCCCTTGCTTGACGATTTGAAAGATCGCCATCCTGATCTTCCGTTCTCCTACCTCATTCTGGACAAAGGGTATGATGCTGAGGAGATTCATCAGGATGTTTATGAACACTTTGGCATCATTCCGATCATCATCAGGAAGAAAATGGTTTATCCCAAATGGTTTACGAAAGATGGCTTTCCTCTCTGCCCTTGGGGAATACCCATGAAACCAAAGGGTATCGAATATGATCGTAAAAGGACAAAATACGCTTGCTTCAAAGCATGCGAAAAATCAGAACAAATGTTTCTCCCCTGTGATTATATGAAAGAGCAATATCGCTTCGGGTATATCGGCCATACGTATTTTACCAAAGGATATCGAAAATATGGGCCGGCGTTACCACACAGTATCATTTATCAAAAGCTGAAACCTCTCCGCACTGGAATCAAAAGAACCTTCGGTTTGGTGAAAGAGAACAGGTATCGTATGGAGCAGACAAACTTTTACAAGGGAATTGACAATGTAACGATCCATGCAGTTGAACATGATATTGTTCTTACCCAGGACATTATCTTTGACTTTCTTACAATCGGAAAGAAAAGTCCTGTTCTGAAATTGAATTATTGAACAGGCTCAATTTATAGTTCTCCCTCTGGACTGATTTCTTTTTTTTAATAAAGTGATTATCCTGGATGGAGTATCTCCATTTTTGTGCGTTTGAGAATATGGAGACTTGTTTATCACTACCTGCATCTGAAGAGGCGTATCTTTACAAGAAATGTCTTCAGCAAGAAAGATATTTTCAAAAAGGACGCTTTAGACGGATGGACCTAAAGAATCTTCTTTTGACAAGTCGCTGAAAATGCATTAAGAAACGTCACCTTGCAATCTAAGGAGACAACCCTGTCGTTCAGGAAAGGCAGGAAATATGTCAGAAGTCGAAAAAACTTGAGGAGAGAAATCCTATGTACAGTGCCAGTGATTTGAGAAAAAACTTGAGGATTAAACTTGAAGGGGATCCATACATCATCACGGAATTCAATTTTGTCAAACCCGGAAAAGGGCAGGCCCTTTATCGCTGCAAGCTGAAGAACATGATTACGGGCAATCAATTTGAGCGCACCTTCCGGTCGGTGGATGTCTTTGAGTCGGCGGATCTCCAGGAAAAGAAGATGCAGTACCTTTATGAGGAAGGAGGCAAATATTATTTCATGGATAATGCCTCTTATGAGCAGATTGCCCTTTCCGCCGATCAGGTGGGAGATGCCGTTCATTTCCTCATCGACAATCTTGAGGTAGAGATCCTGCTCTTCGAAGACAAGCCCCTGGGGATCAGTCTGCCCAATTTCGTCGACCTGATCGTCACCCGTGCAGATCCCTGGGCCAAAGGGGATTCGGTTTCCGGCAACAGCAAACCGGTGATCCTGCAAACGGGTTATCAAATCCAGGCGCCGCCCTTCATTGAAGAAGGCGAGAAGATCCGCGTGGATACCCGGACGGGCGAATATCTGACCCGGGTCAAGGGCTGATGTCCGGATTGGATGATCCTCCCGGCAACGGCAATCTGACAGACTTTTCAAAAAACGTATTCCAAGAGGATAATCCTTACAATTCGGAATGCTGGAAACTGGCCGGGAAAAGGGAAGTCCTGCGGCTTCGGGCTGAGATTCTTCATTCCATCCGGCGGTTTTTCCGGGAGCGGGACTATCTGGAGGTGGAGACGCCCATCCTGATCCCCGCACCGGCGCCCGAACTGCACATCGATGCAGTAGCCTGTGGCGCTCAATACCTGCAGACATCGCCGGAACTATGCATGAAGCGCCTGCTTTCCGCAGGATATTCGAAACTTTTCCAGATCTGTCATTGCTTCCGGGAGGCGGAACGCGGAAGCCGCCATCTGCCGGAATTTACAATGCTCGAGTGTTACGCGGCGGAGAAGGATTACTTCTTTCTCATGGGGGAGTGCGAAGACCTCTTTCGCTTCCTGGCTGAAACGCTCTATGGAAAAGAGGAGATTCTCTTCGGGAACCGCCGCGTGGACCTGTCTGCCTCCTGGGAAAGGTTGTCCGTGGAGGAGGCCTTCCGGCGGTATGGCAGGATGTCCATTCGACAGGCCCTGGCGGAAGATTGCTTCGATGAGGTTCTCGTAACCCGGATTGAACCGAAGCTGGGGATCGGGCGTCCAACTTTTCTCTACGATTACCCGGTGGAGCTGGCTGCCCTGGCTCGGACCAAGGAGGGCAATCCCTCCCTGGCCGAACGGTTCGAATTGTACCTTGCCGGAATCGAGCTGGCCAATGCCTTTTCCGAATTGGTCGATCCCCAGGAACAGACCCGACGCTTTCAAGAAGAGCAGCAACAGCGAAGTGCTCTGGGAAAGCGGTCTTATCCCTGGCCGGAACGGTTTATTCAGAGCCTTTCCGCAATGCCCCCTTCGGCGGGCATTGCCCTAGGTATCGATCGGCTGGTGATGCTCTTTGCGGATCGGGCCTCTGTGGACGATGTGGTGGCGTTTCCTCCGGAAGAATTGTGAGAGCTGGCCAAGGAGCCGCATTTTCTGTTTCAGATTAAGGCGTCTGTTTCATTGGCTCTCATTCCCTTTTTTTTAAACCTGCAGTCCGTGATGGTCTGGTCTGCCCGGTAAAAAGCACCCTCACTTTAACATATCGTATAAAAATTTCGAGGGGGTCAAAGCATGGAATGGTCCCAAAATTCCCCGTCACGACATTCGTAAAAATTTTATTTCTCCTCACGATAACATACTCCGTATGGAATCATTCGGCGATTGCTGAGGGAATCCGGGTCAATCCAGGTGATTTCCCTCAAAGGACCAGCAATATCACCGTTGGAACGGATCAGATCCTACCATACGAGGGTACTTACGATAGCCATCCTGTAAATTTCAACAAACCGTTGTGGATCGCAGGCGCATCCTCTCTGGCCATCGGGGCTGAAACAAAAATGGGTAAGGTTGTCAAGAACGACTTCAACGGTGACGGCACATCCGATATTCTCTGGAGAAACGCACCTACCGGGGCGCATGGCCTCTGGTTTGTCCGCCTTGACGGGACAAGATTGAGCTGCAAAGCATACAATACCAGTCAGTACATGAAAATCGCGGGCACAGGCGATTTCAACGGGGATGGCATATCCGATGTGATCTGGAGAGACTCTTCAACCGGAGGGCATGTCTTGTGGTTCATTGGTTCCGATGGGACAAGATCGAGCTACAGGACCTACGATACCAGTCGGGACATGAAGATAATGGGGACAGGTGATTTCAACGGAGACGGTCGATGCGACATCCTCTGGGAAAATACCGCAACCGGTAAGGAATTCCTGTGGTTTATCCGCTCCGATGGGGCCAGATCGAGCTACAGGACCTACGATACCAGTCGGGACGTGACGATAGTGGGGACAGGCGATTTCAACGGAGACGGCCTATGCGACATCCTCTGGGAAAACGCTTCAAACGGTAAGAAGTTCCTCTGGTTTATCCGCTCCAATGGGACAATATCGAGCTACAGGACCTACAATACCGGTCGAGACATGAAGATAGCAGGCACAGGCGATTTCAACGGAGACGGCCTGTGCGACATCCTCTGGGAAAACATTTCAACCGGTAAGACTTATCTCTGGTTTATGAGCTTGGATGGGGCCAGGTTGAGCTACAGGACTTACAATACCAGTCGGGATATGAAAATAGTGGGTACAGGCGATTTCAACGGGGACGGCCTATGCGACATCCTCTGGGAAAACATTTCAACCGGCAAGGCGTATCTCTGGTTTATGGACTCCGATGGGACAAGATCGAGCTCCGTGACACTCCAGACCGACCCGGACTGGACGATCGCGGGGGATAAGGCAAGAAACTACGAGAGGCCTTTTTCATTCATGGAGATATCCGCTACTCAAGGGTATGAAGCCGGCGCTGTTCATTCTCTTTATGGCTTGTATAGACACACGAATCCTAGTGCACTGGTTTATGGAGATCGAGATCAGAGAAAGCTGTTGCTGGCCTATCAGGAATCTGATTTTGCATCATACGGTACAGCCGAGGCCGTCGGCTGCGATTCTTATTTTATCATGATCGATCTGTTCACCCTTGAACTATCGGGTCCTTATAAAATCGGAGACACTTTGCGAAAGGGTGATCCACATGGGGGGCCGGCCATCATCCAGGATAACGCAGGTTATGTTCATATATTTTATGGGTCCCATCATTCCAGTCAGTTGTGGACACGGACAAAGAAAAAGGTCGAAGATCCTGATTTCTTGACTGGCTCCAAATATTCCATGACGGACTTTGAATCTCCTAAAACGATCGGCGCCGATCAGACGTATCCTCAACTGGTATACAACCATGACATTCTATGGCTTTTTACACGGGGACCCTTAACAGCCAAGTGCTGGAATCTGTATGTTCAAAACTGCTCCAACCCCCAGGGCGCCTGGAATGAATTGAACTTCAGCCAACCTGTTCAGTTAACCGAATTTACAGGTTACTTGGGTTCAAAATCAGGTAGTGTCTTATTGAGAGGCGAACCGTTGACCGATTCGGAGGGAAACATCCACGTAATTTTCGGCTGGCGAGACAACAAAGAATTGGAACTGACGCGCCCGATCTTTTATGCCAAATATTGTTCCGCCCACGGACGGTGGGAAAAATCGAACGGCGAAGCGTATCAATTGCCGATTACTCCGGAAACGGTTGAAATTATTTATTCCGGAAGTGGAATAGCCTGCGAACATAGAGGGAAAGCAAACGGGATAGATTCTTCAGGGAATATATTTGTATTGTTCTTCCTTGAAGAAAAAGCTCTCCTTATCAGAGGCAAGAATGGAAACTGGTCTCAACCTGTCGAGATTGCAAAGGGAAGCTTTGGTGCGTTGGCCATAGATGATCAAGATTACATCCATCTCTATATAAACAGTGAAACAGACGTCCCCGGCCCGCATATAGCGCATTACGTATCAACAAATCATGGGATGGCCTTTGAGCTGGAGAAGAAAAAGAGGATCGATTCAAAACCCGGTGATTCCTATCTGACAGATCATTTTCTGATCTTTTCAAGAGAGGTGGATGGGGAGAAAAACGTTGGTGTTGTCGATATTCTCAATTTGAACTTTTTTTGAGGCCTTCATGCCGATTTATGGAAGAAAGAGGCTTATTGACAAGGGATCTTTTTTTCATTAGAAGAAAACCTGCAGATCAATCTCGAATTTACAGGGAGAAAAAATTGAAAGAACTGGCAGCCGTAAACTCCGTGAATATGGGAGGGCAATTCCACAGCAGCGTACTGAGCATGATTATGGACGCAGGGCTCCTCGTTCAGCTCGTGCTGCTCATCCTACTGATATTTTCCGTCGTTTCCTGGGCCATCATTGCAACAAAATACCGGAACCTCCGCAAGGTCAACTCTGAAAACAGCCTTTTTCTCGAAGCCTATATGAAGTGCAGCAACCTGGCGGACGTTTTTCCGGAAGCCAAGAAATATGCCTCTTCAACCCTTGCCGCGGTGTTTCGCGCCGGCTATGGGGAACTGATCAGCATCGCAAAAGCGGCCCGGGGGCCGGCATCCTCGCGGGGACAGGAAGATCCCTTCGTTTCCGGTCCTGAATTAAAGGGCCTCGACAATGTCGAGCGGGCCTTGAATCGGGCCTGCAGTGCGGAAACCACCAAGCTGGAAGCGGCGCTGGGATTTCTGGCGACCACAGGCAGCGCAAGCCCCTTTATCGGCCTTTTCGGGACGGTCTGGGGAATCATGGATACCTTTCGCAGCATCGGCTTCCGGGGCTCGGCCACTCTGGCCGTCGTGGCGCCGGGGATTTCCGAAGCCCTCATTGCGACGGCGGCGGGTCTTGCCGCAGCGATACCGGCCGTCATCTTCTACAATTACTATCTGAACCGGGTGAAGAACATGACTCTGGAAATGGATTCCTTCGCGTCGGAGTTGATCAATATCGTTGAACGTTATTATGTTAAAACTTGAAGACAAAAGGGTGCGGAATTGACGATTCGCTATGCACGGAAAAAGCAGATTTCTGATGGGCGGCCCATGGCCGATATCAATGTCACCCCCTTGGTGGACGTCGTCCTGGTTTTGCTGATTATCTTCATGGTGACGGCGCCGATGCTTCAGATGGGCATCGACGTGAACCTTCCCAAGGCGAAGTCACAGAATGTCGATGTCACAGAAGAAAAAGTCATTCTAACCATTGACGGGGCCAAGGGGATTTTCGTGAACAAAACGAAGATTCCCCTGGCGGAACTGGGCCTGCGCCTCGAGGGAGTTTTCGCCGACCGGAACGAGCGTGAGCTTTACCTGCGGGCGGACAGGACCGTCCCCTATGGATTTGTTGTGGAAGTGATGGCGGAAATTCGCAAGGCGGGCATCGATAAACTGGGCATGATTACCGAGCCGCCAGAGGAAATCAAATGACCTTTAACAGGGCGTTCGAGGAATCCTGGGAAGACCGGAGGTTCCTGCGGCGCATGATTGTTATCTCCCTCTTGCTGCATATCTTTGCCCTTTCCCTTTCCTCTCTGTTTTCGACACTCTCATCGCCGAAAAAAATCCTGAATCCGAATTACACCGTTGATCTGGTCAGTTCAGGAGATCTCCGGACAAAAGGAGATTCCGGCAAAGGCGGTTCTGGCGCACCGGAGAAGAAACCCGTCGAGATTCCGGCCGCGGCGGCCAAAGCAGGATCTGGCAAAGCGGATTTGCCTTTACCCAAGCCGGGAAAAAAGGCCGAAGCGAAAAAAACCCCGGAAAAACCCTTGGAAAAAGTGGCGCAAAAGATTGTAAAACGGGAACCGCCTGTCCCGCCGATGTCATCGAAGCCGGTTCCGAAGGCGGAAAAAACGAAAAATATGGAGGCATCGAGGGGGGATGCCATTGAGAAGATTCTCAAGAGAGCGGATGCCGTCCCGAAAGCAGCGAAGCCGGTGAAAAGCAAGGGATTGGAGACAGCAAAGGGAGACGCGATTGAAGAGATTCTCAAAGGGACGGATTCGACCCGGGTGTCTAAGCCGGCCCGTTCCGCTGACTCGGGACAGGGAACGGAGGCATCCCTGGGAAAGGCCATGGATGAGATTCGAAAGCGGGTGGATTATGCCGAGCGGAGACAGCGGGGCGCTAGCGCCTCCCCGGGTGCCGGAAACGGTTTCAGTTCTGCGTCCGGCAGCGGTGTTTCCGGGATATCGGAAGGAAGTGGTCCTTCGGGAACGGCGGGCAATGCGGAACTCAATGCCCGCATGTATGCCTATTATCGCCTGATCTGGGCGAGAATCAAGAAGCAGTGGACCCTATCGCCCGGTTTGTTGCCCAAGGGAGATATTGGGGCCGTTATCCATGTCCGGGTCTTGCGCAACGGGACGGTTGAGGGACTAAGCTTTGAGAAACGGTCAGGTAATAATTATTTTGACGAGTCAGCCCTGCGGGCTGTCCGCAAAGCCAGTCCCTTTCCCCCCCTGCCCCAGGGCATGGGAGACGAGAATATTGAAATCGGCATCCGTTTTCATTCAGCGGAACTGAGGTGACGCAGGGGCTGTTTGTGTCCGGAATCGCGGGTTGCTTCGATTGCAGCTTGAGATCCCGGCGGCGGGGCGACAACAACGAGACCGCTGAAAGGGCTTTGATTTCGAATTGGATTTGAAGCGCCGGAGGGGCGGCAGACAGGAGATTCGCACATGGGATGTGGAAAAAACCGGAAGAGAAGACGCGGGATTCTGATTTTATCGCTGTTCTGTGTTCTTGCGTTGTGTGGAGGCGCGCCGGCGTTGCCCAATGCCTGGGCAAAGGTTTATATCGACATTGATTCGCCGGCCTTTCAGAAAATACCTATCGCCGTTGCCGATTTTGCCCCCCTGAGCGGTAATTCGGGACATGAGGAACTCTCCTCCTGGTTTCCGGGAGCCTTGAACAAGTCCCTCGATCTGACCGGATATTTTACGCTTCTCGATAAGTCCAGCGATTCCCTGAATACGAAATCTTCCGGTTCAACGGTCGGCGGTATCGACTTTACGGGCTGGAGTAAGCTGGGCGCGGAATACCTGATTGCGGGCGGGTTTGCCCATCAGGGAGGACAACTCGTTGCGGAATTCCGTCTTTTTGATGTCGTGCAGGGACGTCAGATTCTCGGGAAACAATATTCAGGCGGCCTTGAAGACCGCAGGGAGATGGTCCTCTCCTTTACCCGGGAACTCCTGCTGTTGCTGACGGGAGCGGAAAGCTTCTTTGACACGCGGGTCGCCTTTGTCGCCCGTCAAGGTAATTCTTCAACCCTCTATACCGTGGGATTCAAGACGTCCCTTGACGGTCAGGGGTTGGTCCGGGTGATGAGTTCTCCGGCTCTGATGCTTTCTCCCCGCTGGTCCCCCGATGGCCGATATCTTTCCTTCGCCTCGTATCGTGACGGCCAGCCGGATGTCTTTGTGATCTCTCCGTCCGGTTTCGGTTTGAAAAAGATCGTCGGTTTCAAAGGGCTCAACCTTCCCGGGGCTTGGTCTCCCGATGGCCGGCGTCTGCTTTTGACCCTGAGCAAGGACGGGAATGAAGAAGTCTATGTGATGGAGGTGGCCACCGGGCAATTGCATCGCCTGACCCATAATTCCGCCATCGATGTCTCTCCCGTCTGGTCGCCTGACGGAAGAAAGATTGCCTTCGTCTCCAACAGTTCCGGCTCTCCCCAGATTTATGTGATGAATGCCGATGGAGGAGGGACCCGTCGATTGACCTATTCGGGCAATTACAACACTTCTCCTGCCTGGTCGCCTCGAGGAGACAGGATTGCCTATGAGGGTCTTGCTGGAAGCGGCTATCAGATTTTCTCCGTGGATGAGGACGGCGGCAATGTCCGGCAATTAACCTCTGGGGCGGGCGATCATGAATCGCCATCCTGGTCCCCCGATGGCCGTTTTCTTGCTTTCAGCGCCCGCAGCGGTGGTCGCAGCCGGATTCAGCTTGTGAATGTAAATACCCTGGAGATGAGGACGATTTACGAGAGCGCCGATCGCCTCCTGAGCCCCGCCTGGTCCCCCCGGGGAAAGTAACGGGATCTTAATTTCCTTAATTTGTTGGGAAATGAAAATTTTTAGAATTAAGGATTGACCTTTTTAAATAGATTGTGTTTTAAAATCTAACGTTTGTTTTGCTTCCTGGGAACAGAATAGACGGAGACCCCGAGATGGATAATCCCGTTTTCTCTCTGATTGTGGCAGGCAGGGATATTTCCGGCTTTTGGTGTTTTGAAAAGGGTGCAGAAAGGAGAAAAAAATGGTGAAGACATTAAGGACGCTGGGAGTGCTGATCAGCCTGCTGTTTTTAACCTTTGTTTTTACGGCAGGTTGTGCAAAAAAACAGGCAATCCAGGAGGGAACGGGGGCTGCCAAACCAGCAGGTGTAGAGGTTAAGGCTGCAACCGGGAAGCCGGGTCCTACGCCGGAAGAGTTGGCGGCACTGGAAAAGGAAAAGGCTCTGAAAGAACAGACCCTGAGGCAGCAGGCGGAGAAGGAGCGTCTGGCGAGAGAAGAAGCGGAAAAGGAACGTTTGGAAAAAGAACGCCTTGAAAAGGAAAAGGCTGCGGCTGAAGCCGAAAAGGCCGCCCAGGCGAAAGGTGAAGGCCCGCTTGCGGATATCCATTTTGAGTTTGATCAATTCAGCCTGACCTCCGAGGCCCGTGGTTTATTACAGAAGCATGCAGCATGGCTCTCGACTCATTCCGGCAATAGTGTGTTGATTGAAGGCCACTGTGACGATCGTGGGACAACGGAATACAATCTGGCCCTGGGTGAACGACGCGCAGCGGAAACCCTGAAATTTCTCGCTGCACTGGGAATTAATCGATCCAGGATGAAGACTGTCAGCTACGGGGAAGAGATGCCCCTGGATCCTGCGGAAACGGAAGCCGCTTGGGCAAAAAACAGAAGAGTGCATTTTGTCGTTAATCCGAAAAAGTAACATATGGAGGGAAGTCTTTTGAAAACCTTGAAATTGCTTGCCGTCGTCACCGGCCTGATGATTCTTTCAGGCTGTGCCACATCGAGCGAATTAAACCGGACTTCGGCCGAGCTGAATTCGAAGATTGGAGTCGTCAATGACAGGGTGACAGCCACCGATGCGAATATTTCGGCCTTGAACAAGGAGGTCGATTCCAATAAAGCCGTTTTAGAGGGATTGCGAAAGAGTCAGGCCAATTCAGGCGCCGATCTGACCGAACTCCGGGAACAGGTGCAGCAGTTGCGGGGACAGGTTGAGTCTCTGCGCAAGGAAATCGGAGGGGGGGCCGGACGGGGCGGCCATGACGAAACCAGGGAAAAACTGGATCAACTGGCCCAGAAGGTCAACTTCCTGGAAACCTTTCTTGCGATTGGGGATAAAAACAGCCATGCCGCCGGCACAAATGGAACCAAGGCAAAAGAAACGGCAAAACCAAAAACGGCCAGGGACGACCAGTATGCTGCTGCGTATGTTTCCTTCAAGGAGGGGAAATATGAAAAGGCAAGGAATGAATTCCAGAGTTTTCTGAAATCCTATCCCAAAACCAGTTATTCGGACAACGCCCAGTTCTGGATTGGTGAAACCTACTATTTTGAAAAGAAGTATGAAAAGGCCATTCTGGAATATGATAAAGTGGTCAAGGGATATCCCAACGGGAATAAGGCGGCCAACGCCCTTTTCAAGCAGGGCTTGTGCTTTACGATGCTGGGTGACAAAGCCAGCGCCCGGCTGATTTTTCAGCAGGTCATCAAGAACTATCCCAACACGAGTCAGGCCAGGACGGCGCGCGCGAAACTTCTGGAAATAAAATAAAGAAAGGGATTATTCTTCCTTCAGTTTAACAGGCTCCATGCCATCGGGGATTTCAAGCAAAAAGGAAGCTTCCTGAATTTCAGCGAGGATCTGAAGATCCGTATAGTTCAGGGTAAGGGTTACGGGATTTGAATCTCCGATGGTAACGGATATCTTTGCCGGAAGATTAGCTGCTTCCTTGAAGCTTCCGTGGTCTGTGAAGCGTGCCTTGTAGCGAAGCTCTCCATCCTGTCCCCACCGTGCTGCTTGGACAAGGGCATTTGATCCCTGCTCCAGCCAGAAAGCCTGAATTTTCTGTTCCCTCCGGTATACTTCCAGCCGATCGTATTTTCCTTCCTGAAACCCTTTCAAGATGACATCCTGATCCTGAACCCGGGGGACGGTTCCCCGGAGGATGGCCATCATGTCGGTAAGCTGAAAACGGTCGGAAAGAAAAGGGAGAAAAGCAGCCAGCTCCGTTTGAGAGGGGGTTCCGCTATAATATTTGCCCTCTTGCGGCAGCAGGACTTTCAACGTCCCTTTTTCAAAGGTGAGATAAAAATCAGGGGGGCCGAAGAGCGGCAGCGACTCCAGGCGGAGACGGTCGGGATACTGTAACAGGATAGCGACTTTTAAAGGGTAGCGGCCGGATGGGGTGGAAATGTCGATTCTGGCCAGGGCCTTCAAGGCTGTGGGTTTTTCTTCCGCGGCAGCACGTTGCTGCCAGAGGATTTGCGGAGAAACAGAGCTCGCAGCCTCTGGCGCCGGCGCCACTTCCCGTGTTACGGCACAGCCTGCAAGGATGAGATTGGCCAGGAGCACAGGAAGGAAAATCGTGAAACGGTATAATGAGCGCCCGAATCCACTCTTGCCCTTTTTTCCAATGGGATTAATCATTTGAAATTTTTGAGTCCGTCCCTCAATGACCCAGTTGTTCCAACTTCTTCCGGAGGGTACTGTTTTCCGGAGCAAGCTTCAGCGCCCGCTCGTAGGCCTCGCGGGCTTCTTTGATCTGCCCGGCCGTTTTGTGGGCGTCACCGAGATGTTCGGCAATGGTAGGATCATCGGGGATCCGGGAATTGGCTTCCTTGAGATACCGGATCGCCTGATCCATCCGGTTCAATTTAAAATATACCCAGCCCATGCTGTCCAGGATATAGCCATTGTCCGGCTTCAAAGCCAGGGCCTTGCGGATCAGGCTTTCCGCTTCGGTAAGATGAATGCCCTTCTCGGCATAACTGTAGCCGATGAAATTGAGGGCTTCTGCATGGTCCGGGTTGATTTCGAGGACATGTCTCATATTCTTGATGCTTTCCTCGAAACGGTCCATTTTGCTGTAGAGTTCACCCAGTCCGTAATAGAGCTCCATATTCTGAGGGAACTCTCTAATGCCTTCGTTGAGAAGATTTTCCGCCTCGGCGTACTGCTGCTTATCCGAATAAAGGGCGGCCAGGTACGCGTAAAGATTGGGCGCTTTCCCCCCTTTGGACAGGGCTTCCCGGATAACGGAAATGGCCTCGTCGATCCGTCCTTTTTCCTTGAGAAGCATCCCCATCCGAATGCGGGCATTTCCATACAGATCCGAATCAGGGGGGATCTTTTCATAGTATTCCATTGCCTTCTGATTCTCATGAATCTCCTCATAGGCGGAGGCCAGAAAATACAGGATCTTTGCGTCAGAAGGGGCGAGTTTCAATCCTTTCTTGAATTCTTCGATTGCCGACTCGTGATTATGACGTTCAAAATAGATCAACCCGAGGGTGAAATGGATGTCCTTATTGGAGTCGTCGATGGTGAGGATTTCGCGAAACGTATTTTCCGCTGCCTCATAATCGCCCTGCCGCAGATAAAATTCTCCCAGACGGATTCGAATGTTGACGCGTGAGGGATAACGCTGAATGAAATCCTGATAGACAGTGGCGGCCTGCTTGAATTTCTTTTGTTTTTCATAAAATTGCGACAGATCGATCAGGGCCGATTCCAGGGAAGGCTTCCGGGAGAGGGCCTCACGGAAATGCCGTTCCGCTTCATCATAGCGTTTCAACTCAACCAATACCTTGGCCATGTAGTATGTTCCCAGGACGTTGTCGGGATCTTTTTTCAGGAGGATCGTGAACATCTCAAGGGCATCCTCGTAACGTCCGCTTTCCGCGTAAAGCGTTCCCATATAGAGATAAGCCGTTGTATTATCCGGATCGAGTTCAATAACCTTCTTGTAAGCCCGGAAGGCCTTTTTATAGTCCTTCTGAGTGATATAGAGGTTTCCCAGGATAAGGTAGACCTCCGTGTCTCCGGGATCGTAGACAAGGGATTGTTTGCACAGGTCGATGGCTTTGCTGATGTTTCCCTTCTCGACATAAAGTGAGGCCAGTTCCTTCATGAGATAGGGGGAAAGAGGGTCTTCCTGGAAGGCAGCTTCCAGCTCTGCAATGGCGTCGTCCAGTCGGCCGTCCATAGAGGCAAGAACACCCAGGATGAAATGATATCCTGCGTTGTAGGATGAAGAGGATGAAACTCTATCGGAGACCGCTCCGGATTCCAAGGAGGGCAGGGCGCAGCCTCCTGCGGATAGACAGAGAGAGATAACAAGAAGTATCTTGACGAAAAGCTTATGCATAAGTCCTTCGAATGAAACTCGACTTCAAGGGATGTTCAATGCGTTTCTAAGACCGCTGAACGATTTGTTTCTTCATTGCACCATACGGGATACCGGAACAATTTCGACCCCCCTGGATTTCCATTCCGGAATAACCCTGTTCAGGGCCGCAATGGTATTCGCATAGGGGTGACCAATAAGGATCAATCCACGATGGTCGCTCTTTGAAGAAGAAAGCACCTCCAACAGGGTTTTGCAGGTGGCGTTGTAATCCTGACCATTGTCAATAAAAATCTTTCTGGAAGCAAAGGGTATTCCAACTTTTTTTGAGGCCAGGGCGGCTTTCGATTCCGCTGTCGTGCGGCTGTCGATAAAAAAAAGCCCCCTTGCTTTAAGCTCATTCATCACAATGGCCATTTTTTCTGCATCCTCCGTAAATAGGGAGCCCATATGGTTGTTGACGCCGGAAATGTGCGGCACAGCTTCCAGATCCCGGTCCAGGACCTGCCGAATTTCCTTTTCGTTCATAGCCGTGAAAAGCGCCCCCGGTCCGGGTTTTTCCTTCGGGTAGGCATGAGGTTCCATCGGCAGATGGAGGAGGATGTCCCTGCCCGCTTTGTGGAGCATTTCCGCCGCGGCAACAGAACGAGGCGAATGAGGCAGAATGGCGAAGCTGATGGGCGCTTCAATCTTTAACAGGTTTTTTACCGAAGAAAGATCAGCGCCGATATCATCAATGAGAATTGCCACCTGCAGACCGGAAAGGCGCTCCAGTGGAGCCGGTATTCCTTTTTCCGGGGGAAGAACCGCTGTCTCCGGTTCACGGGTTTCATGAACAGGAGGTGGCGCTTCCCTGGGGATTCCTTCCCGAGGTTCTATCTGATGCTTTGCCCCTGGCTGTTTGGGAACAGACTTGGTGATCTCAGGCGGAAGTTTCTCTTCACCAAGACGATCCGAATAGAGTTCATAGAACATCGCGACGCCGGCAATAAGAAACAGCAGGATCAACAGTCGTTTCAGATTTTTTAAGAATCCCGTTCTCTTTTTGCTTTTTCGCTGATGTTGTCTGGCGTTTTTCTTAAGCAAACTGCTTTCCTGACTTCATACCCGCTTACTTTTTTCCAGAACCTTGAAAAACGCCCCAACTTTTAAGGATATCAAGGGCCGCCTTTAACTGATTGTCCTGGGACGCATCATCGAAAACCCGCTTCGCCTGGTCGGTGGGTTTATTCTCTTCCTCCCCGATGGCCTTGATATGGCCTTTGAGGTCCCGTTCCCGGACGCTCTCAGCTTCTGTGCCGTTTTCACCGGCAGGTTTTATATATTTTACCGTGATATCCGGGGTAATCCCCTCGGCCTGGATAGAGCGCCCCTTGGGGGTATAGTATTTTGCCGTTGTCAACTTTAATGCCGCACCCTCTTCCAGGGGGATGACGGTTTGGACGGAACCCTTGCCGAAAGTCTGAGTGCCGAGAACGAGCGCCCGCCCATTGTCCTGGAGTGCCCCCGATACAATCTCCGCGGCGCTGGCCGTTCCTTCATTGACCAGGATGACGATGGGACAGGTCGGCTCATTTCCGTCGTCTTTAGCCACGGACTTGCTTTCGACACTCTTGATGCGTCCCTTGGTAGAGACGATCGTTCCCGACTTTAAGAAAATATCGGAGACTTCAACCGATTGGGCAAGCAGCCCACCGGGATTATTCCGCATATCCAGAATCAGGCCCTTCAAGGGCGAAGACGATTTTCCCGTCAATTCCGAAAGGGCCTTCTTTAAGTCATCCGCTGTTCTTTCCTGGAAGGAAGAAATGCGGACATAACCGAACTGATCATCGACTTTTCTGGCTTTGATGCTTTTAATCTGAATAATGGCCCGTGCGATCGTGATGTCCTTCGGTTTCGGGAGGTTTTCCCGCATGATGGTGATGGTCACTTTTGTATCCTTGGGGCCGCGAAGTTTGGTGACTGCTTCCATGATGGTAATGTCTTTTGTGGACTGGCCGTCGATCTTGATGATCTGGTCCCCTGCCTTGACGCCTGCGAGATAGGCCGGCGTGTCTTCAATGGGAGACACGACAGTCAGGACATCCTTCAGGATCGTAATCTCGATTCCGACTCCCCCGAAAGATCCCTTTGTTTCCACTTCGAGCTCCTTGTACATTTCTTCGGTCATAAAGGTGCTGTGAGGGTCAAGGGACTTCATCAATCCATTAATGGCGCCTTGAATAAGTTTTTTCGAATCGACGGATTCCACATAATTTCTATCCACGATGTCAAGGACTTCACTGAAAACCTTGAGCTGCTTGTACGCACTGCGATCCAGGGCGTAAACATGGCTGCTGGCAGCAAGATCGAGAAGATTCAGCAAGGTAAAGAGACAAACGGCCCCCAGAATTCTTCTGCTAAAACAACTGTTCATTCAAACCTCCATCGTTGGAATTCAAGCTTCTCCCTGCCGGTATTTCGATGATCCTTAAAGGGTTTTTTCAAGGAAAACGTGCACCCTTGCTAAAAAAAACGTCCTGGAAAAAAACAGGACTTTTGATAAAAAGCGCAATTTTTTAAAGGTTACTACTCAAAATAACATTTTTTTTAATGAAATATCCATTACTTTTTCGTTTTAAAAGGGTTGTATTCTCGAACAGCGCCTGCTTTTCAGGCATACTTTCCGTGAATAAATAAAAAAGGAATTATCCTGTTGCCTGTTGCCGCAGGGTTATAATAAAGAATAAATATGCTTACAAAAGGGAATTCAGAGAAGAGAAAGATTGGACATTCTGATAGGATCATCACCCTCCTGACGGACTTTGGTCTCCGGGATGCCTATGTGGGAATTCTGAAAGGGGTGATGATCAGCATTTCCCCTGCCGTGAAGATTGTCGATCTGACTCATGAGATTCCGCCTCAGGACGTCCGGGCTGCGAGTTTCTGTCTGTCAACGGCTTATCCCTACTTTCCCAGGGGGACCATCCATGTGGCTGTTGTCGATCCGGGCGTGGGCACTTCCCGGCGGGCCGTTGCCCTTTTGTTGGAAGAGGCGGTGCTGGTCGGGCCGGATAACGGCATTTTCACCGGGGTTCTTGCGACGAAGACGGTTAAGAAGGCGGTGGCTCTGACCTGCAGGGAATTCTGGCTGTCGGAAAATCCGGGATTTACCTTTCATGGCCGGGATATCTTTGCCCCTGTGGCGGCCCATCTGGCGTCCGGGATTCCCCTTGCCGAACTTGGCACACCCATTGATCCGACCTCGCTGGTTCGGTTGAATCTTACCGGATGGACGGAAACCACTGAGGGATTTTGGGGCCGTGTCCAGTACATCGACTCTTTCGGCAATCTGGTGACCAATATTCCCGGGCATCTCGTCGAGGGGAAGCCATGGAACATTCAGGTTGGGGACCGGAACATTCCCGGGAGGAGGGCTTACGGGGATGTCTCCCCTGGCGATCTGCTGGCCCTTGTGGGGAGTCACGGGTTTGTGGAGATAGCGGCGAATGGCGGAAACGCCCGACTTCTACTGGCGATGAATCTGGACGATCCTCTGCAGATTGTGGTCATCGAACCGGAGCAACAGACGGATGGAAAGGAATTTGACAGATAAGCCATGATGAGCCCTATCGTTTTGCTGATCCTTATTGTTTTGGCGGCAACCGCTGTCATCCTTCTGCTGGTCCTTGTTTTCCGCAAGGCACCCGTCGACCCGGCCTTCATGACCGAGATGCTGGGATTTATCGAGCGGTCGAATGAGCGGGTGGAAAGGACGGTGAGGGATGAAATTTCCCGGAACCGGGAAGAATCGGCCAATGCCCTGCGTCAGTCACGGGAAGAACTTGCCGGAACCCTCAAAGGCGTCGGGGATACCCTCCACCAGCAAGTTATGACCCTGACCCGGATCAATGAACAGAAGCTGGAAACTCTGCGGCTGTCCGTGGAGGAAAAACTGCAGGCCATTCAGGTCGATAATGCCGGGCAGCTCGATAGAATGCGGGCGACGGTGGAGGAGAAGCTTCAGGGGACTCTGGAGACGCGTCTTGGCGAGTCCTTCCGGCAGGTAAGCGAGCGGCTGGAACAGGTTTATCGTGGGCTGGGCGAGATGCAGGCCCTTGCCTCCGGTGTGGGGGATCTCAAAAAAGTCCTGACCAACGTCAAAACGCGGGGCGTCTGGGGCGAGGTGCAGTTGGGGGCGATGCTGGAGCAGGTTCTCCATCCCGATCTGTATGCGGAGAACGTGGCGACGAAGGATAGCGGGGAACGTGTTGAATTTGCCGTCAAGCTTCCCGGCCGGGACAGAGGTCCGGATGAGGTGGTCTGGCTTCCCATTGATGCAAAATTTCCCATGGAGGATTATCTGCGTCTCCTTGAGGTCCAGGAAAAGGCGGAGACGGAAGGTACGGAAGTCGCCGCAAGACAGCTGGAAAGCCGCATTCGGCAGTGCGCCCGGGACATCTGCGAGAAGTATATCACCCCCCCGAAGACGACGGATTTTGCCGTCCTGTTTCTGCCTACGGAAGGCCTTTTTGCCGAAGTGGTTCGTCGGAGCGGCCTGGTCGAGTATGTTCAGCGGGAGTTCAAGGTGGTCATCGCCGGCCCCTCGACGCTCTGGTCGCTTCTCAACAGCCTTCAGATGGGGTTTCGAACCCTGGCCATCGAGAAACGGTCCAGCGAAGTGTGGTCTCTCCTTGCCGCCGTGAAAACGGAATGGACAAAGTACGGGGAGGTTCTGGGCAAGGTTCAGAAGAAGCTTTCCGAAGCATCGGAAACGTTGGATAAGGCTCAGACCCGAAGGCGGGCGATCGGAAGAAAGCTGAAGGATGTGCAGGAACTGCCCGATCGTCAGGCTGAGGCTGTGCTGGGGGTTGAAGAGAGCCTCGAAGAAAAAAACATTCCTGAGTAGTAGAAAGGCCCCTCAATGTTGGGTTACCGCATTGAGGGGCCTTTAGGGGTTCTTAAGGTTCAACGAAGAGGCAAATGATTATTTGCCGTAGACCACACTGACTCTCCGGTTCTTCTGACGGCCTTCCTTGGTCGCATTGCTGGCAATCGGTTTATCCGGACCATAACCGACGGCTTTGATGCGGGATTCATCGATGCCGAATTCTTTGACAAGACAATCCTTAACGCTGTCAGCCCGGCTCTGGGAGAGCTTCATATTGGCGGCACGCGCTGCGGCATTGTCCGTATGGCCTTGAATTTCCACCGTCGCCTCGGGTTTCTGCTTCAGGTATTCGGCGATTTTCTCGATTTCCCCTTTGTATTTTGGCTGAATGTCAGCTTTCCCCGGGGCAAACTGGATCTTGAGAATCATGCCGGCAGGTGCCTTTGCTTTGGGTTCGGGGACCGGTGTGGGTTCCGGTACCGGTGCGGGAACCGGTGTGGGTTCCGGTGCCGGCGGGGGAGCCACGTAGGGCTTCGGAGGTGCGGCTTTCAGGAAAACTTTTTCCACAAAATCAGCCATGCCTTCCGGGGTGGCGACGCTTTCACCCGTCACCATGAAACCGCATTTGCCGGCATCGGCTACCTGCTGCATGAGGTTCACACCTTCATTCTTATCCCCGATGTCAATCGCTTTCGTTTTGTCTCCAAGGAGAACGGTATAGATGCAGACTCTATCGCCATAGGCGTTTTTCATTCTCTGTGCTGCAGCAACGGGCTGGAAGGCTGTCATATCTTCACCGTCGCTGAAGGCGATGACGGCCAGCTGACCGGACTCGGATTTCAGATCGGCTGTTGCACCGTCAAGGGCCTGATCCAGGGGGCTGAGGCCGCTTCCCGAGGTGAAAGGCGCGACGGCATTCGGCAGGGCGGATTTGGCATACGCCGTGGGACCGAAGAGATTCTTCGAGGTCGCGTCACTAAAGGCCGAAAACTGACCAAAGGCGCGTCCTGCTTCATTGAGTTTCAATTTGGGGATTGTTTCATCAAACAGACTTATGAGGGCTTTTTCCTGGTTCAGCTTGGATCCAAGTTTGTAATTGTCATTCATCGAGCGTGTGGCATCGAAGATGACTTCGAAAGAATCAACCTTTTGAACAAGCTGGCCGGAGGCTATTTTCGGGTTGAGGTCTACCGCCTTGACAACGGGCGCGGCCTTCTGGGTGGCGCATCCCATAATCAGGGCAAACATCGCGAGGGGAGCAAGGATCTTGAAAATTCTTTTTCTGTGCATTTTTTTCTCCTTTCTGATTTGGTCAAGACTGCAGGTTTGATTTGAATTGCGTTTCAAAGCTCGTCCATAATAATAACATTGTCGGGTTGTGTCAAATGGAAACATCATGCAGATCGTGCTTAAATGTTATCTTCTTCACCCCTGAAACCTTTGTATTCCGGTCCCCATTTGATTTATGCGGGAGTCGGATCGCAAGATGTGAAGGAAATCGGCCATTTTCGGAGCGGAAAAAAATTGAAAGATAAGGTTAAAGGTCTTTTGTGGCATGCGGAATTTTGAAAAAATGATTCAGATTGCGGGCGTAAGAGATCTGGTGGAGGCGCAGATGCTGGCTGGCGCCGGGGCGACCCATCTGGGATTCCCCTTGCGCCTCGCCTTTCACCGGGAAGATCTGAGCGACAGCGAGGCGGCGGCGATTATTGCCCGTTTAAATCCACCCGTGGAGGCGGTCCTCATTACTTACCTTCAGGAGGCCGATTCCGTCGCGGGGTTATGCCGAAGACTGGGCGTCCGGATCGTTCAGCTTCACGGAGAGATTTCCCTGGCGGAACTGTCGCGGTTGCGGCAGGTCGCACCGGAACTGGCCATTATCAAGAGTCTGATCGTCAAGGAAAATTCTCTGGAAAACCTGATTGCGGAAGTCCTCCGCTATTCACCGCTCGTTGACGCCTTCATAACGGATAGTTGGGATCCGTCAACGGGCGCCTGCGGAGCAACGGGGCGGGTGCACGACTGGTCGGTCAGCCGTCGACTGGTGAATCTTTCCCCGAAGCCTCTGATTCTGGCGGGCGGCCTGAGACCGGAAAACGTCCGGAGGGCGGTCCTCCAGGTGCGTCCGGCCGGGGTGGATTCCCATACCGGGGTTGAAGGGCCGGATGGGCGCAAAGACGAAAAGCTGGTTCGCGCCTTTGTGGCGGAGGCAATGGCCGCCTTCGGGGAACTGAATTCAGTCCCGGATCAGGGATGATTTCAGGGGGAGGAGGCAGAGACAACAGCGGCGCGCATAAGGATAAGAGGCTGCGGAGCCGGTTGCGTTTCCTAATTTCCCGTCCGCTTCGCAGATTTCCCGGAGTAAGGGTGCTGTCTGAGGAGGACGTAAGTCGCTCCCGCGCCTCCATCGAAGGATTGGGCGCTGGAAAAGGCAATGAGCCATTTCTGCCAGGCTCTGGAGGTCAGCCGGGCCCGGACTCGGTTTTTGAGGACCGGTTCGTCTCGCGAGGAAAGGCCGCGTCCATGGATGATCAGGACGGCCCGTTTGCCCGTTGCCACGGCATCTTTAAGAAAGATTTCGACGGCCGTTCCGGCCTCTTCAGCGTTCATGCCATGGAGATCGATAAAGGCCTGGATGGAAAAATCACCCCGGTGGAGCCGCCGGGCATAGGACGAAGGGACATGGCATCCCGTTCCTTCCATGTATTCCGGTGTTTCAGAGACGGTAAAACCCTCTCCGACCTCAACCAATTTGTGCAGGCTCAAGAGAACTTCGGAGGCTTCATCGGCCGGCGGACAGAGGGTCAGCGGTGATCTTCCCTGTGTCCCGATATCCCGTCTGCCTCTGTCCATGGGTTTTACCCCATCCCTGTCCATGGCGTCCAGAAACTGCTGACGCTCCGCTTCAAGGTCAAGAACCGGGTCGTCTTTCCCGTTGAGCGGCGCAACGGAAAGACGGGGATTTCGGGGGCAGATTGGGACTTTCTTCGGGAGCCGGACGTCGATATTCGCGAAAGGATTGAAAGTCAAAGAGGAGATTGGAATTTTCATTCCTTCACCTCCTGTGCTCTTTTTTTTCAGGGCCTTCCCTTGATCCGGCTTCAAGGACGGCGCGCAGAAAACGGCCCGTGGGGCATGCCTCTACGGCGGCAACCTCCTCCGGCGTTCCCGAGGCCATGATCCGTCCCCCGCCCGGCCCCCCTTCGGGACCGAGATCGATGATGTAGTCGGCTGACTTGATGACGTCCAGGTTGTGCTCAATGACGACCACCGTGTTGCCCATGTCCACGAGGCGCATCAGGACATTCAGCAGCTTCTGAATATCGGCGAAGTGCAGGCCGATGGTTGGTTCATCGAGGATGTAAAGGGTGTTGCTGTTGGCCCGTTTGCCCAGTTCCCGGGAGAGCTTGATCCGCTGCGCCTCGCCGCCGGAGAGGGTGGTGGCCGACTGTCCCAGGCGGATGTATCCCAGACCGACATCGAACAGAGATTGCAGGCGGCCCCGGATGGCCGGGATGTTCTCGAAGAAGACCAGGGCCTGATTGACGGTCATGTCCAGGACATCGGCGATGTTCTTGTCTTTGTAACGGATGTCCAGGGTATCCGGGTTGAAGCGTTTGCCGCCGCAGGCGTCGCAGGTGACATAGACATCGGGCAGGAAGTGCATTTCAATCTTGATCAGCCCGTTGCCCTCGCAGGCCTCGCAGCGTCCGCCCTTGACGTTGAAGCTGAAGCGGCCCGGTTTGTACCCCCGCATTCTCGCCTCCGGGAGGCCTGTGAAGAGATCCCGGATGAAGGAAAACCCGCCGGTATAGGTGACCGGATTGGACCGGGGCGTTCTGCCGATGGGCTGCTGGTTGATCAGGATGACCCGTTCGATGCCGCCGAGATCGACGACCCGGCGGATCTTTCCCATGCCGCCCCTCCGGTTGTTCAACTGCCGGGACATGACCCGGTGGAGGGTTTCAATGATCATCGTGCTTTTTCCGGAGCCGGAAACGCCGGTGACGGCGGTGAAGACGCCGACGGGAATCCGGATGGTGAGGTCCTTCAGGTTATGCTCATGGGCGCCTTCCAGGTGGATGAACCGTGAGGGAAGAGGCCGCCGGGCAGGGGGGAGGGGAATGGAGAGGCGGCCGGAGAGGTACCGGCCGGTCAGGGAGGCTTTGCTTCCCATGATTTCCTCCGGGGTGCCCTGAAAGGTGACTTCCCCGCCGTGGACGCCCGCTCCCGGTCCCATGTCGATGATGGAATCCGAGGCCAGCATCATGTCCTGGTCATGCTCCACCACCAACACGGTGTTGCCCATGTCCCGCAGGCGCTTCAGGGTCGAGATCAACCGCTCGTTGTCCCGCTGATGGAGGCCGACGGTGGGTTCATCGAGGACGTAGAGGACCCCTACCAGACCCGAGCCGATCTGGGTCGCCAGCCGGATGCGCTGGCCTTCGCCGCCGGAAAGGGTCCCGGCTGAGCGTGCCAGATCCAGGTAGTCCATCCCCACGTCAAGCAGAAAGGTCAGGCGGTCCTTGATCTCCTTGAGTATCCGTTCCGAGATGAGAATCTCCTGGGGGGAAAGGGACAGGGAGGAGAAGAAGTCCATGCATTCCCGGATGGACAGCAGGCAGACCTCCTGGATATTCTTCCCGTTGACCGTAACGGCCAGGCTTTCCTTTTTGAGGCGCGTACCCAGGCAGGTCGGGCATTCCCGGAGACTGATGTACCGGGATAGATCCATCCTTACGTTGCTGTATGGGGATTCATGGTAGCGCCGGTCCAGTTGGGTGAGCACCCCTTCGAACGGCCGGTTGTAAAAGAAGCGCCGTCCTCCGCGGTCAGCGAAGAACTGGATCTCCTCTTCCCCGGAACCGTAAAGGAGGACATTCTGGATGTTCTCCGGGAGATCCCGGAAGGGGGAATTGAGATCGAAGCCGTAATGCCGGGCCAGGGCGTCCATCATCGAGAAATACTGCAGGGAACTGCGTCCCGCCCAGGGGGCGATGGCCCCTTCGCGGATGGACAGAGCCGGATCTGGAATCACGAGGTCTTCGTCAAAATACATCCGGGTTCCCAGACCGCTGCAGTCCGGGCAGGCACCATAGGGGCTGTTGAAGGAAAAGAGCCGGGGCGCCAGTTCGGGGAGGCTGACGCCGCAGATTGGACAGGAATACTTTTCACTGAAAAGGATTTCTTTCCCCTCGATGAGATCGATGCGGACCAGGCCGTCGGTCAGGGCGGAGGCCGTTTCCAGGGAATCCCGGAGACGCTGCCGGATGCCTTCCCGAAGAACCAGGCGATCGACCACCACATCGATATCATGCCGCCGGTTCTTGTCCAGCTGGATTTCTTCCTCCAGTTCACGGATCTCTCCGTCAACCCGGACCCGGACATAGCCCTCCCGCTGCAGCTTTTTGAATTCCTTTTGAAACTCCCCTTTTTTCCCTCGGACAATCGGCGCCAGGACGATCAGCCGGGTTTTTTCCGGTAGACTCAGGACCGTCTCCACCATCGTATCGATCTTCTGAGAGCGGATTTCCCGGCCGCAGACGGTGCAGTGGGGAATGCCGATCCGGGCGAAGAGGAGACGCAGGTAATCGTATATCTCCGTAACGGTGCCCACGGTGGAACGGGGGTTATGGCTGGCGGAGCGCTGTTCGATGGCGATGGCGGGCGACAGTCCCTCGATGGATTCCACGTCCGGTTTGTCCATCTGGCCGATGAATTGCCGGGCGTAGGTGGACAGCGACTCCACATACCTCCGCTGACCTTCCGCATAAATCGTGTCAAAGGCCAGGGAGGATTTTCCTGAACCGCTGACTCCGGTGATGACGACCAACTGGTTGCGGGGGATGTCGAGGCTGATGTTTTTCAGGTTGTGCTGTGACGCACCCTTGATGCGGATAAAATCGGACATGTTAAAGATAGGTCCTATGGTGTTCTTCCAATTCAAGGTCGATGAAGACTTCCAGGAGGCGATGCGCCGTCGCCGCCGGCGGTTTCCAGGACGAAGGTCAAGGAGCCGGCAAGGTCCGCCGACGCAGCGAATGCTTTTGATGGAGAATTGGAACTACAGCTTTATGACAATGTGAGATCGAGCCCTTAAATCGCTGAGCCAGGAATCAAGCTTCTTATCGATCTTCTCATCCTCGAGCTTGGCTTTTATCTCTTGCCGTATGATTTCAATCGACTTGTTGCCTTCTCCACGGCGGTCGACCACCTGAATTATGTGAAAGCCCACAGGTGATTCAATAACGTCGCTGATGGCATTCCTGCTCAGGCTGAAGGCCACTTTTTCCACTTCGGGCAGCATGGTGCCTTTTTCCACATATCCGAGATCTCCACTGGAAGAGGCTGCCGCTCCCCGGGCAAGCTGGGCTGCGAGCGCATCAAAGGATTCTCCCGCCTTGAGACGCTTCAGGATATCCGTTGCCTCCGCCTGAAGTTTTGCCTTGGCATTGCTGTCCATGTTTTTCGGGAAGGGCAGAAGGATCTGCTTGAGATGGACCGCTTCGCTCCCTTCATAATCCTCCCGATGGAGGCGATAGTATTCGCCGATTTCCTCGTCGCTGACGTAAATCTTGGAACGGACTTCCCGCCGGAGGAGGCGACTCCGGACCATGGATTCCTTCACGTCTTTCTTGTAGGTATCAAAGGTGGTGCCTTCGCTGGCGAGGGACTTCTGGAACGCCTCCAAAGTCGTTTTCTGCTTGGCCAGCATCGTTCTAATCGAGGACAGGACATCTTCGTCCGTGGCGGTGATGCCTGATTTCTTCGCTTCCTGTTCAATGAGCAGGGTGTCGATCATCCGGTTCAGCAGGGTGCGTTTGGTTTCTGCTATCATCCGTTCCCTGTCTCCCGCTGGGACATTGTCTTCGATCCTTTTCATATATGGCTTGAAGGCCGTGTTCAATTCCACCAGGGTGATGATCTCGTTATTGACATAGGCGACAATGCGATCAACCACTTCCGCCCGCCCTGAGAGGGGAGCGGTCAGGATGGAAAGCAGGACCGCGGCAAAGGCAAAAATCTTTTTCAAGGAAAGCCTCCTTTTGAATGCAATTCGGGATGAAAGACTGCATCAAAATGATATATCGAGCGAAACTCTAGCAGAATGCGTTTCCGGCTTCAATGCTTATTCCTGTTCCGGATCTGTTTCTTCTGTTCTCTGCCCTTTTTTCAGGAGAGTAGACGCAACACCTCCCCTGCTGCGGGCAGAATTTCATTCCCCTGCAGACCGGGAAGGGGGATGTAGAGCTTGTAGTCCGGCGTCAGACGCAGGCCGCGGAACTTCCGGCGGGCCAGGGCCAGTATCCGCTCGGGTTCCACGGGTGTGTCGGCGCTAAAAAAGATGAACATCTGTTTCGAATCGTAGCCCATTTTCCTGGCCCGGAGCTCCTTCAGGCGGTTGCGAAGCCGGATGACATCGAGGAGATTGGCCACTTCCGGCGGCAGGTAGCCGAAGCAATCCGCCAGTTCTTCACGGATTTCCGCCAGTTCTTCATCTGAATCGGCGGTGGAGATCCGTTTGTACGTGACCAGCCGCCGATGCACATCCGCCATGTATTCTTCCGGGATAAAGGCCGGGAGCCCCAGGTGAATTTCCGGCACCACTTCTTCCTCCGGCATCGCCTCTCCCTTGATTTCGCGAATCGTCTTTTCCATGAGTTCCGTGTACAGTTCGTAGCCGACCGCCGACACGTGCCCCGACTGCGAAGTTCCCAGCAGATTGCCGCCTCCCCTTATCTCCATGTCGCTGGAGGCGATCCGGAAGCCGGAGCCGGGTTCCGAAAAGTCCATAATGACCTGCAACCGTTTCTGGGCGTCCCGGGAAAGCAGCATGCCCTTGGGCACGAGAAGATAGGCGTAGGCCTCTTCGCTGGACCGTCCCACCCGTCCCCGGATCTGGTAGAGCTGGGCCAGGCCGAACCGGTCGGCCCGGTTGATGAGAATCGTATTGGCCGTGGGGATATCCAGACCGGAGCCGATGATGGTTGTGCAGACCAGGACATTGCACTCCTTCCGCAGAAACCGGCCCATGGCGTCCTCGATCTCCTTGGGCTTCATCTGTCCGTGGACGACGCTTATCTCTGCCTCCGGGACCAGTTTCTCCACAAAGCGGGCCATGGTGTAGATGGACTTGACCCGGTCATGGAGGAAGAAGACCTGGCCGTTGCGGGCCAGTTCCCCCCGGATGGTGTCCCGGATGATTTCTTCATTGAACTCCAGGACATAGGTCTTGATGGTCTGCCGGTCTTCCGGCGGCGTGTTGATGATGGACAGATCGCGGATTCCCACCAGCGACAGATGAAGGGTCCGGGGAATCGGCGTGGCCGAGAGGGTAAGGACATCGACCAGGGTCCTTAACTTCTTCAATTTTTCCTTGTGGGAAACGCCGAAGCGTTGTTCCTCATCGATGACCACCAGCCCCAGGTTCTTGAAGGTCACATCTTTCGAGAGTAGCCGGTGCGTGCCGATGACGATGTCCACCTGGCCCTTGCGGAGGCCTTCCAGAACCGCTGACTGTTCCGCCTTGTTCCGAAAACGGTTGAGGGCCTCGATGCGGATGGGGTAGTTTTTCATGCGGCTGCCGAAGGTTTCGTAGTGCTGTTCCGCCAGGATGGTGGTGGGAACGAGAACGGCGACCTGCCTGCCGTCCATGACCGTGCGGAAAGCCGCCCGCATGGCCACTTCCGTCTTGCCGAATCCCGCATCGCCACAGACCAGCCGGTCCATGGGCTTCGCGCTGTTCATGTCGACATGGATGTCTTCGATGGCCCGGGCCTGATCGGGCGTTTCGTCGTAGGAAAAGGCGGCGCAGAATTCTTCGTAAACGGCGTCAGGGGGTGCAAAAGACCGCCGCTCCATGATTTCCCGGGCGGCGTAAATGGCCACCAGTTCCTCGGCGACCTCCCGGATGGATTTCTTGACCCGCTCCCGGACGGCGTCCCAGGACGTTCCCCCCAGCTTGTCGACTTTGGGGATATAATTGTCGGGACCGATGTACCGGGAAATCTGGTCGAGGCGGTCCACGGGAAGATAGAGCTTATCGCCGCTTGAATAGCTGAGAAGGAGGAAGTCGTTTTCAATGCCGCCGACATTGAGTTTATGCAGTCCCTGGTAGAGGCCGATGCCGTGATCCTTGTGGACGACGTAATCCCCCTCTTTCAGGTCGCCGAAAGAGCGCAGGAAGTAACCCTCCCGGGCGGAACGGACGCGCCTTCCCGTGATTTTCTTTCCGAAAAGCTCCTCTTCACTGATGACGGCCAGGTTCAGGTCGGGAAAGAGAAAACTCCGGCTCAGCCTGCCTTCCCGCAGGCTCAGTTCGCCGGGCCCGGGGAAACGCAGGACTTCGTCGAGCAGAGAGCCTTCCGGCAATCGGACGGGCAGCTCATAGTTTTCCAGGAGGTGGCGCATCCGCTGAAGGCTTTCCCTGCCGGAGCAGAAAAACGTCACCAGTATTCCCGTCTGCAGCCAGGGCCGGATCCGTTCGATCAGCGGGGAAAGCAGGGTGTCTTCGCTTCCGGGACCCCGGTGGAGGTCGCCGAACCCCGGGTCCGTCTCCAAAGGAAGGAAAAGGGATTCAACCTTGACAGGGAGAGAATCGGATTCCCCTTCGGAAAAAAATTCCGGCCGGCGGTCCAGGGAGAGTCCCTCCAGAATCATCCGCTGAAAACGGCGCATCTCTTTTAGAAAGGAGGACTTGCTGACATAGGACGCTTCCCGTTCCAGGTAGAATTTTTCTTCCCGCTTTGCCTTCAACAGGCAGCGGTCGATCTCATTTTCAATGCTCTGTCCGGCATTTTCCAGGGCCAGGGCGTCATCCAGCACGAGAAGGCAGTTTCCGGGAAGGTAATTGAAAAAGCTTCCCAGTTGAAGCGCCGTCGCGGCAGCGCCCGGTTTTTCTGTTTCCGTGCTGCTGGAACGCGGGGCGGATTGCGGAGAAGCCGGGTCCAGGGACTCGTAGAAAAGGGGCAGAAAAAGCGGGTTCAGGGATGCGGACAGACCCACGTCGATCATTTCAGACAGCTGTTCCCGCACGTTCCGAGGCAATTCCAGGGTTTTTGCCCGGCTGCGGATATTCTGCAGCGCCATCTGCCGGCGGTCTTCGGAAAAAATCACCTCCCGTGCCGGGGAAAGGACGAAGGCATCCTGCCTGCCGGTGGAGCGCTGGGAGGCTGGGTCAAAGGTGCGCACCGATTCCAGTTCATCCCCATCGAACTCCAGGCGGAGCGGCTGGTTCTCCATGGGGGGGAAGATGTCCAGCACATGCCCCCTCAGGCTGAACGCCCCTTTTTCTTCCACGAGGGTTGTTCGCTGATACCCGCCGGCGATCAGTTTGGCGACAAGATCCTCCCTGGGGATCTCGCCGCCCGGTGCAATAATCTCCAGGTAGGCGTCGAGAAGGCTTCGCGGAACGACCTTCTGCATGAGGGCTTTCAGCGGGGCGACGACGACGGCCGGTTCGTCCGCCAGCAGGCGGGCCAGAATCTCCATGCGGACCAGTTCGACGTCACGCTGCAGGGCGAACATTTCCGTGCTCTGAATATCCCAGGGGGGATAGAGGAAGACCTTGTCCCCACCGAGAAAGAGGGAAAGATCCGAAAAAATTGTCCGCGTCTCTTTCTCCGTCGGGCTCAGAACGACCATGGGTCTGCCGAGCTGTTCCGACAGAGCCGCGAGCAGAAAGGCATTGGCCGAGCCGTGCAGCCGGTTGACGGATAACTGTTCGGCGCCTTGGTCTATTTTTTCGTAAAGCATCCGGAGAACCGGAGCGGCAGGACCTTTGGTGGATATGATTTTTCTCAATTTCAAAAAATTTCGACCGGAATTTACCTGACAGGAATTCCGGTCGTCCTGCCATCCTGCAGTATAGTCAGTTATCGACAGAATCAGGATGGCGACAGCAGGTTTAAATTGGGAAGACCCTTTTTCAGCGGACGGCCAGCATCCGGTCCAGAGCCCTCTTTGCGGGGATACGGATCGCTTCGGGAACCTTCACGACCGGTTGCATCGTTTTGAGGGACTCCAGAATGTTTTCCAGGGTGATCATTTTCATCGTCAGGCAGACGAGACTTTTAGACGGCGAAATGAAAATCTTCTCGGGATTCTGTTTCTTCAGCGGGATCATGATCCCGATCTCCGTGCCGACGATAATTTTTTGGGCCTCCGTGGTCTTGCAGAACTGGATCATCGCCGCTGTGCTGCCCACAAAGTCCGCCATCTCCAGGACGGCTGCATTGCATTCCGGATGGGCGATGAAAAGGGCATCCGGGTGTTCCGCCTTGGACCGGGCGACCTCTTCCGGCTGCATAAAATGGTGAAAGGGACAATAGCCATCCCAGGGGATGATTTCCTTGTCTGTCAACCTGGCCACGTAACGGGCCAGATTCCCATCGGGGATCATCAGGATCTGCCGGGCATCCTGCAGGCTGTTGACCACCTTGACGGCGTTGGACGAGGTGCAGCAGATGTCGGAGTGCGCCTTGATCTCCGCTGATGAATTGATGTAGGTGACAACCGCAGCATCGGGATACTGCTGCCGGGCTTTTTCCAGGGCGGCTGGGGTTACCTTGTCCGCCAGGGGACAGCCGGCATCCAGGTGAGGCAGGAGGACGGTTTTGTCCGGACTCAGGATGGATGCGCTTTCAGCCATGAAATGAACACCGGCGAAGACAATGACCTCGGCTTCCGTCTGGGCGGCCTCGATGCTCAGGGCCAGCGAATCCCCGAGAAAGTCGGCAATGTCCTGGACTTCTTCCCTCTGGTAGTAGTGAGCCAGCAGAATGCCCTTCCGTTCCCGGAGCAGCGCGCGGATTTCTGACTGCAGGTCGGATGTATTCATAAGTCGAGTCCTCGATTTCTGTAAAATAAACTCTTAGTAAAGGGAATATAATATAAAAATCCACATTACAAGATGAAAAAAACAAAGGATGTCGTTGTTGACAGAACAGGAGAATTGGGATAGCTTTTCGAACACTTTTGAAACCTGCGAACTGACCGGCGGTTTCCCTGGGTTTTTACGGGGAAGCGGAAAATCTTATAAAAAGGTATGTCATGATTCAAGTTGAAGATGCCCTGAATGTCATCCTGAAGGAAACCTTCCCTTTAGGGACGGAAAAGGTCGCCATCCTGGATGCCCTGGGACGTGTCCTCGGAGAGTCTATGTTTGCCGGTCGTCTCATTCCGCCCCGGGACAATTCCTCCATGGATGGCTATGCCGTGCATGAGGCGGATACAAAGGGCGCCACTCCTTCTCATCCGGTTATTCTGGACGTGATCGAGGACATTCCCGCCGGTTCCATCCCTCGGCAGTCCGTCGGGAACGGGCAGGCGGCGAGAATCATGACGGGTGCGCCCATCCCGGAAGGTGCCGATGCCGTGATCAAGATAGAAGAAACCCGGCAGAGCGGCAAAAGGGTGGAGCTGACTACCGCTGTGAAAAAGGGTGAAAACATCCGGCGTGCCGGAGAGGATGTCCGCGAAGGAGAGGAAGTCATCCCTGCTGGAACGGTCGTGCGGCCTGCTGAAGTGGGGATGATGGCGGCCCTGGGAAAGTCCTTCGTCTCCGTGTATCAGCGCCCCGTCGTGGCGGTCATCGCCACGGGCGACGAACTGGCGGATATCGACGATCCGGTTTCATCCTGGAAGATCGTCAACAGCAACGCCTACTCCCTGACAGCCCAGATTCTGGATTGTGGAGCCATCCCCCTGCAGATGGGCATTGCCCGGGATAACCCGGAAGATCTGCTGGCAAAGTTTCGACCGGCCCTCCGAGCCGATGTGATTCTCTCTTCCGGCGGGGTGTCCGTGGGGGATTATGACCTGGTAAAGGATATCATGACGGAAGTGGGTACCGCCATCGAGTTCTGGCGGGTGGCGATGAAGCCGGGCAAGCCCCTGGTGTACGGGCGGATCAGCGGAAAGCCGATCTTCGGCCTTCCGGGTAATCCGGTGTCGACCATGGTATCCTTTGAACAGTTTGTCCGTCCTGTTCTTCTGAAGATGATGGGCCAGCGGTGCCTCTTTCGAAGAACCGTACAGGCGATTCTGCTGGAAGGATTGGAAAAGCAACCGGAGCTGACTTACTTTGTGCGCGTTCAAGTGAAGCGCGAGGGCGATGGATATGTGGCAGTTCCCACGGGAGAGCAGAGTTCCGGTGTCCTGAAATCCATGGTGCGGGCCAACGGCCTGGCGATTCTTCCAAAAGGCATGCAGAAAATTTCTTCCGGAGAGCGGGTCACCGTGCAGATGATCGATGATTCCTTCAACATGACCCTGAACCCGGAATATCTCGAAGAGAGATAATGGTTGACAGGTGCCCCCTGTTGGGGTTTAATACCGCCTCCAAAATAGAACTTCCAGATTTCCGCTTTATCTTCTTCTCCACGGAAGTGCCAAGGTCACTGGTGGGCCTCCCGGACTTCAAATCCGGTGTGGGGCGCTAAAACCGTCCCAGGTGGGTTCGATTCCCATGCACTTCCGCCAATTGAAAAACATATCATTTGTCAGATTGACCTCAAAACGACTTCCGGGAATTTTTTGAATCTAATAAGTATAGATAGTTAACTGGTAGACATTGGGGTTCGACTTCCTCTTCCTGACAGGAATAGCACGAACACCATTTCTTTCAAGAGTTCCCTTCGCCTCACTTCGTTCAACCTTGGCTTTTCCCCATGACGATTTACTTTGATTGTGTGGAAGTTTCTTTGACGGAATTTGTTGCAGATTTATGATCTTTCAATATTCCAGGGAGTGTCAATGCAAGGTAAATAGCAATTATGACAATCAAGAGACAACCCCATGTGAATTTTGTTGTCTGAGTTTTTCCACAGTGGGGGCATGTGTTGGCGCCCGCGGTTATGTATTCGCCACATTCTCTGCACTTTTTATTGATCACAACGTTCCTTTCTTTACCGAGAGGTGCTCACATATTCCACTCGGTCTTGATTTTGCTGTCTGGCACTCTTAGTCGTTATTCTTAAAATTCAAAAATGACTCCACGCATTCCATGGCGCTTTGGCTATCCTGATCTTTAATCGTATTCTATCATCCACTCAAATCGTTTTGGAAGTCGATATTTTTGTTGACGTGTTTTATCCTGATTAAATAGAATCTTTGCCAATGCCTATCGAAACAAAAAAGGTGCTTATGGAAAAAATAATGATTATTCCGACGGTTTTTCTTTGTGCTCTATTAACGGCGAATTCCGGGTTTGCTCTCACGTCAGAGCAGGTGATTGCTCTAAAAAAGGCCGGGGTGAGTGATCAAACAATTCAAATGATGATCAAGCAGGAAGAGGCAAAAGATCCTTATGCCACCATGGGAACGAGAGAAGTCCAAGACAAAAATGGAAATATGTTAATCATTAACACGACCGGCTACCGAGTAAACAATGCTGTCGATGATCAGGAAAAGGAAAATTTAAATAGAGCATGGGAAATGCTGAACAACATGGATATGGATATAAAAAGGAATAAGAAACACGGAAGCTCTCCAGGCAGCAGCGGGTCGTCAAAATGACTTTCTGGAAGAGGCTATTCAAGACCTTTTGCGGAGGGATGAAGGCACTTCAACCACAGAAGGAATGGCCTTCATTTCCGCCGTTGCTCAGATAGAAGGTGTCAGTATAGCACTTACCAATAAAAAATATTCAGGCAGATTTCCTTCTCTCATCCACTGAAGCTCGAGACCAAGCAATTTTTTAACAGTCTTATCTACATTTCCTCCAAGGGATTCTATCGAATATCTCAGCTTATCCGCGTGATTGCAGGCATTGCTGTCAGGGCGGGCACAATTTTCACAGATGCTGCAACTACCTGCAGCCAGACCTATGCTTCCCGGATATTTCTCTTCCAGTACCAGAATTTCATCCAAGAGGAGTGACTGTTCCTTCTTGATAACTGTTGTTACGATATTATTTATTTCCTCAGTCGAGTGTTTTTTATCGATTGTTTCTTCGTCGAAGAGGATTTTCGTGCCTATAACATGCATCTTCGCGTATTTATTCCAATAATCCTCTGGCTTAAAATCATACGGCGGACATGACCATTTTCGGTTGTAATTAGGGCAAGCCTTGCATAATTGAAGAAATTGAGGAATATCTATATATTCCTCAAGATATTTAGCTATGCTGATCTCGGCCAGGTATCTTCTTGTTTGATACATCTATTCACCCTGCTTTTCATTTTTCTTCATGAATTCTACAATTTCGAAATATTTGCTGATCACATACGCATAACTGTCTCTCTTATGCGGCACCAGGCAATGACTACAGTCCTTTACGGTGCCTTCAATATATTTGAAATTGCCGCCACACTTTTTCCCAAGTACATATAACGGACAATAGCAGAAGAGGCAGTTAAAGTTTTCTTCATCGCTTACTCTGTGACAGGGAAAGTATTCACACTTCTCATGTCTGAAGAATGAATACTTTTTGTCGGTAACGTTATAATCAAGCTCCATAACAATCTCCTGAATGAAGATGACAGGAATATTGAGACGTTTTACAACAGCGAGCGACTGCATTCCCGTTCAGGGGATCAATCTCCTGCCGAATTTGAAGAAAAATAACGGATTAATCGGACTGCCCTTAGCTGACTTCCTGCTTTTACTTGACCACTCCGTATTCCACTTTCGTTGGCTTTATACTCCAGACCAGCCCGATCGACACAAAGGCGCAGACGGATGCAATGATAAAGGCAGGGAACATTAAATCAATATTTGCTGCGGCGAGGTTCTTGTAATAGCCTGCAATGTAAGACGCAACAACGGCGCCGACACCAAAACCAACCAACACCATGCCGTAGTTTGTTGCCATGTTTTTTTGACCGAACAAATCAGCGGTCAAAACGGGGAAGGTTCCCAAAAAACCGCCATAGAAGAAGCCGATGAAAGCGATTAAGACATAAATGTAATACCCTGATGCCATATTCACAAAAAGAGACAATGTGCCTGTTCCAACGAGCAGGATCATAATGGCATTTTTTCTGCCGATTCTATCCGATACGAATCCCCAGAACAATCTCCCTGCGGAATTACAGATGGCGATTATCAAAACACCAATGGTTGCCGTCGCCGCCATATTTTTTGCGACGGCAATGGGTTTTGCAAAGCCGATCATCATCAATCCCCCCATGCTGGCAAGTGCAAAAGCCGTTGACAGTAAATAAAACTGCGGCGTTGTCAAAACTTCATTCGCCGAATAATCTTTAGGTGCAACCCCTTTGTTTGCGGTCGACATGACCCAGCCTTTCGGTGCATAGCCTTCCGGCGGATTTTTCAAGAAAATTCCGCAAATCGTACAAACGACGGCGAAAATAATACTCAGCGCCATAAAGGTCTTTATTTCGCCAACCTGTGGACCGCCGAAATATTTAATGAGGCCTTCGATAACCGGCGTAAATAGAACACCCCCTAAGCCCAAAGCCGAAACGAGCATGCCCGTTACTAGCCCCCTGTGATCAGGATACCATCTTTGCGCGACGGCGATCGATGTCCCATAGGTCATTCCGATGCCGATCCCGCCCATAACGCCATAGGTAAGCCACAAAAGCCAAGGTGCCTGCGCTGTTACGAGGGACGCGAAAAAGAATCCTGCCGCCACGATAAAACCGCCCGTGATCATGATGACTGGAATGGAAAATTTTGTGGTCATTCTACCGGCGATGATGCCTCCAAATCCAAGGCACGCAAGGAGCAGAGAAAAAGTGATTGCTGCCTCGGCATTGTTGCCGCTGAACAGGCTCTTTGCAATCCCGGTTTGAAAGAGGCTCCACAGATATGCCACACCTGAGCATAATTGAATTAAGAATGCTGCAACGACGGGTATTGCACGATTATAAGTATTCTGTTCCATGTTATCCCCCTCCAGACATGTAGCCCTCGATGGTGTTTTATGCCCTCATAAACCCGGCCATGCCGGGCCCATTGCCGTCGGACAGGCCCGTGAATTTGATGTTTCCGGTGCCCGGGCCTGAAAACCCTGCGTAAACTGGGTTACGAAATTGTCCTGGTCGATTGCAATCCGGCCAAGATCATGACTGATGATCGCTCTAATTATCGAGAGAGGTACGTTTCAGGTATTTCTTGGCAATCCTTAAGGCCTGGTCCGGAAAGTCCTCGGCCAGAAGTCCGATGCCATAGAGCATGTAATGACGGTCTATGTACGCTTTTGGATTTCTTGGCTTCAGACTCCACGGCTTATCCAGACTGAAAAGGGCTGAGCGCAGAACCCTTTCCGGATCAAGGCCGTACTTGAATATGCCGCCAGTCCCGATCACGTTTTCCGTGGGAATCAAGTTCTTGCCGTGCTGCACATTGACTTCTCCGACCACGGTAAACTCCTGGCGCAGGGTGCCCGCATGGCGTTCGACCGCAATGGAAGCGGCGGATTCGGCAAGCACAATATCTGCATTCTGGCCGATGACCGTTTTGGGGACGTGCCCTACGTTGCGGGACAGATACTTGATGTGATGCACTGCGTTGTAAGGTCCATGGACATTAGCAGCTTCGTGCAGATCAGGGACGTAAGCCCGAAGCTTGGAGAGATATGTGTCGACCCCGACAAAATCAAAAATGGTCTGAGCGTTATACCGAATTCCCAGATCGCCCTCCACCGTCCTCTTTATCGTAAGCTCAGGAAGGCCCCGGAGAACCGTCTGGGGGGTTGCGAGAGATTGCTCGACAACGGAATGGATGTTCGTGGTAGCCCCACCGACCTCGACGATAAGCAGGCTGCCTATCCCGGCTTCATCACTGGTCCCGTTGGCGAGCAGGGCCGCTGCCTGCAGCGTGGCCTTCGGAGTCGGCACGATTGGTCGGCCAATGAAATCCATCGCCTTCTCAAGGCCTTTTGCCTTTGTAATGTGGGCGATGAAAATCTCGCGAATGAGCTGTTGCGCCGGTTCTACCTCCACCGTTTCCAAATTCGGCAGGACGTTTTTTGCGGCGTATACTTTCTTGCCTCCTTGTTCCAGGATATCCCTGACTTTGTCGGAAACCACGCGATTGCCGGCAGTCAACACGGGACATTGAATATTGGCCCCCGCAAGCAGGCCGGCATTACGGGTGATGACGTTCTTGTCGCCTCCGTCCGTTCCTCCGCATAAGAGAACGATGTCGCACTTTGCGGATTCAATCTCGCGGACAATGCCTTCATCCATTTCGAAACCGTAAGAACAGACAACCTTCGCGCCTGCGCCCAGGCAGGCTCGTCGCGCCGCCTCGAGAGTCAGTTCCGGGACGAGGCCTATGGCGGCCATTTTCAGACCGCCGGCAGCGCTGCTGCTCGCGTATTTCCCTTTCACTGTGGAAAGGTCGATGCCGCACGCTTCGACAAGATGATAAAGGGCGTTATCCAGTCCGATGGTAATGTCCGTCTCGACAGTGGTGGGAGCCTGGGCCCTTCCTAAAATCATCTCTTTTTCGATGTCGACGGCGGTGACCTTCGTGTAGGTGCTTCCAAAATCCACCAATAAATAGATGCTCATCGTTTTTCCTTTCTTGCGGAACCGAGTCGCAGCTTTTTCCGGCACGATTGGCACAACGATTCCAGAATCGTTGTGCCCCCTTCCCTTTTGGGGTGGTGCGGCCCAGCGAAGGGTCTGGTAAAGAAAGAATGATCTCCGCTGGGCGCAGGAGGGAATTGCGAATCCTGCCTGGCCGGTCAATCGATGCCGAGATCCACCTTTAAAGTCTGAACAGCCTCCTTTGCCGTGCAGGTGTTAGGAAATGCGCGGTTGAAGCCAATCGCCGTGAAGCGCCGTTCAATTTCAGGCCAGTTCTTTTCAAGTTCCAGAGGGGCCGCCACGGTACCACCCACATAAAGGATGATATCCTTGAGTCCTGCCTCGATGCATTTGTCGCGGAGCCCTTCGCAGTCCAATAAACCCATTCCATACATTGACGAAACGAGAATGGCGTCGGCATCGATTTCAAGCGCGGCATTGATGAACTCATGCTGCGGGACGACGGCTCCCAGAAAGGCCACGGTAAAGCCCGCTTCTTCGAATGCCCTCCGGAGCACCCAACCGCCGATCATGTGTGCATCAGCTCCAATGGTGCCGATGACGACGCTCTTATTCACCTGTCTCTTTTCCATTGATTCCTCCTCTTGGGCTCATTTCTTCTTTAAGATAGAAGCAAACTGCAGATCTTGTACTGCCATTTCAAAGTTCAGCTGTCCTGCCTTCTTTTCCCGCTCTGACAGTTTTTGCCTGTGATACTCCTTCACCTCTTCCGGCAGAGGAATATTCCCTGAATCGTAATACCTCACCGCGCTTTCCGCATCGCGCATGACCGTGACATTCCCTTTATTGTACTTCCAAGGGGTCAGCATCGTATCGATCCATCCGGCATCGACACCCATGCACATGCCGACCGCCATGTCGCCATCGCCGGCTTCCAGGCACTTTTCCATCAGGGCTCTCACTTCCGCTTCGATCATTTCCTCTTCCAGCCTCAGTTTCTCGCTGTCTGCAATCTTCTGGGTTCCCATCAGGGTGACGAGATGATGGGCCAGCCTGACCGACATGGCCATGCTTTCTTTTGTGGGGGTTGCAAAAGCTTCATCCTGGCACTTCAAAATGACCCCAGGGAAACCGCCCATCATGGTAATGACGGCATTCCACGCGATCATAGCGTTCGCTTCCTCCGCCCGGGGCGGCCAGGCGCCTAAAAAGGGGAAACCACCCGTATAGAAATTGACATCTGTATAGCCAAAGCGCTCACAGTATTCGTAACAGAGCTTCTCTGTCACCCTGATCATGGCGATATCCTGGATCATATTCATGTTCTGCCCATGCTCGATAAATTGATGCTTCACCCCTTGCTCTGCAGCCAGGAGAGATTCGGAGACGCACACGAAGGACCGATATCCCGGGCTGTCGTAGCCGGTCAGATTGGAGGGGTTCCACGGGCAGATGGGGACGCCGTTTTCCGTATAGATCCCCGCAAGACGTTGTTCGTATTGATTGATTCGGATCTCTTCATCCAAAGGGATATTCTTGCAGTGGGCGATGACTTCCTGAAGGGATCGTGAGTAACAGGCATCAAACCCCGCAGCCAGTGCAATCTCCGAGGCCAACCGCCCGTCCTCGTCGGTGGAATTGAAGCTGAGAGGCACCGTCGTTGCCTGCATCACTCTTCTTGCCTCTTCGACGCCAAAATTGACGATGGGCCAGCCGTTGAGCATGGACATCCCTTCCTGCCTGCTTCGCTCGATGCCCTCCGCGGCTTTCTTGAAGTTGAGCTTCCGCGTATAAGAGTCCGAGTAGATAAGCCAGAAACCGTTAGGGGCCAGTTCCGAGTGCTCTTCCACATACGACAGACCATCAACCATATATTCGGTAAGAGCCCGTCCGAATTGGGGGATCAGGACGTGCGTTCCCTTTTCCTTCGCGTCTTTCAGTTTGAGGGCAGCTCTTTTCCCCTGGGCGCCGCGACTCACCTGGGATAATTCTTTCGCCGCGGCGATACACTCGTCCAGGTTTTCAACCTGTTTCCCCGTTTCCCACATGGGGAGCACTTCCTCTTTTCGTATCTTGAAAAATTCGTCGTCGGACAGCCTCTTATTCCGGATTGTATAATTCATAGTGCCTCCTCTCTCCTTTTTCTTGAAATATTCCTGGCAGGACGGAAATAAACGGTCCACATCGCAAAAGTTAGGACGATAAATTTATATGTATATTTAGGTGGTTATACAATACTGATCGATTACGGTAAGAATGACAGGAATAAACTGTCAAGGGGATATGGGGTTAAGCGGGATTGAGCCGGTTTTCTTTTCGCTCAGGAAAAATGAGGTTTATTGATGGGTGCATGTTGCAGGCATTATTCGGAAAGGAAGGAGCCAGCTAAAAAGGCTCCTGTCCTTTCCATCCGGGATCGTCTGTGAAAACTTTCAGTATTCAATGCCCTTTCGAGACGTGATCCCCTTCCGGTAAGGATGTTTCACTTCTTTCATCTCCGTCACGAGGTCGGCGATTTCCAGTATGCGCGGGTGTGCGTCCCTGCCGGTCAGGACAACATGAAGCTCAGTTGGACGCTGCTGTAATACGGCAACCACCTCGTCAACCGGCAGCAAACCATAAGCAATGGCGTTGTTCACCTCGTCGAGCACAACCATGCCGTAATTGCCGGAAAAAATCGCCTCTTTGCATACCCTCCAGGCGGCTTCTGCACATTGGATGTCTTTCAAAGCCGGATTTTCAGGGTTGACATGAACAAATCCCTCCCCCAGGGGCCGGATGATCATATCGGGGGCCAGTCTTTTCACCGTATCCAACTCACCGTACTTCCACGACCCCTTAAGGAACTGAAGGATGGCCACCTTCAATCCCTGACCTACAGCCCTCATTGCCATTCCCAGGGCGCACGTTGTCTTCCCCTTGCCGTAGCCGGTGAGAACAATGATGTATCCTTTGTCCAGCCCTCTCCCGGTGTCGTCCGAACCGCTCGGATCCGCACTCATTGTATCGATGATCATGAATTCGTCCTCCCTGCATTGTCAAATCCTGGTATCCGATTTCTCTTAGATTAACCCACAATAGGTCCGAAATGTTAAGCATTTTATATGGCCGGCAACAATTAACCATTAGAATTGTCTGGACTATATCCGAATAATTCATATGATACCTTCAAGCAGTGATTTCGCCGTTATGTTGGAGCATTCAACCCGGTTAACCGATTCGTGATTTAAGGATATTGGGTTTATGAAAGACGAGAATAAGTCCAAAGCGCAGCTGATTCATGAGCTGGAAGAGATAAGAAGGAGGATTGCGAAATTCGAATCCGTTGAAGGACATCACAACTCGGCGAAATCTGGGAAGGATGCCCTGCGACAGGGCACATTTCCCCTTATCAACCTGGATGCGTCGCTTGCAGAGTGGGATACCCTGCGGAATTCGCTGCAAGTGGCTGAGGGGAAATACCGGGGTATCTTTGAAAACGCCATTGAGGGTATTTACAGGAGCACTTTTGATGGAAGGTTAATTGAAATCAATCCCTCCTTTTCCCGGCTCCTTGGATATGATTCGCCGGAAGCGGTAAAGAACAGTGTGAAAGATATTGGGCAGAAATTTTATGTCGACCCGGAAAAACGCAAGGAATGGATAAACCAACTGGCGGAAAGGGATTACGGAAGCTTTGAGGTTCAACTTCGCAGGAAAGACGGCAGTATCCGCTGGATCTCCAACAAGGCCCGTGTTGTCCGTAATGAAAAGGGAGAAACGCTATACTTTGATGGCTTTGTTGAGGACATTACGGAAAAAAGGCGCGCAGAGGAGGAACTGAAAAAAGCAGAGGAAAAATACCGCAGTATTTTTGAGAACGCCATCGAGGGAATTTATCGTACCACTCCTGAAGGACGCTTTCTTGATGCCAATCCCGCTTTGGCCCATATTTTCGGTTTTGACTCACCGGAGGAGATGATGACTACCGTGACCAATCTGGGAAGGCAGCTCCATGTGAGTCCCGAAAGCCGCAAGCGATTCATTTCGATTATGGATCAAAAGGACTACGACGATTTTGAAGCGCAGATGCGAAAAAAGGATGGCAGCACCTGCTGGGTATGTTTCAGGGGCCGTTCCGTACGTAACGCGGAGGGGAAAACGCTCTATTATGAGGGACTTGCCGAGGATATTACCGAGCGCAGGCGGACCGAGGAAGTCCTGAGGCAATACCGTGACCATCTGGAGGAATTGGTCAAAGAGCGTACGTTCCAGCTTGAAGAAAGAAATCGGCAATTGAAATCTGAAATCGCTGAGCGGAAAAGGGCAGAGGAAGCTTTAAGAACAAGTGAGAGAGAATTGCGGATCAAGGCGCGCAATCTCATGGAAGTCAATACGACCCTGAAGGTCCTGCTGAATACCATGGAGAAGGACCAGCAGGAATTACAGGAAAGATTTCTGGGTAACATCAAGTCTCAGGTACTGCCTTATTTGGAAAAGCTGAGAAAGAGACCTCTACAGGATGTCGAGAAGGGGTTTCTCCAAATGGCGGAGGCGAATCTTAATGAAATTGCCTCACCCCTTGTGCAGAAATTGAAGTCCAGTTATTTGAATCTGACGAAGACAGAGCTTCAGATTGCCGTACTGGTAAAGGAAGGAAAAACATCGAAGGAAATCGCGCAACTCTTAAATGCAAACCAACGAGTGATTGAATTTCACAGACAAAACATCCGGAAGAAACTGGGCATGAATGATAAAAGGGGATCGCTCGCCCTCTCGCTCCGTTCCTTTTCATAAAGAGGGCAAATATCCTTTATCCCCAACAATCTTCCTCACGTGTACCATAGGCAATCCAGGAAGAATCTTCCGGAGGGAAAGGCGAATCGGGATATCTGACCGCGTATTCCTTTTGCGCCTTTACCACCGCTTCCTCTTCGTTCTGCGCATAGACAACCAGGTGGAACAGTTCTCTTCTTTCTCCGGACTCAGGCAGGCCGAGAAGCTCGACTTTGTATCGCATAATGGATATTGCCTTCAGGAATTGCTGTCGCCGGTGCTTTCGCTGCCTTCCTTACTGTCTTCTGCTCTTTCGAGATCCTTTATCTGCGTTTCAAGAACTTTATTCTCGGCAATGCGCAGTGAAAGCTTATTTTTGAGCGTCGCGTTCTCCCGGATGAGAACAGCCATCTGATCCTTGACAAAAGCAACCTGATCCATCAATTCGGCAGGTGCTTCATGTTCCTTAAGGAATTTCGCTATTTTGTCAAAGATCGTCATGCGCCACCTTCGCGTTTCTCAATTAATGACATTCTTCAGGAAAACCCTCTAAATCGGCGTGCATTTCTGTAAGCAGTGCCATGACCTGTTGCCGCTCGTTTTCGAGAAGATTAAGGGCTCTTCGACGGTCTTCAATGGAGATTGGGGTATTGGCCACTTCTTCTGCGCTGGCCCCTTCTGCTTCCATTTTTTGTTGCCGGGATCTTCTCATGGCCTACGAAATTTCCATGGCGATTTCGGTGAAGATATATTCGTTAAGGAGTTCTGTTTTCATAACGGTACCTTTCAAGAAATTATTTTTCAATGCCATTATCACAGGTTTCCAATGGAAACAAGAAAACGCTTGGATGATTGGACAATGAACTTGAAGATAAAACGGGATTGTTTCCGTGATTGCCTGGCTTATTTCTGGATGCTTCCAAGCAGCTCGTCGGCGATGCTTGCGTTTTCAAGTCTCATGATGCTTTCTTCCGCTCGGCCGAAACCCAGCAGGTTGATGCTTCCGTACCAGACGATCTTCTGATCGATGATTGCAAATTTCTGATGGATGTTGGATCTGAACAAAAGCCGGATGCCTGCGTCAGTCAGTAATGCCAGGGTTTCCTCCAAGGCCGCCTGGTCCTTTTCCTTGAAGTCGGATATCGGCCTTGTGACGACAACCGTCTTGACGTTACGGTTCAGGGCGGCACTCAGAAAAGACAGTGTCTGCATGACCCGCCTCTTTGTAACGAAGGGGCTGACGATCAGGATCTCCTGCGCGGCGTTCAGCAGATCGTTTCGATAGATCGGCAGAAAGGTTGCGCTGTCGAAAATGATATCCGCCCCTTCATCCGGGACGCTTTGCGCCCTCGCCTTGTATCCAATCGATGCGTATCCAGCCAGCCGCTTGTGATACATCTTTTCCAACATCGGGACATGAATGTCGATGTAGTCGTAGATGACCACTTCCCGCTTATTCTCGCAGAGGCGGTGGAGCCTTCCCGCATATTGCTGGAGCGTTCCTTTCCAGGAGATGGGCATGGCCAGAAACAGCGTGTCCAGACGAGGCTCATCGAACCCCTTGCCGATGTATCTACCGGTCGCAATCAACGTCAACGGCTTTTCGGCGGGAGCTTCGAAGATGCGAGCCAACGCCTCCCGCGTCTCCTTTGCCCCTTTTCCGCCAGTCAGGGAAATGACATCGGGGATGTGCTCCCGCAACTTCGCGGCCAGCAGAGTCACATGGGCAGTCCTTTCGGTGAGGATCAGGGCGTTGCCGCCTTTCTGAAAGCACCGCAGGACATCATCGGCAATCCGCTGATTCCTTGGCTCATTCACAGCAATGGCAGCATAGAGTTGTTGGATCAACGGCTCTTTCCCTTCCGTATTCAGCGGAGTCCTGAAATTCGTCAATCGGGGGATGACATAATGATCAAAGGGCCTCTTTTCCGCCTGCTTTCTGGCATCCACCCGGTAACGGATCGGTCCGCAATGCATGAAAATGATGGGGTGGTGGCCATCTTGCCGTGTTGGGGTGGCCGTCAAACCGTAGACATATTTCGCATGAACGCCCTTGAGGATCTGTTCAAAGCTGAATGCCGGCACATGATGACATTCATCGACGATGACCATGCCATAATGCCTGATTTCCTCCCTGATCTCGTCGCTCCTGTTCAAGGACTGCATAATCGCGACGTCGATGAGGCCGCTCGGAGTGGACTTTCCCGCCCCGATCTGACCAATCAGGCTTTGCTTTCTTTTACGTCCCCTCTTTTTCTCCAAGGCAGGAAGCGTTTCATCGATCTGCAGAAACTCGTTCAGTTTTTCCGTCCATTGGGAGAGCAATTGCCTCCGGTGCGTCAGGATCAATGTACTGGTCTTCCGCTCGGCGATCAGTTTCGCGGCAATGACCGTTTTACCGAAAGCCGTGGTTGCCGAAAGAACGCCGGTATCATGTTTCAGCATCTCTTCCGCAGCGGGAAACTGTTCATCTCGCAGGTTTCCTTTGAAAATAACGTGGATGGGTTTTCCCGGAGAGGTATGGTCCAGCCGTTCAACCTTGGCGCCGAATTGATTGAGCAGGGCGGCAGTGTCGGCTTCGCAGCCTCTCGGGAGGCAAAGGTATACAGGTGTTTCTTCCGAGCAGGAGATGATGCGCGGTTTGTTATAAGTCGACAGCCGCAGCGCCTGTGCCTTGTAAAATTCCGGGTTTCTGAAGGCGGCCAGCCTTTTGATCGCATTCAATCCCCGCTGAGAAATTCCTGCTTTTTCGATATAAAGCATGTTTGCCCTAACTGAAGTTTTACAGTTGCTAAAAAATAGTATTGTTATATCAGTGACATAGGTATCCATAAAAAGTTCTTGGCACCACATATTGCTCTTTGAAAATCGGATAATCATCATGACACCTCCCGAATGGTGAGAGGAAGGGCAACACCGACAGCCTGAAAAACCTTGCCGCAAACCCCTTGGCATTCGCTACGGATTGCAAGTCTCTTCCCGTTGTCTTCGAGAAAGACCTCCTGCAAGGCCTTCAGATCCTGTTTAATGTCAGCCCACTCAAAATCATGCCCGGCTTTTCCCAATCTGCGGTCCAATTCCTTCCGCAGTACCAGGGCAAGGAAACTGCAGAAGACATGGCCTTTGATGGTCTCATCGCGCTGGTGAAAGATCGGCCGTGTATCCAGGATGGATTTCATGTCCCGGAAGACATGTTCCACCTGCCAGAGTTCCTTGTATTTGAGGGCCACCTGCTCCGCCGTAAGATCGGTATTGGTCCGGAGGACCCATTTCCCGTCGAAGCGCTCCTCCTCTTGAACCTTTTCCTCGTTGAGGGAAACGGCATCCTGATCCAGCCTCAAATATTTTCGGAACCCCTTGTTGCCTACCAGCGATTTGGGATCATGCTGCAACTTTTCTTGCAGGGCCTCGGTAATGGCCTGGCGGTCAGCGGCATCCTTTCTCGCCTGCCGGTCATTCAAACAGACGATATAGCGGCGATTTTCAAGAACGACTTCCTTGACCTTCAACGGAGAAGGATCCTTGGAAGATGCACCTTCCGGGAAGACCTCCCGGTAATTTCCATCGGCGGAGAGAACTTTCTCTTTGATTTCCTTGACCCTCCTCATCCGGGCTCCCAGAATGTAAGGGATGTGTTCTTTGTCCAGCCAGGCCAGCGTTGCGTCACTGATCATGCCCCGGTCGGAGACGACACAGAATCTACCGATAGGAAAGCGACTCCGAATTCTTTCGACAACGGGGATCAGACTCTTGACATCCGCCGTGTTGCCCGGCCACATCTCGCAACAGACGGGATTGCCATTGTTGTCGAGAATGACGCCGACGATCATCTGGTTCAGATCGGGACGATGATCCTTGCTGTGACCACGTCGACCAAGAGTCTCGCCTCCTTCTCCCTCAAAGTAGAGAGAGGTGGTATCGAAGAAAACGATATCCAGGCCACTGAACAGATCCTGTCGCATCTGGAACAGTTCCTCTTCAATGACATCCTTGGTGCAGCGGGGAGAGAAGGGGGTTCGATCTTTCTGGTCGTTGGTCTCTTCCCCCAGGAAGGCCATCGCCCGGTAAAGGTGGTGAAGGGACAACCCATCCACCCCGGAAATGACATAGTCACGATGCCACTTGTCGCAAGAGCGATCAGAACCGGAGGTAAAGAGTCGATGCAGAACAGTCAGGAAAATGGCCCTTTCCACATCGAAGAAAAATTTGCGGTCTGCAAGAAGGCCACGAAGGATACGGTCAATTTTCAGTTCCTTCCAGAGTCTCTCGAAGATGATGGCAGGACCGATTTTCTTCGCCGATGCCTGAATGCCTTCACTCTTGCCGGACAGGACCAACAACACCTTTTCGGAAAAACGGGAAAGGGATCGCACCAGGTTCTCAATATCGCCCTTGGCCTGTAGTTGTTCCATGCGGCCGACTGTAGCGATAACCCGTTGGATGGTTTTTTTGCCCTCCCGCCGATTTTCGACAATCTGGAGGTATTCGTATGGGCCGGTTTTCTTGACTCTGGCAAACATGGGGAACTCCTTTCTTGACACCCCATGAATATGAAATATGCTCTGCTATGTCAAGGATAATCCACCTATCATTTGGCACCACATTTTTGAGATGACCTCGATTTTTTCAAAGAGCGATATAGTGAATTCAGAAGGTTAGAGATCCCAGTGGGCACAAAAGCCCAATTAAGTGTAAAAGAAAAGCCTAACCAGCCAGACGGTTTGCGGGAAGTCGTTTCCGGACACGTTCATTCGCAAGGATTCCCAAGGTTTTTCGACTTCTTCATCGTCCTTCCGGAGCGTTCCCAACTCGTTTCCAGGGCTCAGCTGCGGGATCAATCTGGTTATCTCCTCCTCTGACAATCGGCCGATGCCAGCCAGGAACTCCCATTGGTTTTCGTAGGGACGGAAGTTCTCATCTACAAAAACACTGTTACCCTTTTCTCGGGCCTTCTTCTGGAGGGGAAGGGCGATCAGGTTACCGAAGCCTCCCTTGGGGAGGGTGTCCTGATTGGGAAAGAAGCGGTCGTACGATTTGAAGGTCAGTTCATGTCTCCGGTTCATGGCACCGGTCAGCAGGGCGGAACCAAACTTCCGCGCCAGGCTTGCCGGGATGGAATGCGCAAAGAAAAACCAGGCATGTGCCCCGTTTCCGGAACGGGATCGTTCCAGGGCCATCGGGATTTCAAAAGCGGTGCAGACCGCCCGGAGTGCCGTGCAGTCTTCTTTCCAGCCTTCATCATCAAAATCAATGGCGAGAAGATGGCATGTCTCATCCTGGCAGAGTGGATAGAGGCCGGCAACGATCTGGCCCCGCAGATGCGATTCGATGACCTTTTCGTCCAAGGCTTCGTAAGCCGGATGGCTGCAGTCAGCGCATTTCCCTGCCGGTTTCCGACAGAGGCCGGATTTCCATTCATTGAGGCAAACCGGTGCATACCCCGACCTGCCCGTCCTGCTCTGCCATCTTCTGGCATAAACATCCTTCCGCCCTTGAAACAGGGACATGAATAGCCTGATTTTTTCGTTCGGATCGGGTGGGCCTGGTACTCCCGATCTCGAATTTTCCCGTGACGATTGCTGGGCCTTTAAAACCGATGGCGAAGGATTTTCAGAATCCTGATGTGTATCCGGTTGAGGGGGCGTTGTAATCCCAATCTGTGCCTTCAGGAATTCGTTTTCTTCCCGCAAGGAACGGTTTTCAGCAAGCAATGCCCGATATTTTTCAAGCAACTCGTCAATATTCACTATGGCGACCTTATGGTCTTTTATCGGAAGAACTTCATTGAGATCGCGTAGGATAAAGATCGGGGAAAAACCACCCCGCGGCGGAAATCGGAAAACCCAGGCGGACATCGCCTTTCGGCGTATCAGAAACAAGCAATCCTTCGTCGATCAGTTGTCCCAGGAGGCTTCTTCCTGTCCTTTCTTTCAAACCTGACGCGGCAATGACTGATCCCCGGGCTGCTTTGCCCTTTACCAGAACCTCCTGGAGCATTCGGGCCGATTCAAGTCTCAGCTTTTTCCCTTCTGATGGTCCATTGATCATTCCGGCGTTGCGTAGTTCTACATATCGTCTGATACGCTCAACGAGCTCTTCCAGCCGAAGCAGGCTTCCCATGTACTCCACCTGGTCGAGACAAATGTCTAGAAAGAAGCGACAAAAATGCACCAGAACTTCATTGGAAAGATTTCCCCTGCCGTCCAGATCGTTGCGACGGGGTAAATCAGCTAAGGCCAAGGCAGACTTATAATCGGCATTCCTACGGGCCAGCCCCCGGCTCACCGACCAGAGTCCGAAACCATGAACTGGAATTCGATGAAAGTAGGCTTCGGTGAAAAGGCGTGCCACTCGACCGTTGCCGTCAAGAAAAGGATGAATCCACATCAGCCGGTGATGGGCAGCTGCAGCGGCAACAAGTTTCAGTGCGCCATGATGTCTGTCCGGTGCATAAAACTCCGCGAAGCGATGGAGAAACGCCTTGAGCGAGTCATGTTCCGGCGGGTGGTGATAACCCATCTTGACAGACTCTTCGCGGAGCTCTCCCGGGATGACGGCACTCTGTCTGCCCGTTTCCGGATTCGTGACAATTCGGAATTCCTCAGGCAGTTGCCGGTAGAACTCACGATGAATAGTGCAGAGAAATTCCTGATGGGTAACGTTGACTTCCGACCCTTCCCGTAGTTGCTTTTCTAGCTCCTTCTGAACGGTAATATGGGCGATGCTTTCCATCTGAAGATTGCGCTTGGCCGATTCTGAATCGTACTCTTGCTGCATGGCACGGACAATGTCATGGGGATGGGTGTTGTGTCCCTCAATCAGATTGGAATAATAACTGTTAATAATCCTAAGCAGATCCTGAAGTGCATCGAGCGTTACAGGGTGCTGTCTGCTTCCGAGGGCGGCAGATTTTTGGATTACCTCCAAGGCAAGATCTTGAAGTTCATCTGCCCCTTCCGGCAGGAGAGGCGTCATTAAGTGAATTTGAGAGACCATCTTTATCTCCGATTGCCGATTTTTATGCCGTTAAAAATACTTGAAATTAATAATAATTACAATCAAAAATTGAAGTGATTCCAATTTAAATGTACTGTATTTTGCCGATATATTTTTAACTCCATACAGTATCGCCCCAAATCACATCTTAAAGTCATTTTTTATACCACGACAGAATCAAAGGAATATGTCTATTTAGAATGTCATCATAACGGTTTATTCGGTCAAAAGTTGAATTGAATGTGAAATTTCTGAATATTCGTGAAGGCTACGGAACGAAAGATGAAAATCCATGGTGAGACAAATTAATGAAATGCTGCCGTTTATCAATACACTTCATCATTGTTGAGATTTACATTAGAAACTTATTCAGAGGATGCGACGTGACCAACACGAAAAATAGCCCAGGTGATGCGTTCAGTTGCCTAATATTACATGTATTTTGTCATGGGTGGGGAATTGATCGGGAAAATGCCAATGGGTAGGAATCCACTTCTCAGCACTACGAGGATGTTTATAGCCGGCCTGTTCTTTACCCTGCTGTTCATTTGTACCGGATGCGGCACTAAAGAGTCCGAGTCACCATATAAGGTTATCGATTCGGGTATATGGGCTGAGGAAGCCGGAATTGAATCGACGGGATGGATTGATAACGATCATGTTTTGTTCATCACGAACAAAACATTGAAACCAAGTAGGCGCATTCCGATGGTTGCGCATTTGACCGTCTGGAATCCAAATTCCGGGAAGGTTGATTTTTATCATCAAGCCTTCGGCTTTCAGTGTGTGCGGAAAGGGGAAGTGTTATTTTGGGAAAATAGTGGCCCGAATTGGAAAGCACCAAAATGGGAAGCGACGATCTATCGCGGTACAGTAGAAAACCCTCAAGAGCATCCAGCACCAGGGCCGGATATGCAAATTGATAGTTCTTTTGACTGTGATTGGGTGCCGGGGGAAAACTTTGGTAGAGTTCCTATTAAGGCCCCTTACCAATACAAGCTGAAGGGCAAGAATCATATCAAGTTTGTAGAGCTTCCCTCAAACTCGTCTCCAGGCAAAATGATTTACCATGAAAAGCCGGGAGCAAAAGGTATGCTTTTGCCTTTTTATCTCTCCCTGGCATATCACATTTCCTACAGTGATTTTCTGGATGCGTATGTCATTGTTGGGGATAAATGTTCTGTTTACCCGAAAGCTGACACCCGGTCGTTCTGGATTCTTGAGCGTGATGGTAATTTAAAGAGTGTACCCTACCCACAGTCCATACAGAAGGGCTATGTGGAAAGAATCTATCCTTTAAAGAGGGGCTATCTGGCCCGATATTCCCAGGAGAATAAAGGAACCCACCATGTTGATCGTGGTCTCCAGTTCATTGAGAATGAAAAATCGGTCCGCTTGATTACTGGGGATATAGGATCCGTAAGCGTTTCACCTGACGGTTGTAAAGCTGCTTTTATCCACGCAAATAATATTAAAGAATATTTCTCACAGACGAAACCCTATCGGACGGTCAAAGTGATTGATTGCTGTGGAGGAGAGAATAAGCAATGATAACGTTGGAAGAAACGATGTGCCTTGTTTAGGGATGATAGGATTTCTCGCTATTTATGATGGCTTGTCACAAACTGGTCAAAAGTTGAATTCACACTGACCAAGAAAATAGCAAAAGTTTCACGCCTATGTGTGTGCAAGGCCAATCTATCCCGATCAATTCCAGATTCAAGTGAAGGTGAAATTTTACCTTAATTGTTCGGATACGGAACGAATGATGAAAATTAATAGAGAGACAATATTAATGAAATGCAGCCATTTATTAATGGTTCTATTTACAAGGAAACTTTTTTTAGGAGGATGCGACGTGATCAACACGACAAATAGATCAGGTGATTCGTGCAGTGACTTCATACTACGAGTGCTCTGCCATTGGGGGGCATGGAATGAGAAAATGCCCATGGGCAGGAATCCACTCACCGACACTAAGAGGATGTTTATAACCTGCCTGTTATCTGCCCTGCTGCTCATTTGTAATGGATGCGGCACTAAGGATTCCAAGTCACCATATAAGGTTATCGATTCGGGCATATGGGCTGAGGAAGCCGGCATTGAATCGACCGGTTGGATTGATAACAATCATATTTTGTTCATCACGAACAAAACATTGAAACCAACTGGAAAAATTCCGTTAGCTAACCATTTGACCGTCTGGAATCCAGATACGGGAAAAGTTGATTTTTATCATCAAGCTTCTTTGCTTAAATGTGTGCGGAAAGGGAAAGTGCTTTTTACAGAAGACAGTGGACCGAAATGGAAAAAACCGAAATGGGAACCGTCAATCTACCAAGGCACTGTGGAAAACCCGCAAGATCATCCTGCGCCAGGGCTGGATATGCGAATCGATAGTTCTTTTGACTGTGATTGGGTGCCAGGGAATACCTCTGGTAGAGATCCTATTAAGGCTCCTCACAAATACAAACTGAGGGGCGAGAATTATATCGAGTTTATAGAGCTTTCCACAGACGCATCTCCAGGGAAAATGGTTTATCATGAAAAGCCGGGAACAAAAGGTACCCCGTTGCCCTTTTATCTCTCCCTGGCATATTCCATGTCCTATAGTGAATTTCTGGATGCGTATGTCATTTTTGGAGATAAACGTTCTGTTTATCTAAAACCTGACACTCGGTCGTTCTGGATACTGGAGCGTAATGGCAACCTTAGGAGCATTGACTATCCTCTGGCCATGATGAAGGGGTATGTACGTGGAATCTATCCTCTCAAATGTGGGTATATGGTGCAATATGGTCAGGAGCAATATAAAGCAACCGATCCCGGTGACAATGGCCTTTGGCTCGCCAATGGGGAGAAGGCCATTCGCCTGATTGTTGGCGCTATTCATGCGGTTAGTGTATCACCGGACGGCTGCCGAGCTGCTTTTATCCATGCTCGTCATAGTAATGAGTATTTCTCACAAAAAAATCCCTATCGCACGATCAAAGTAATTAATTTCTGTAAAAGAGAAAAATAAGCCATGATTACAACTGAAGAATCAAGAATTATGTCAAAGGCGAGTAACGCATCATACTTCAATAACAGGGTACCGGATGATCTATACAAAATTAAAGACCATGTTCAAGATGCCAAAAATGGTTTTGAGTATACAATTTATCAAAAGAAGGGAACGAATGAATATATCGTATCCTTTGCAGGTAGCCAGAATGGTCAGGATGTAGCGGCTGATGTTGCGTTAGGGAACAAGCAGTGGGAAGACAGTAAGGCGCAGTTGTTAAATTCACTGAAAGATCTTCGTGCAACTGATATTTCTTTCACCGGTCACAGCCTGGGCGGGGCAATCGCACAGTACGCTGCATATGATTACATAAAGGAAAATCCAGAAAACCATGCCAAAGTTAAGCTATGTACCTTCAATGGACTGGGTGGCATGGATGGCATTGCACAGATGCACTCCACTGATTATTCTTCTGGAAAATTTGACACAATTGTCAGCCAAATCGATGCCTCCCATTTCTTCACATCTTCATCTGGTACTTCTGACATTGTTTCTCGTCTTGGCGGTGGCCATCTGGGTGGGAATACCTTTGAAGTCAAGATGACCTCGCTCAAGGCAGGTTTGGTGGCCATTCACCAAGCCTGGGATGACTTCTACAACCTGACGGTTCCCCAAGTTATCAAATCGCCTGATTATATCCATATTCCTCAGGCTCAGAGGATAGCCGCTGTGTTTACATATTTTGGAATAGACGGCAAGATAACGGATTCAGAAGGATGGAGTAGAGCGATTGGTGGTGTGCTTCTTGGGGCGAGTATGATGTCCAAGAATGAGCTCAATCAGATCTTGAATGCCTTTTATCCAAATCCACTTCTTGCCGATGGTTATCACGTGAGAGATTTATCTCCGCTTGTTCGTCTTGGGCTTGCAATAGTTGGAATCACGTCACTTGCTGAGGGTGTGAGAATCAAGGCTATGACGAATGATCCAGAAATGACGACCAAGGCCATTGAAGATACCGTGATGGCATTGAAGGAAGTTGTCAAAGCAGTTCAATATTCCTATGAGCAGGCCGTTGAAATCTCGTCGGATTCAATTAAAGTCATTGGTGATGCTTTCACAGAAACCTTCAACTTTGCAGCCGCAAAAATTGTCGACTTGGTTGCTCTCTACAGCAAGGCAGTTGATTATACCTCCGACAAATTGACTGGTTTACATACTCTTGGTCATCAGGTTGCTGAATGGTTGAACGATCAGCTGTCTCTTTTCAGCAACAATGCAATGGAAGCTGTAAATGCATATCTTGATTTGGTTGCTTCGGATGCTTACGGTGCGGAACTGATCCGTAGCCTTTTCAACACAGCAAAAACCATCTTGAGCCCGATTATTTTAGATCTGGATGGGGACGGGGTGGAAACGGCCGGGGTAAAATCCGGGGCGTACTTTGATCATGACGGGAACGGCTTTGCCGAACAAACGGGTTGGGCGAAGTCTGAGGATGGGCTGCTTGTCCTTGATAAGAACGGCAATGGAACAATCGATAGTGGACGGGAACTCTTCGGCGATCAGACTTTGCTGGCCAATGGAACGAGGGCAGCCAACGGTTTCCAGGCACTGGCAGAACTGGACGACAATGCGGACGGGAAAATCGATGTAAATGATGCGGCATACGCCAACTTGAAGATATGGCAGGATTTGGACGGAGACGGTTATTCTACCCCGAATGAGCTTAAAACCCTTTCGGAGATGGGAATTGCCTCAATCAATACCGGTTTTTCAGATTCAAGTCTGGTTGATGAAAACGGTAATGCCCATAAGCAGATTGGTTCCTATCAAAGGACTGACGGCACGTCAGGAACTGCGGCTGATGTCTGGTTTCGGGCGGATAAAATGTTTACGATTACTGCTGAAACGCTGGATGTTCCGGCGGATATCGCCGTCCTGCCGGATTTACGAGGTTTCGGCAATGTCTACGATCTGCATCAGGTCATGGTGAGAGATACCAGCGGGCAGTTGCAATTGCTTGTCCAGCAGTTTATCGCAGCAGCCGACCCGGCTGTCCGTAGCGGCCTCATGGATCGGATTCTTTTCAAGTGGACGGGAAGCGACGGCGTCTCGCCGACCAGCCGCGGCAACTTTTTCGATGGGCGAAAACTGGCGGTCTTGGAGAAGATGATTGGAGAGGATTTCCTTCAGGATTCCAAGCCGGATCCGGGACAAGCGGCGATTTCTCATCTCAGCGATGCCTACAAGATCTTGCTGGAGTCAATATACGGCCGCCTCATGGTTCAGACACATCTCAAGGATCTTTACTCCCAAATCACCTACTCCTGGGATGCGGATGCTTCGTGCATCAAAGGTGATCTGAGGGGTGCAATAAATTACATCCAGAATGAACTGAACGAGAATTACGATTCAGGAAAGTCGATCCTGACGGAATTCGTCAGAACCTTAAGAGGGATGGATGTGGACGAGAAAACAAATTTTTCGTCCTTTTACGAAGCCTTTGCGTCTCAGAGCGAAGAATTGGTGCAGATCATTGAAGAGGCAGGCAGGAATGTGGTTCGCTTGGGTCCGGGAAACGACACGGCAACACAGGCTGGTTGGAAAGATTTGGTCTATGGATATGCCGGGAATGATCATCTTTATAGCGGAGGAAACAGCGATAAAATTGATGGAGGTGAAGGTAATGATTCGCTCGACGGCGGCGCCGGAGAGGATACGTTGCTAGGCGGTCCGGGAGATGACAACCTAACTGGCGGTTCAGGGAATGATCTTTTAATCGGCGGTCCGGGCAACGATTGTCTTCTGGGGAATGAAGGAAGCGACACGTATCAATTTTCGCGGGGTGATGGTGAAGACCGGATTGTGAATCATGATCGTGGGGATACTGGAGTGGATACCCTGGAGTTCACAGAGGATGTCATCCGCAGGGATGTGGAATTCATCATGACGGCTGGAAATGAACTGAGTGTTCGGATCAAGGATACGGACGAAGCGATTAATATCAATAATTGGTTTTCTTCGGATGCCAATTATCGTTTGGACCGTTTCAAATTTTCGGATGGGGAGGTCCTGACAACAGCGGAACTTGTGGAAAAGGGTTACAAGGTTTACGGCACGTCTAATAGTGACAGCCGGACAGGATCGACGTCAAATGACAGGATGTACGGCTATGAAGGAAACGATTCGTTCAATGGCGGAGCCGGGAATGACACCTTATACGGCGGTCCGGGAGATGACAACCTTACCGGTGGTGCAGGGAACGATATTTTGATCGGCGGCACTGGCAACGATTGCCTTCTGGGGAATGAAGGGCGGGACACGTATCAATTTACACGAGGTGATGGTGAAGACCGGATCATGAATCATGACGGCGGCGATTCCGGAGTGGATACCCTGGAGTTCACAGGGGATGTCAAACGTGGGGATGTGGAATTCATCATGGCACCTGGAAATGAACTGGACGTTCGGATCAAGGAGACGGGGGATGTGGTTCATTTAAGCCTTTGGTTTTCATCTGATGCCAATTATCGTTTGGACCGTTTCAAATTCTCGGATGGGGAGATCCTGACAACGGCAGAACTGGTGGCCGAGGGCTACAGGGTTTACGGCACGTCTGGCATTGACTACCGCTTCGGATCGACATCAAATGACAGGATGTACGGCTATGAAGGCGACGACACGCTCAATGGTGGTGCAGGGAATGATACTCTACGTGGTGGTTCGGGAAATGACACCCTCACTGGCGGTACAGGGAATGATATTTTAATCGGCGGTGCAGGCAACGATTGTCTTCTGGGGAATGAAGGGCGGGACACGTATCAGTTTACCCGGGGTGATGGTGAAGACCGGATCATGAATCATGACGGTGGCGATCCCGGGGTTGATACCTTGCAGTTTACCGGGGATGTAAACCGCAAGGATGTGGAATTCATCATGACAGCGTGGAATGAACTGGACGTCCGGATCAAGGACACGGGTGATGTGGTCCATATAAGCCAATGGTTTTCTTCAGATGATAATTATCGTTTGGACCGCTTCAAATTCTCGGACGGGGAGATCCTGACAACGGTGGAACTGGTTGCTGAGGGCTACAGGGTTTACGGCACATCGGGTAATGATTTCCGGACTGGCTCAACGTCAAATGACAAGATGTATGGCTATGAAGGCAATGACATCCTCAAAGGGAGTGCAGGAAATGATAAACTGGACGGCGGCGTGGGCGCCGATTCCATGTACGGCAACGTAGGGAATGACGTCTATGTCGTAGACAATATAGGAGATTATGTTTATGAAGATCCAAATGAGGGGATTGATACAGTCCAAAGTTCCATCACTTATAGTCTGGGAAGTCATGTTGAGAGGTTGACCCTGACCGGCAGTGCGGCAATCAACGGAACCGGCAATATCCTGAGTAATGTTTTGACAGGGAATGATGCGATCAATATTTTGAACACCGGTGCAGGAAACGATACCCTCGATGGGCGGGCGGGAAACGATACGCTGGACGGTGGTGTGGGCAGCGACACATACCTCTTTCGCCTTGGTGATGGGCAGGATACTCTCAATGACTACAGTACTTTTCAAGAGGATGTCGACATCCTGCGTCTCGTGGACGGTATCGGGCAGAGCGATCCCGTGCTTGTGAAGCAGAATGAGGATCTCTATCTGTTCCTCGACAAATCGAGTTGCGTGGTGGTTGAAAACCAGTTTTCGAATGCGGATTATGGGGTGGAGTGCTTGGAGGTTGGTGGCGGTTACTACATGAAGCGAGCGGACATCGAGAACATCGTCAATGCGATGAGCGACATCAATGACGATTCCGAAATGGATGTCCTCGAGAAATACGAGGCCCTGCAGGCCGATCTGACCTATGTCGGCGTATTGGCCGAGAGCTGGCAGCTGTAACCCTCCCCGTGTGCCAGAGAGAAACTATAAAATATCTTGACTTCAAATACACATAAAGATAGTGTAACCGCAAGTTTGAAGACATTTCATCCGTGTTTTTTCCATGACCCGCATCGTGAGCTTTATTCTGGTGATAATACTCTTCAAATTTAATGATTGTCTGATAAACAGAGACGATTCTTCTGTTTTTATACCAGTATAAAAAAGTTGCAAGCTGTAGTGGGAGGGTTCATAGATGTCTGAAAGAAAGGTCTGTCCTATTTGTGCATGGAGAGCCAATTGCCAGAAGCGATTCAACGTGGTAACGGATTCCCTGGGAAATGTCCGCTGCCCGGATTACAGCCGGGACCTTTCCATCAAGGATAAGGATATCGATGAAGCGGAGAAGAAGGACCGCAGTTCCTGAAAGGGCAGGGCGAGGCACGGGGAAATAATCAAGTCTAGGTAAAATATTAAATGTCGGCAGCACCCTGAAGTTGCCCTCATTCCGGGAAGTTGGTCTCAACGGCCAACTTTTTTTAATGTTCGGAAAGGAAGGGAAAGCGGGGCTGCTTTTGTTAAAGAAGGGATCATCGTTAAGGTCATAGGCATTGTATGGTTGACGGATCAATAAAGCATCGCTTGACAGCGCTGGTTAAAGAGGCGGCAAACGCCTGTATTGCGGAAGGCTTGCTGAAACTGGAAAATCTCCCTCCGGTGGAGATGGAAATGACAAAGGACGCGGCCCATGGGGATTACGCCACAAACCTGGCCATGATCCTGGCATCTTCCGCGAGAATGAGTCCCCGCAAGATTGCCGAGATGATTACCGGTCATCTTCGGGATGAAGGGCGTTTCCTGGAAAAATGCGAGATTGCCGGCCCGGGATTCATCAATTTCTTTGTCCGGGAGGAAGTCTGGGCGGAAGAGCTGAAGGACATTGAACGCCTCGCGAATCGTTATGGATCGGCTGATACGGGGCAGGGCAGGAAAGTCCAGGTGGAATTCGTCAGCGCCAATCCCACGGGGCCGCTGCACATCGGGCATGCCCGCGGCGCGGTGGTCGGTGATGTGATCGCGAACATCCTGGCGATGTCCGGCTATGACATCTTCCGGGAATACTACATCAATGACGCAGGCAACCAGATGAACAATCTGGGCAAATCGGTCTGGTATCGCTATCTCGAACTGCTGGGGAAATCCGTTGAGTTTCCCGACACCTGCTATCAGGGGGATTACATCCGGGACATTGCCGGAGAAATCCTGAAGAGAGACGGAGACCTTTACCTGGCAAAGGATGAAAAAGAGACGATTCGATCCTTTACCGATTATGCCGCCGGGATCATTCTCGAGGACATCAAGAAGGATCTGAAAGATTTCGGCATCGTCTTCGATCAGTATTTCAGCGAACGTGTCCTCTATGTCAATGACGGAGTCGCCAGACTGCTGGGCGACCTGGAAGACAAGGGCTTTATCTATCGCGAGGATGAAACCCTGTGGTTCAAGACCACGGATTTCGGGGATGACAAGGACCGGGTCGTGGTCCGCAAGAACGGCGAGCCCACTTATTTTGCCGCGGACATCGCCTATCACAAGAACAAATATGAACGGGGATTCGATTCGGTCATCGACATCTGGGGGGCGGATCATCATGGATATATCCCCCGGATGCACGCCGGAATCCAGGCCCTGGGACACTCCAAGGACGCCCTGCGCGTCGTTCTGGTGCAACTGGTCAACCTCCTGCGCGACGGCAAGCCCGTGGCGATGTCTACGCGGTCCGGCGAATTTGTCACGATGAAGGAAGTGGTTGACGAGGTGGGGCGCGATGCGGCCCGCTACAATTTCCTGATGCGCCGATCGGACAGTCACCTTGACTTCGATCTGGAGTTGGCCAAGAAGCAGTCCAATGAAAACCCGGTGTATTATGTCCAGTACGCCCATGCCCGGATCTGCAGCATTCTGCGGATGGCCCAGGAACGGGGGATCGAGGTGCCCGCTCCCGCTGAGGTGGATCCGCAGCTTCTGACAATACCGGAAGAAATTGCCATGATCAAGGCCCTGATCCGTTTTCCGGAGATCGTCGAGGGAAGTGCCCGGACGCTTGAACCCCATCGGATCACCTTTTATCTGAACGACCTGGCCGGGCTGTTTCACAGTTACTATAACAAATACAAGGTGATTTCAGAAGACGAAGCGATAACGCAGGCAAGGCTTTTCCTGATGAAATGCATCAGAATCGTCTTGAACAACGCCTTGACCGTCCTGGGCGTGTCCGCCCCGGAAAAGATGTAGTTCCAGTTCCGGATCTCCGGATCGAAGATGATGACAGGGCGAAGCGGTGATGCAGGCGGATGCAGGCCATACATTGAGGGACCGGCAGGGTGGTCAGCGAAGAGCCTGCTTGAACAGGGCATTGGAATATGGAAGTGCTGTCAGGTATTTGGTGAGACATGGCTACCGATAATGTCAAACGTTTTGAATTCCGATTGGGGAAGTGGGGGCTTACCCTCTTTGTCTTCGGCATGTCCCTGCTCGTATTTTTTTCTTTCCTCTACGGAGTGAAAGTCGGGAAGGAGATGGATGCCTACCCGGAGAAATATTCCTGGGGGATTCCTGAAAAAATTGGGGGAGCGCTGGGTGGTTCCGGTACGCCGAAGAACGACAAGACCGTCATTGCGGTTCGGGAAGCCGGAAAAGCGAATCCCCCGAGTGAGAAATCCGAATACGATCTTTCCGTGTACGATACGCTGTCGAAAAAGAGCAACAGCCTGAAAAAACCGCCTTCCGAAAACGGGGTCACAGAAACCGTCCCCGTAGCGCCGGTTGTCCCGCCGGGCCAGAAGATGGTGGCGGCTCCCACGGTTCCACCCGCTCCGGCGAAAGGTCCTTTGCCGGGAAATAAACCGGCGGGAGGGAAAAAAGAAGAGCGGGCCGTACCTCCTCATGGTAAAGTAGAGACTGCCTTCCAGGGTAAAACGGAGGAGAGAATCGTCGCAAAGGCGGTTCCTGAAAAGGTTCGGGAAGTAAAAACGCCCGCGGAGGAAAAGAAAGCCGAGCGGAAATCAGAGAAGGCCATCCCGGCTGAAAAGAAGAACGCGGATAAAATAGAAAAAATTATTGCGGCTGATAAGAAAGTCGACAAGGGTCAGGACAAAAAGGAGATCAAGCCGGAAGACAAAGGAAAAAAGCCGGCTGGGCAGACCTTTATGATCCAGGTCGGATCCTATAAGGAGAAAGACAAAGCCGAACAGGTTGTATCAAAATTGAAATCGATGGGTTATGCACCAAGGCTCGTGCCGATGGAGCTGCCGGGAAAGGGAAAGTGGTACCGGCTGACGATCGGTGGTTTTTCCAGCCACGAAAAGGCGGCCGAAGCCGTAACGAATGTAGCAAAGAGTACGGGTTCCAAGGGATTTATTCGTCCGGAGGGGGAAGCAAAAGCGACCGCGCCCTCCGCTTCCAAGGAAAAGAAATAAGGGGGAGATTTCTCTCAAAATGTTTGAAAACTTAGCGGAAAAACTCGAAGGGGTATTTAAAAGGCTGAAGGGCCGGGGACGTCTGGATGAGGAAAACGTCCAGGAGGCCCTGAAGGAAATCCGCATGGCCCTGTTGGAGGCGGATGTCAATTTCAAGGTCGTGAAGGACTTTATCGAGGATGTCCGGTCCCGGGCGATCGGGCAGGATGTCCTGGAGAGCATCACGCCCGGCCAGCAGATCGTCAAAATTGTCTATGACCGGCTTGTGGAGCTCCTGGGAGGAACGAGCAGCCAGCTGAAATTCGGGAACCGCTTTCCCGCACCGATCATGCTCGTCGGACTTCAGGGCTGTGGAAAAACGACCACGTCCGTGAAGCTGGCCCGGGTTCTTGCAAAGAGCGGAAAACGGGTCGGTCTCGTTTCCGCCGACGTCTACCGCCCGGCGGCCATGGAGCAGTTAAGGGTGATGGGGGAGAAGATCGGCGCCCCGGTCATTGCCGCCGACAGCAAGCAGAATCCCGTAAAGATCTGCGTTGAGGCCGTTGAAGAATCCAAGCGGAAGGGTTACGAAGTCCTCATTCTGGATACCGCCGGACGTCTGCACATCGATGCCGAGATGATGGAGGAACTGAAGCAGATCAAAAGCGCGGTGAATCCTTCGGAGATTCTCTTTGTCGCCGATGCCATGACCGGTCAGGATGCGGTCAATGTCGCCGCGAAATTCAATGAGATGCTGGGGATCGACGGCGTCATCATGACCAAGATGGATGGCGATGCCCGTGGCGGGGCGGCCCTGTCGCTCAAGGCGGTCATCGGCAAGCCCCTCAAGTATGTGGGGGTCGGGGAAAAAATCGACGCCATGGAGGTCTTCCATCCGGAGCGCATGGCTTCCCGCATCCTGGGAATGGGCGATATCCTCAGTCTCGTTGAAAAAGCCCAGACGGTGGTCGATGAGAAGAAGGCCCGTGAACTGGAGCAGAGAATCCGGAAGAATGAGTTTACCCTTGGGGATTTTCGGGAGCAGCTGCTGCAGATCAAGAAGATGGGTTCCCTGCAGGACATCATGGGGATGATCCCCGGCTTCAATAAGATCAAATCCTTGAAGCAGGCTGCGCCGGACGAGAGGGAACTGGTCAAGATTATGGCCATCATCGATTCCATGACCATCAAGGAACGCAACAATTATCTGTTGATCGACGGGCGGAGAAGAAAAAGGATTGCCCTGGGAAGCGGCACGTCCGTGCAGGATGTCAATCAGCTGCTGAAAAACTATGCCGAAATCAAAAAGATGATGAAGCGGTTCACCTCAAAGGGAGGACTGAAAGCTCTGCGGAGGGGCAATTTCCGCTTTTAAAAAAGTTAAAGCTGTGTTAGAAAATAAACCATAATAATTCTAAAATTATATCATTGGGAGGTATTTAGCAAAGAGGATGGCAGTCAAGATAAGATTAGCGCGCATGGGAGCAAAGAAGAAACCGTTTTACAGAATTGTGATAACTGATTCCGAATCTCCCCGTGATGGAAGGTTCCTGGAGATTGTAGGCAATTACGATCCAGGGAAAGATCCTGCAGAAGTCAATCTTCAGGAAAGCAGGCTGTTGGAATGGCTATCCAAAGGGGCGAAACCGACGTTGACGGTTTCTCAGCTCCTTCAGAAAAAGGGGATTAAAGTTGGGGCGTAACTGCCGAAACTGACCCTGGAATCCTGGAAAAAACAAGTCGCCAAGGGCATGATATGTCTCTGGTGGATGCATTTCGTCTGTAAGTAAGTGCTTTGTGCCGGAAGGGGATGCCGTTAAAAGTCGATATCTACAGAAGGTTTTATTGAGGATGATTCCGTGGAGGTTACGACGATGAAAGATTTGATCAAGTACATTGCTCAAGCGTTGGTAGACAACACCGAAGCAGTCGAAGTTTCTGAGGTGGTCGGTGAACAGACATCCGTGATCGAACTTCGAGTGGCAAAGGAAGACCTGGGTAAGGTGATCGGCAAACAAGGCAGAACCGCAAAGGCAATGAGGACGATCTTGAGTGCGGCATCAACGAAGCTTCGCAAGAGGGCCGTGCTGGAGATCATCGAGTAAACCCTTGCATGAAGTTCTTTGAAATCGGGGAAATCGTAAAAGCGCATGGTTTGAAGGGTCGGATGAAGGTTAAATCCTATGCCGATGCAGAGGAGGACCTTGACTCCCTCGGTGAGGTCTTGATCGCCAGGGGGAAAGAGGAGCCTGTAAACCATCCGGTAAGAAAAATCGATTCCCATTTGACTTTTTTCTTCCTGGAGCTTGAAACGGTCAATACCGTCGAGGAGGCGCAGAAGCTCGTCGGATGCCGGGTGTTGATCCCGGAGGATGCCCACGCCCAGCTTTCGGCAGATGAGTATTACTGGCGGGATTTGATCGGCCTGAGAGTTTTGACGGAAGAGGGGAACTATCTGGGAACCATCGAGAGCATCTTCGCGACGGGCAGCAATGACGTTTACGTCTGCAGCGGCGGGGAGCGGGAGATTCTTCTACCGGCGATTTCAGATGTTATACTGAAGATTGATTTTGAAAAGCAGGAAATGGTTGTGCGGCTGCTGAAAGGGCTTTAGGAAAGAGTCCTGTGATCCGATTCGATATTCTTTCCACCTTTCCTGAGATGTTTGATTCCCCCTTCAGCTCCAGCCTTTTGAAGAAGGCGCAGGAGAAGGGACTGGTTCAAATCTGCCTTCACAACATCCGTGACTATACGGAGGATCGCCACCGGATGACGGACGATGCCCCCTATGGCGGTGGTGGTGGAATGTTGATGAAGGTTGAGCCTGTGGATAAGGCTCTCCGGTCTATCGGGGCGGACAGAGAAGCGATTCCGATCGTTCTTTTGACGCCGCAGGGGCAGGTCTTTAACCAGACCGTTGCGGAAGAACTCTCAAGGCATTCCCGGATTGTCCTTCTTTGTGGACACTATGAAGGCGTTGATGAGAGGATTCGGACAAAGCTTGCCAATCGGGAAATCTCCATCGGAGATTACGTCCTGACGGGCGGCGAATTGCCGGCAATGATTCTGGTTGATGCCGTTTCGCGTCTTGTCCCCGGCGTTCTGGGAAATGCCGAATCGGCGTCTGAAGATTCTCTTTCCTTCGGATTGCTGGAATACCCTCAATACACCCGGCCGAGTGAATATCGCGGGTGGAGCGTTCCGGAAGTCCTTCTGTCGGGTCATCACAAGTTGATCACGGAGTGGCGCCGTAAGGAGTCGCTGAAACGGACCTGGTTGCGCAGACCGGACCTGATCGAAAAATTGGAGCTGACGGAAGAGGATCGGAAATTTCTCCGGGAAGTCAGGAAGAGCGATCCGGAAGGCGGCGACCGTTGAGCGGGGAGGCAAAGGCAGGGCATCCGCCACCCTATTACCTGGTTCTCTTACATTATCCGGTTTGCAATAAAAACGGCGATGTGGTAACAACCGCCGTCGCCAACATGGATGTGCACGATATAGCGCGGGCCGCCAGGACTTATGGCGTTCAGCGCTATTATATTGTTACGCCGCTGGAAGCGCAGAAAAGATTGGTGGAGAAGATCCTCGCCCACTGGCAGGAAGGATACGGGGCGGAATTCAATCCATCGAGACGGGAAGCCTTTCAGCGGGTTTGCGTGAAGACGAGCCTGGATGAGGTTCTGACGGACGTTGCCGATCAGTCGGGAAAGCGGGTCCGTCTTGTGGTCACCGGGGCCGGTTTCTCGGAAGACACCCTGTCCTGTACAGCGCTTAGAGGTTTGATCCTGCGCGAAGAGGATGCCTACGTTCTGATCTTCGGCACTGGATGGGGACTTGCAGCGGAAGTCCTGGATCGTGCCGATTATCGCCTTGCGGCGGTGAAGGGGGCTTCAGACTATAATCACCTTTCCGTTCGCTCCGCCGTCTCCATTATTCTGGATCGGTTATGGGGACGATAATAGTGGACGAAAAAGATCAAAGATGATATCAAGGCGCCGCGCAGACGAAGCGAGTGCCATGTATGCAGTTTCTGGATATGGAATTGGACTTTTTTTTTCGTCAAAGCATTAAAAAAGGATAAGAATCAAGGAGGAAAGATCCTATGGAAATTATAGAGATGTTGGAAAGGGAACAGATGCGTGGAGATATTCCCGATTTTCGGCCCGGGGATACGATCCGCGTTTTTGTGCGCATTATTGAAGGTTCGAAGCAGAGAATCCAGGCATTTGAAGGGGTGGTCATCCGCAAGAAAGGCGGGCTTTCTACCGCTAATTTCACGGTAAGGAAGATTTCGTATGGAATCGGTGTGGAGAAAACCTTCCCCATCCATTCCCCCTCCATTGACCGGATCGATGTGGTCACCCGCGGCCGTGTGCGCAGGGCGCGTCTCTATTACCTGAGAGGCCTCCAGGGCAAGAAAGCGCGGATTAAAGAGCTGAGAAAAGTCTGATCCTTTTCTGAAAATCTGAAAATCGGGGATGAACTCTTTCGAAGAGGAAGCTTATCAGAAAGGCTATCGGGTCATTGCCGGAATTGACGAGGCGGGAAGGGGACCACTGGCAGGTCCGGTCGTCGCCGCAGCAGTGATTCTTCCCCGTGGGTATTGCAACCCTGAGATCACGGATTCAAAGAAGCTCTCCGCGAAGAAGCGGGAGAAGCTCTACGAAGTGATCAAAAAAGAGGCCCTTGCCGTGGGTGTCGGCGTGATGGAGCCCCACAGGATCGATCAGGTTAACATCCTCCAGGCAACCCTTTTGGCGATGGCAGAGGCGGTCGAGGATCTTTCTTCACCGCCCGATTATCTCCTCGTGGACGGGCTTCACCGCGTACCCCTCGACATTCCCCAGAAAACCATTGTGAAAGGAGACGCCTTGAGTGTCTCCATTGCCTCCGCTTCGATCATCGCGAAAGTCTCGCGGGATCAGATTATGGAGATTTACCACCGGCAGTTCCCCCAGTATAACTTCCTCAAAAACAAGGGATACGGCACGCGGGAACATCGCGAAGCCATCCTTTCCCATGGTCTCTGCAAGATCCACCGGAGATCCTTTAAAACAACCCCTCCAAAATCTCCCTGCCTGCAGACCGCTGATCTTTTTGATTGATGAAGCCATGCAGAATCTCCAAACGGGAAAAATCGGCGAAGAAATGGCAGCGGCCTATTTAGAGGAAGCCGGTTACCGCATCCTGGAGCGGAATTACCGCTGCCCTTTCGGGGAAATCGACATCATCGCGCAAGAGGGCGATACCCTTGTGTTTGTGGAAGTGAAAAGCCGGCGCTCCGAAAACTACGGGCTGCCCCAGCTTGCCGTCGGTCCCGAAAAGCAGCGGCGGATCTCTAAGATTTCCCTCTTCTATCTCCAGAGTCACCGGCTGGAGCCCTCCGATGTGCGCTTTGACGTGGTAGCCATACTGCTGCGCCCAAAAAATCCCTCCATTGAACTGATCAAGGACGCCTTCGAACTGGCCTACGGCCGGTAACCGTCATTCCACAAACTTCCCAAAAAGCCGCATTTCAAAGGATAACAAGGCGGCAAGGAGAAGGCGACGCAGTCGTATAGGAAATACGTCGAGGAGCCGATAACGCAGCCAACGAAGATAGCGCTTTGATGTGGAATTGGAATTAGCCGTAGAAAGGTGGTTGGGTGGCTTATTGAATGAGGCGCTTGTGCATACTCGCCATGGCGAGTGGGAAAAGAATCAGGCAGAATAGGGTAAGATAGAGGAGCCCCCAGAGCAGAGAGACGTCAAAACGGCCAAACCCGAGGGAGCGGACCATGTTGACCAGATGGGTCAGGGGCAGGGCGTAGGCGACAGAACGGGCCCAGGACGGCAGATTCTCCAGGGGGAAGAACGTCCCGCTGAAGAGGTACATGGGAGTAATCAGCAAGAAGATCGGGAGATTGAAGAGGTCGATCGTTTTAACCTTACCCGTGAAAACCATGCCCAGGGAACCGAAGGCGATGCCGCCGAGAAAGGAAAGGGGGAGGATCAGCAGCCCGGCAGGGTAGCTCACCAGGCCGAAGAGGCTGATGACGGCAAGCATGACGAGGGTGGCCAGTAAAGATTTTGTCGCCCCCCAGAAAATCTCGCCGGTGATGATCTCTTCGAGGGTCAGCGGGGTGGCCATCATGGCGTCGAAGGTTTTCTGGTAGTACATTCGGACATAGGAACTGTAAGTGTTCTCGAAAAAAGCGTTGTTCATGATGTTGATGGCCAGAAGGGCCGGGGCGATAAACTGGACATACGTCACTTGCGAGCCGCCATAGGAGATTTTGCCGACGAGGCCACTGAGACCGATTCCAAAGGCGAGGAGATAAAAAAGAGGTTCCAGCAGAGGGGGGAGAAAACCGACCTTCCAACTCTGACGGTTCACCACGAGGTTTCGATACCACACCTTCCAGAAGCGCCGGGATATGTCATAGGGTTTAAAGGGGCTCATTCTCTCAACTCTCTGCCCGTCAGTTTCAGAAAGACATCCTCCAGGGTCGCCATGCGCAGGACGCAGCCGTCATGGCTGCAAAGGGAAGAGATTTCATGAAAGAGCGCATCCCGGTTATCCCCGTAGATCAACAATCGATGCCCCAGATTCTCGAAGTTCAATCCCTTCTTTTTTACGAAATCCAGGAGCGCCGGCTCCGGTTCCGCCACCTCGATTACGTCGTGGCCCACATGGGTCCGGATCAGATCCACCGGCATTCCTTCCACAAGAATGCGCCCCTTGTCCATAATGATCAGCCGGTCGCACAGCCGGGAGGCTTCATCCATGTAATGGGTCGTGAGGAGAATGGTCAACCCCCTTTTTTTCAGCTCCTCCAGCTGTTGCCAGACGGAGTGCCGTGATTGGGGATCGAGCCCGGTGGTGGGCTCGTCGAGAATCAGGAGATCTGGGTCGTTCATCAGGGCCCGTGCGAGGACCAGGCGGCGCATCATTCCCCCGGAAAGCTCGATCACCTTGTCATCCCGCCGGTTCTTCAGGGCGATGAAAGCCAGGAGATTCTCCGCCCTTTCCCGGGCGAGCGGCCGAGGCAGGTTGAAGTAGCCGGCGAAGATTTCCATGTTCTGGAAGACCGTCAAATCGGGGTCCAGGTTGTTCTCCTGCTGGCAGACACCGATGCGGGCCTTGATCGAACGGAGATTCTCCCGTACATCCAGCCCGAAGATTCTCAGCGTTCCGCCGGTCATGGGGGAAAAGCCGTAAAGCATGCGGATGGCCGTCGTCTTGCCGGCGCCATTGGGTCCCAGAATGCCGAAGCATTCCCCGGGCAGAACGGTAAAGGAAATATCATCCACAGCGGTGAAAGAGCCAAAGCTCTTCCGCAGATGGGACGCCTCGATGATCGGCGATAAAGGCGGCACTTTCCGGGTATCCATATTCGGAATATAAATAACGAGATAAAGAAAAAAGATGGATCTTTATTTGAGTATTTCTTGGATATACAACAACAGGAGGAAACAGGAAAGAAAAGATAAGGGCGCTGTCCTGAAATTCTTTCTACAGGGTTACCAGACCTTCGCGAATGGCATATTTTATCAGTTCCGCCGACCGGCTGATATTCAATTTCTGGGCAATATTCCGGCGATGCGTTTCTACCGTCTTTACGCTGACATAGAGGTGGGAGGCGATTTCTTTTGCGGTCATTCCTTCCGCCATGAGCTGCAGCATCTCCCGCTCCCGTGCGGTTAACGTAGGGGCGCTTTCCTGAGCGGCATCCGTTGAGGAGGTTTTGGTGATGTAGCTTTTGACGACGATATCCGAAATCATCGGGCTCAGATAGGTATGATCGTCAACAACTGTCTTGATGGCCTTGGCGAGCTCTTCGAAGGCGCAGTCTTTCAAAAGGTATCCGGAAGCGCCGGAGGAAAGCATTCCCGATACGAACCGCCGGTCTGAATGCATGGAGAGGGCGATGACCTTGATGCCCGGAATGCTGTTCACGATTTCCCGGGTCGCATCGATGCCGTTGAGGTCCGGCATGGAGATGTCCATGATCACGACATTGGGCTTGAGTTCTTTCGCCAGTTTGATGGTTTCCCTGCCGTTTTCGGCCTCTGCGATGACCTTCATGCCCGTTTGGGATTCAATCAGCGTTCGAAGTCCATCCCGAATGATTTTGTGATCGTCAGCGAGGATGACCGTAATTGCCATGTTCTACTCTCCCTTTAAAGACCCTCTTTTGTGCCGTGCGGTGCAACGAGGGTAAAATGCGTTCCTTCCCCCCGTTTTGAATGAATCTGGAGTTGACCACCGAGATTCTTCAGGCGCTCATGAATGCTGAAGATGCCGAATCCTCCTCTCCAATCCAAGGGGGTTCCGATTTTTGATACTTCGAATCCGGCGCCGTGGTCGATAACCTCGATTTTAATCTGTTTCCGGCTCGTTCTGAGGATGACTTCCGCTTCTTCCACTCCGGCATGCTTCACCACGTTCATGAGAAGTTCCCGGGTCGCCTGCAGAAGAAGGATTTGCAGATCCTCATTAATGGATATAAGGTCCCTTTTCCCTATATAATGAATCCTGAGGTTATGTTGTTCACCAAAGTATTGCATTAACCATTCCAACGCCGCATTCAAACCCAGTTCATAAAATACCGGCGGACTCAATTTGGTCATCAGGGAGCGGGTTTCTTTGATGGCCTGCTTGACGAAGCCCTGAATTTCCTCAAGCGCCTCGGCAAACCCGCTGTAGGAAGCCAGGGCGTGAAGCATTTCCAGCTTGATCCGTGTGATCGCCAGGGTCTGGCCGATGTGATCGTGAAGTTCCGTGGCAATCCGCCGCCGTTCCCGCTCTTCCGTGGTGATCAGGGCCGATGTCAACGCCCGGAGCTGTTCATGGTCGGAATAGATGTTCTTCTGCGTTTCCTTGTGCTCCGCGATCTTCTTCCGCAGGGCTTTGTTCATCGCGGCCAGTTCCGCCGTGCGATCGGCGACACTTTTTTCCAGCTCCTGCTGCATGGCCTCTTCCTTCTGTTTATGTTCACGAAGGTCGGTCAGAACGGAAATCAAAAGAGGGGCATTCCCGTTGGAATTGCCGTAGAAGGCCGTATCGAGCCGTATCGGGAGACCGGATATCGACTTTGGAATCCGCAGTTTGACTTCTAATTGTCGTTTTACCTTGCCCGCTGAGCAAGTCTTTAAGTGCGTCAAAAAATTGTGCTGAGACGCCTTGGAGACAAAGTTGAGGAAAGATTTTCCCTGAAGAAGGCGGGTATCCCCTTTGCCCAGCAGGGAGGCGCCTGTGGGGTTGATTTGAAGAATGCGCGCCTCTTCGTCGATGAGCATGCAGCCGACAGGGGCACAATCAAAAAATTTTTCCGGCAATTCTATGTCTGGATATTCTTTTCCGAATTTTCTTGATCCGGCTTCGTCGTACGCCGAAAGGATGCCTTTTTGCTCCGCATCCCGTGAGGGTTCGCGTAAGCACAACAGGGAATATGAGTCGGCGGAAGAGGCTGCCTTTGATGTCCGGGGATTTCTAATCATAGTTTGTTCTTAAATTAATTGAATTAACGCCTATTGCGTTTCCGTAAAAAATTTAAATCCTGCTAAGATCTTCTGAGTGCGAAAAGCGCATTTTCGAAAAAAACAGGTTATGAAAAATGTGTATCTCAATATTCATGCCGAAAGAAACATTTTTATAAATAAACCTGAAAATAGGAACCATTTCTGGCAAGAAGATTGGATAGAGTCAAAAAAAGCGATTTAAAAAAGATAGAAAAGATGGCTGGAGTCTGACGATCATTGCAACAGACAGTTACAACCTTACATACGGTTGCGGCGCCATCTTGCTAAAGGAAACAGGGGGACCTCATGATCCTACATTTGTTGTAAGGAAAAACCCTGACGTATGCGGAGCGACAATTTACTGACAGAGCCTGAAGCATCATCGATTACACCCAAGAGATCCGCCACTTAGGGAAGTTATTCTACTCGAATTTTATTTATGGTCAAGATAATTTTTAGGAATATTTCGTAGAATGTGTCCGTTTGCTATCTTAGAATTTAAGAAATCGGTAGAGAAAGAGAAAAAGGAGAATAAGGGAAAATGCTTACGCCTTTCAAGTTAACCCATCTAGGTGGGGAATCCTGTGTCACCGGATCGTGCCATCTGGTGCAGGTAAATGGACTGAACATCCTCGTGGATTGCGGGATGGTGCAGGGGGGAGACCGGGCGCTTCCCCTGGACGACTGGCCGGTCCGCCCGTCACAGATTCATTATGTCCTTCTGACCCACACCCACATCGACCACATCGGGCGTCTGCCGGAACTGGTGCGACGCGGGTTCCGCGGAGAGATCCTTGCCACCCACCCGACAAAGGCCCTCCTGATTCCCATGCTCCACGATGCCCTGAGTTTCACCGATTGGGGGGACGAGGAAGCCACGGCTGTGATCCGCAAGATCGATGAACTCAGTTGGGGATTTGAATACGGGGAACCCTTTGCCTTGAAGAACGGCCTCCGTTTTACCTTCTCCCGGGCAGGTCACATCCTCGGTTCCGCCTTCATCCACCTGGAATCAAACAGTCCCAAATCGTCCATCCTCTTTTCAGGGGATCTGGGCGCAAAGGACACACCCCTTCTTCCCGATCCCGATCCTCCTCCGGCCTGCGATCTCCTCGTTCTGGAATCCACCTACGGGGACCGCTTTCATGAGAGCCGCTCGGATCGCGTCGAACGGCTGGGCCAGGTTCTGGTGCGGGCACTCTCCGATGGCGGCAAGGTCTTCATCCCGGCCTTCGCCCTGGGAAGAGTCCAGGAACTGCTCTATGAACTGAACCAGCTCCACACGGACGAAGTTCTGAAGGAAAAATTCCCACAGCTGAAGAAACTGCAGCGCATCCCGGTCATGGTGGATTCTCCTCTTGGCCTCGAATTGACGAAAATCGCGTCGAACCTTTCCGAATACTGGGACAGGGAGGCGAAGGCCCAATTGAGACAGGGCGATCATCCCCTGAATTTCAAACACCTCTATGCCGTGGCGAACCACAAGGATCACCTGAAACTCCTGGAATCGCCGGGGCCGATGGTGATTCTTGCAGGAAGCGGCATGTGCACGGGTGGGCGCATCGTGGATCACCTGAAGACGGGAATCGAAGACCCCAAAAACGACATCATCTTCGTAGGGTATCAGGCCCACGGCACCCCGGGGCGGTACATCCAGGAGTATGCCGGAAAACCTGAAGGATATGTGGAACTGGAAGGGGAGAGATGTTCCATCAGGGCGCGGATTTACGTCCTGGGGGGATATTCGGCCCACGCGGACCAGAAGGAATTGATCGAATGGGTGCAGTCGATGCCGGAGAAGCCCAGGAGCATCAAACTGGTCCACGGGGAGGCGGGGGCAAGGAAGGTATTGGGGGATGTCCTGAGAAGCCGGGGGTATGAGGTGGTGTGACTGCCCTGGGGTTAACCGGGAATCTCCCGGAAGAGATATCTTGTGGCCAGATACTCGGCTCGAGCCAGTACCTCCTGGCGGATGCGTTCCTCCGGATCGTTTTCACAGACCAGACGGCCGTATTTCAGTATCTGATGCTGAAGAAAAGGCGTCGTCTGTCATAAATTTCAGCCATCCTTCAGCACGTCGTCGAGTTCATAACCGATTCCTGCCGCTATTTCCTTCTCACCTCTTGCCAGCAAATGTAATATATCGATTTCGTGTTGTATTTTTTCATAGACTTCCATGCTGACCATGACAGCAGCAGCTCTGCCACGCTGAGTAATAAAAACCGGTTCTCTCGAAGCGACAATATTTTTCACCACGTCGCTGGCGTTTTGCCTAAGATCCGATATGGGTATAATTTTGGGCGTATTTGGCATTAGTTGTACCTCCTATTGTATTCTTACTTGTACTATAGAAGATTACTCCAGTCAAGTGTCCATGGGCAAAAAAAGAGGCCATCCTATTTTTCAAGCCATTGCCACAGCGGCATCAGGCGGATCGGACGCTCGGCATCCTTCATTTCCTCTACCAGCCAGGTCGGCATCTCGTCCGTACCACTCTGCCGCGCATCATTGAGTTTGGCCAGCCCCTCTTCAGCGAGACGCACGGTTCTGAAAATTTCCACCGGTTGAAGAACAATTGCGCCACCCTCCACCACATTCAGATCCAGATATGTGCCATTTTTCAAGCCGAGCTGCTTCCGGATAGCCGCCGGTAAATTAATGCTGCCGCGTTTGTCGATATAGAGCAGCTCGCCGCGGATCACCTCCAGCGCGAGAAATGGATCCGCCTCATAGGTTTGCTCACCGCATGGGTACTTTTAAAATGATACAATATTTTCGGCCCTAAGACCTGGCTCTTCCTCCTTATTTCCAAAGATCCTCATCTACGGTTTCGAACAGGGCCGTATCTTTCTCAAACTCGGCAGCATCCTGAGCGCTCCATGTCGCAGCCAGATGATCAAGGTCAACATACAGAACTCTCCGTTTTTCCTTCTCCAATCCCAGAGATTCCTTAAGAAGTCTGAGCATCACCGCATTGATGCTGGTAGCCTCTTTCCGGGCGCGTTCTTTCAACGCCACGGCAAGCCGTTCGTCGATACCGCGTAAAGTCATTGTAGCCATGGTGCTTTCTCCTATACCATTCTTCGGGCCAACAGAAGGCCAATGATATTACTGAAATGGCTGTCATAAGTTGCCAGCGCCAAGCCATGTTGCAAGGCTGATGCTGCCAACCACAGGTCGTTTGTTGGGATTGGACGACCTTTCTCTTTCAATTCAGCAAAGATTTGTGCATAGAATTCAGCCGTTCCATCATCAATTGGAAGAAGGTCAACGCGGGGCGAATCGAAAAACGCATCAAGTTCCTTCCGATTCTGTTTTTCTTTGCTGCCGCAGCGAAAACCAGCCAGCAATTCACCCAGGATTACCGTGTTTACGGCTATATACTCAGCCTTCTTCAAGGCTTGAATGGCAGCTTCATCCCCTCTTTTGAAAGCGACATAAAAATTCGTATCGATGATGATCTTTTTCATGGTCATGGCTCCACCGGCATGCTGGCATTAGTTGTATTCATTATGATGTCATATTATAAAACTGTCAACCCCAATAAGGAAAAAGAAAGGCTGCCATCCGTCGGCCCCCGCATCGTCCAGACAATCGCTTGTGGAAACTGCTTCCAGATCAATGGGTGCCGTTGTTCAGTCAATGAGCAACATAATTTTTCCTACCCAGTTTTTCACGAGGGAGATTACGATATAAACTCCAGATAGTTCTCACGATTGACAAGCTGCCAGCCGGCTTCCGGATAGGCCGTCACCCACTTCTTCGGTGGGCTGTTTCGTGCTTTTCCCCATTTTATTTCGAAACCGTTGAGACGTCCCTCTCGCTCCTCAACAAAATCAATCTCCTGGCGGCTGTAGGTTCTCCAGAAATAGTTGTTCGCGGTGAGGTTAAGGTATTCCTGCTTTTTCAGGCGCTCCATAACCAGATAGTTTTCCCAGAGCAGCCCGACATCATCACGTAACGAAACAGGATTGAAATTATTGATAATGGCATTGCGAATGCCGACGTCAAGAAAGTAATAACGGAAATTTTTGGTGATTTCTTTGCGAAGATTGCGGCTGAAACCCTGAAGGCGAAATACCACGAAGACCTTTTCCAAAAGATCAAGATAGCGTTCGACTGTATTCTTGCTCATTCCCAAGTGGGTACCCAACTCGTTGCAGGATACCTCTTTACCGATCTGAAATGCCAACAGTTGCAGAAGTCTGCCAATCTTGGCGGATTGGCGCACGCCATCCAATTCCAATATGTCCTTATAAAGATATGAAGAAACGATTTCTCTCAAATATTGTTCTCGACGCCGATTATCGTTCATTAGAACAATCTCGGGATAGGAGCCATAAACCAGTCGAAACTCCAGATTAGCAGCAGTCTGGGCCATATTTTCCGTCTGTCCTATTTCAAATTGGGCAAGGGGATAGAGCTTCAAAGTATGTTTCCTGCCTGTCAATGGTTCGCCGACATTGCGGGCAAGATCAAAAGAGGAAGACCCTGTGGCAACAACGCTGATCCCTTCAATATGATCGACGATAAGTTTGAGGTTGAGGCCGATATTATGAATTCGCTGCGCCTCATCGATTATAAGGAAGCGGTTTGTACCGACAAAAGCCTTCAGCTTCTCAACGGAACAGCTGGTGAGAAATTCCTGTACGGCAATGTCCTCACCGCTGACAAACAAGGAAGGTTCTTTGAGATCCTTAAGGAATTCATGAATCAGTGTTGTCTTCCCCGTTCGGCGAGCACCGTACAGGACTGCCACTTTCCCGGGAATGAGAAGTTGCCGCAGATTGTCGAGCTGTTTTTGACGGATGTACATAAAAATAGTTAATCCAGTTTTTATATTGACCGTATTTTAATGAATTCTGTCAATATAGCAACCAATTATTCCTTCAATTTACAAGGATGATTAACAGAATACGTCAAAAAGCTATTGAAAAATCCCTCCGCCAGCATGAATCTGTCCGCCCCGACAATCAAAAAATATCTCGATATTCTTGAAGATACCTTGATTGTCCGCCAGCTTCAACCTTATTATCCCAACATAAAAAAGCGCGTTACCAAATCGCCGAAAATTTACATCCGAGATTCAGGATTTCTGCACAATTTGTTGAGAGTAAGAAGTTATGAAGAATTGCAAGATCATCCGGCATTGGGCAGCTCATGGGAGGGCTTCGTTATTGAACAGATTATCGGAATTGCACCCCCGACCTGGGAAACTTACTTTTATCGGACAGCAGTCGGCGCAGAAGTCGATCTCCTCCTTATCAGTGATCAAAATGATCAGATAGCCATCGAAATCAAATATTCCCTGAGTCCAAAAGCTTCCAGAGGATTCTGGAGTTCGCTCGAAGATCTGCAGTGTAGGAAAGGCTTTATTAATGATCAAAACCACTGACATTGTCAGTGGTGGGGCATGGGGGCGAAGGCCCTACACCAATGGCGAATCAACGATGTTGATGAGCAAAAACGGTTTTTGTGCCATTCACTCAAGGCGGTATGGAATTATACATACCCCGTTTTTTCATGCCATTTGTGAAGGGACGACAGCGAATGACATTGTCAGGAGTTGTCGTCCCTTAATAAAGCCACCGACAAGGTCGGTGGTGGTTTACTATCTATCCGGGAGAAGATTCTTATCCGGTTTCCAATGAGGTCGATGTATTGCCGTTGAAAAACATTCAAGCGCTGTTCAATGGCGGAAAAGGCTAAAGCGATACTTTTTTCGTTCCGTGCAAATTAAAAGTCACTTTTTGCCAGGACTGGATCTGGATCCTTTTATGGAAGTATGATTACTTGCCGCCATAGATCAAGGTAGGATCAAGTGCCCTCGCTCCTGCCAGGGAGATCCACTTTTCTAAGAAGGAGAAAAAATCTCGCGCAATTGTCTTCCCCGATTTGATTACCACCGGGATAATCCGGCCGGCCTTTTCGATTTTGACTTTTCTTCCATAGTATTAAATAATATTCGCTCGTTAGCAGCATCATACGTTGTTGATCTGACAGGTTCACAAAATTCAATTGGCGTCAGAGGATTAGCTCAATAGAAAGATCTTTGCCCGCAAACGCTTGCGGTTATGGAATTCCCTGCGGAGAGATGCTTTCTCATGTATTCTGGCTAAAAAATCCATCTATACGCATGATCAAAAACAGATTGAATCACAGGTTTTTCTCTAAGAGGAACATTCTTTACATCGTTATTCTCCTGTCTGTGGGAATTACTCTTTTTCTTTTTTATAAAATTGAGCCTGTTCAACAAAGAGAGGTCTTTGCCCCTTATCGCTATCAAGAGATTATTGAAGAAGTTCGTGCAGAAAATCTCTCCAATACCGTTTCTCGTCTGCAGCCACATAAGAACCGTTCAACATGGGAAGAGCAATGGAAGGCCACTCATTGGGTTTCCGATGAATTCAAAAGAATCGGGGTTGACGCTTGCATTCATCAATATGAACTTCGGGGAAGAATCTGGCCGAATGTTATTGCAAGAATAAAAGGGGAGGAACGTCCTGATGAGATCATATTGCTCAGCGTCCATATTGATTCGATCTGCGACAACGGGGAGAATATTGCACAAGGTGCGGATGACAATGCCAGCGGTGTGGCAGTAATGCTTGAAACTGCCAGAATTTTAAAGAAAATTTCAATGAACCGAACGGTTATTTTCAGTATTTTTAGCAATGAAGAACGTGGTACAGCCGGCAGTAGAGCCTATGCTCGGCTAGCAAAGAAAGAGGGATACAATATCAAGCATGTCATCAACCTGGATATTCTTGGATACAATCTTCTTCAACGACCATTCTATTGGGATGCAATAGCTGGGCATGATGCCCTGAGGCACAAACTCAAAGCAATGTTTAGAATGGTTCGTAATTACACCTTCGGATTGATAAATGGAAAAGACGTGGTGGCTGTGGCGGGGAGAGAGCCGAATCGCCAATTAGCTGTCAACACGTCTTTGGTTCTTAAAAAAACTGTCGGTCTCAAGATCAAAGAGAAAATTCAAGATGACTGCGGGTGAGGTGATGAAGGTTCCTTCTGGAACGAAGGATACGATGCGGTTTATATAGTCTCTTTTTATCAGAACCAGTATGAGCATTCCTCCCAGAATAAGATCGAACATCTGGATTTTAAGCTGCTAGAAAAGATCGCAAAGGGGGTTTGCGCAATTGCTATTTTGTTGGCAAATGACTGACCATCTCAGTGGAACGATATACTTTCCCATCTATGAAGAGAAAATTTCCTTAACTTAAAAAAAGGGAATATCAATGAAATTAACCTTCGTATGCCCAAAAATTGCGTCATTATTCTTCAGAGGCACGATATGCACATCACATTGATCAGCGCGGACGATGAAATTTGGGCGAGCGGGATGCGGAGCATCTCGTCAACGCTTCGGAGAGCGGGACATCAAACCACGATGATCTTTGCCGGTTCATTTGTAACGTCGGTCAACGAGTCCGTCATAGAAGGAATCATCTCACTGGCAGCAGATTCCGAGATCATCGAAATTAGTTCAATGTCCAGAGGTTCAACGAGGGCAAAGGCCCGGCTCAAAGGCCTTCGTCCTCTCGGGAAACTGCTTGTGTGGGGTGGGATGCATCCCACACTCTATCCAGAAGACTGCGCGCCGCATGCCGATATCGTCTGCCGCGGCGAGGGGGAAGAGTTCATGCTCGACCTCGCAGAGCGAGTGGCCTTCGGTAGAGATCTTGCGGACATCCGCAATGGAGTGTATCTGCGCGACGGCCGCCTCGTTCTAAATGAGCTCCGACCACTCATTCCCGTCCTGGATACCATACCCTTTCCGGATTTCGCATTCCAAAATGAATACCACCTGGACCGATGTGGTTCCTTCGTACCGAACGCTGGGATGAAGGAGGAGGAGCGAATTCTGTTCAGTGGGTCCCGAGGATGCAACAACAGCTGCGCCTACTGCTCGAATTCGCAGCTCAAGGCTATTTATAGGTGAAATGTACACTACGCAAGGAAGATGACGGTGGCCGCGTTCATAGACGCTGCAAGGAAATGTCGACGGCTCTTCCCGAAGGTGAAGGAGTTCTACTTCACGGATGAGGACTTCTTTGCACGTTCCGTTGAAGAGATGAGGGAACTCGCGGAGGCTTACCCTAGTTAGGTCGGACTCCCATTCGAGGTCATGGCATCGTCGCGCCAGATCACTGAGGAGAAGGTGGCCTTAGCAGTTAAGGCCGGCATGTGGCGGATCGATGTTGGTCTCGAGAGTGGCAGTGAGCGGACGAGGCGGGAGGTCTTCAATCGCTACGTCGAAGATAAGACTCAGCTTCAAGCAGCCCTTGCCATCAACAAACAGGAACAGGCCGTCGTCTACTACTTCATCATCCTTGGCAATCCCTACGAGGAGAGCCAGGACTTGCTCGATGGAATTTCCTTTCTGCAAAAGATGTCCCCCCCCCTTCTTCCTCCGGGCTTACAATCTCGTGTTCATTCCAGGTACCAAGTTGTTCAACAGGGCCTTTAAGGATCGGATCATCCATGGCATAGATGACAGTGCCTACGAAATGGACTTTTTGGCTGGATTTCACCACATGGGGTACGAGTGGAAATGAAAAAATCTCTATCTCAACAGCCTCCTGTCGCTGATGATTGGGAAGTCCACAACGCTGCATATTGGCTTAGTGCCCAGGGTGATCATTCCATTGCTCACAGATAAACAAGTGGTGGCCTTCTGTGACGGCCATCGTCGAATCGGTGAAACGATGATGGGTATGGCAAATCTCGGTCTCAGATTGCGCCATGCCGCATTGGCTGTTGTGAGTATGATTTTTCGAGATCGTCGAATTGCCTACACCTTTAAGCTCTCCTGGGAAAGACGCCGGGCTTCCTAGAGATCCCCGCATGTCAAATTTGGTGATGCCTAATAGTCTCTCGAACATAACCTTTCATTGGTTTTATTGATGACGAATCCGAGATTATTGTGTTCATTTTGTAATGTTTTAATACCCGTGGTGGTTTGATAATCGATGCCGTTTGAATGTCCCTCGTTATGATTGCGTATTCCGGTACGAGTCGCCACCCGTGGTAATGACAACCACTCCAGTTTTTATGGTTGGAATACAGACACTCCAACCGCCCGGTTATCAATACAGTCCATTTTGTTTACATTATCACCAGTGGTCAAATGGTGCGATGAATACATCGCTAATTCGGTAATGGGGAGGTATATTGCACTGCCATAACAAACGTCGGAATACTTTACGTATTTTTAGAAATAATAAATCATCCATAAATTCAATTATATAATAGCCTTTAAATCACGGAAGGGCAGTTGTGTCGTAAAAGATATTTACAACACAACTGCCCTTCCGCTGTAGTCCTAAAAGCTAATTATGACATATAATCAATTAGTTGATGCTTTGGCATCTTTCTTGCCGAAATCTCACATCGTAATCCATGTTGCCTCTAACAAGAAAGATGCATGGATTAACAAAAATATAGAAAGGTGGGAAAGGTCATGAAGAGAAAACTGCTAAGACTTTTGTTGATGACAGCTATGTTAACGTTATTGGGGATCAGCGGGGGGGCCGCTTTGGCTGACAATTTTTTCCTCAATTTTGAAGAGGGAACAGACGGTGCAACGGTCACCGGAATAAGCGGTGTGAGTCTTCTGTCATTTAACGGATATGCCCCCCTTTATGGTGATAGCCGGACAAACAGCTACAACACCCATTCTGATGATTTGAATTATGGATATGGTGGGTACCACCATAACGGAAACTTTTTTGTCTGGGCTGGCTCGCAGGCTACCGCTCAGGGAGTAAAAGTTGATTTTACAAACAATGATGGGACATGGTTCAAAACAGGGTATTCTTCATACAGTCAATTCGTTATTGATGCTTACCTGACTGATGGCACGGTTGTATCCGCAATCGGTGGTGCAAATTACGGATCTACCATGGCTTATCTCCAGGTTAATGCTACTACGGGTAAATATATTGATTATATCGTCTTGCATGATACCGGTAATTACTGGTTAGTGGATGATATGAGCGGGAATTCGAGCAATGTTGGTGTCCCTGAACCTACCACCACACTCCTTCTTGGTGCTGGTCTGATGGGGTTGGCTTGGGTAAGAAGAAAGTTCCAGAGTTAACAAAAATACATAATCAGTTTCATTGGTTTAATAAGGAAAGGCAGAGCCACTGTGACTCTGCCTTTTATTCTATGTGCCCAGCATGGGCGCACTCTTGCGGGTGCAAGTCCCGCTGTAAGTTGATCACAACGAACGAAGCGAAACGCAACTGTACAAGGGTGATCAAGTGTGGGAAGGAAGCGTTCATACCTCCAAAACGTTTTCATCCGTTTTAAGGTAGGAAATTCTGGAGCCTCCTTGGTATATGAATCTTCATCCTTCTTCTTCCGGCGTGCTCAATTTCTCTGATGCAGCGATGCGCTAAAATCCAAGAAAATAAAATAAAAAGGAGTCACAGATTCCGGGCAATGGCCATCCCAGATTCAATCTCATCTGCGGGAATCCCTGAATTGGAAGTGAATACAGTAACTGTAAATCTTCATTACAATTCTTTAAATGATCTAGTCTATGTCTATCATGTTGAAATAATGTATATAATTATTTCTTGGTACCAAATGACGGCCGAACCAGTGTCGGAACTATTTACATACTTACTTTTTCGGAAAAATAGTAAATGATCATAATAATATAAAAATCAACTACATGGACAAATGGCACACAAGTTGGATAATATAAACTCAAAGTAATAAGTCGCAAAAATTATAGGAGGGGTAAGATGAAGAAATTGTATCTTATGATTATGGTGGGTTTGGCAATTGCAACTCTGTCTGCAGCGTCCGCACTAGCCGATCCTTGGAATGTAAATGACAAAATCACTTATACATTGACGAACGATGTTAGTACACCTTATGGAAGCGGTGGGTTGTTTACGATAAAAAATACCGCTACAGGCGCTGAGTCAAAGAGCTTCTGTATTGAATTAAATGAGCATATCATCAATAAGGATCGTGTTGCAGGAATTTCTAACTCTGCCGTGGCTGGCGGACGGGGTGGATATTCGCCTGACCCGATCAGTGTATCAACTGATTGGCTGTTTGCACAGTATACGTTTGGGAATTCGTCATATCAAAGCGTTTCCGCATTGCAGCTCGCCTTTTGGATGTTGGAGGATGAAATGACTGCAGAAGAGGCGCAAACTTGGGCAAACAATGGCTACTATTCCCAAGCACTGCTTACTCTCGCCAACAGCTATAAGGCTGATGCTCTAGGCCACAACACAGGCAGCTATGGCACTATGGTTTTAAATTTAAAAGGCGAAACGAACGAGGACCCACATCAAAGCCAGTTGATCCATGTTCCGGAACCGTTAACGATGCTTCTTCTTGGCCTTGGTCTCATCGGTTTGGCAGGGGGTTGTAGGAAGTTTAATTCCTAGCCGGTATTAAAAAATGCGCAGGTTTACGAGGAACCGCTGAGTAAGCAACGAAAAATCGCTAGCTTGGTATATATGAAAGAAAAAATAAGAGGACCGTTGATTTAATACTATCAACGGTCCTCTTATTTTTGGAAGAATCTTAGCCAGGGAGCCCTGCTATTTTTTGGCAATGCCAAGTTTGTCCATCAGTTCATAAAGAGTGGGGCGGCTGATACCCAGTTTTTCAGAAGTCTTGGTGATGTTGTCATTATACCGGGCAAGAGTTTCCACGATAAGAGTTCTTTCGATCTGTTCCCTGGCTTCTTTAAGGGTCAGATTTCCATTGCCGCTTTGGTGTGCGTTTATTTCCAGATCAGCAGGGGTGATCTTTCTTCCTTCGGCCATAATGACGGCGCGTTTGATATGATTTTCCAACTCTCTGATGTTTCCCGACCAGGGATGGTTCATTAACGCATTTAAGGACGGTTGAGAGAATCCCGTAACCTTTTTTTTGAGTTCAAGAGTAAACCTTTGTAGAAATGCGTTAGCAAGTAGCAGGATATCACCCTCACGGTCTCTTAGAGGCGGTAGGCTGACGGTGACTACGCTGATCCGGTGATACAAGTCCTCCCGAAAGTGCCCTTCAGCCATTGTTTGTTTCAGATCGCGGTTGGTAGCAGCCAGAACACGGACGTCAATGCTGATCTGTTTGCGGCCTCCGACACGCTCAAACTTTTGCTCCTGAAGAAAGCGAAGAAGCTTGACCTGAAGCGCCAAGGGCAACTCACCGATTTCATCAAGAAACAGAGTGCCGCATTGTGCCGCCTCAACAAGGCCTTTCTTCTGGATGTGGGCACCGGTGAAAGCGCCTTTTTCATGCCCAAAAAGTTCACTCTCTAGAAGATTTTCCGGGATAGCGCCACAGTTAATAACAACAAACGGTTCGTCTCTTCTGGAACTGAGGCGGTGAATGGCACGGGCTACTAGTTCTTTGCCTGTGCCGCTTTCACCTGTGATTAGAATGGAAACATCCGTTGTGGCTATCTTGCGGATGAGCGAAAAAACTTCCTGAATCTGAGGACTCGCACCCAACATTCCTTCAAATGAATCTTCTCTTTGCAGTCTCCTCTGGAGATTCCGCTGTTCTTCTTCAAGCTGATGGATATGAAAGGCACGCTGCAAAACAACCTTGAGTTCATCAATCAGAATAGGCTTGTAAAAATAGTCATAAGCTCCCAGACTGATTGCCTTGAGTGCATACTCTTTTTCAACACGCCCTGTGATGACGATGACTTTGGCCGGGTTATGTTCCAGGATTTCCGATAGAACGGCAAATCCTTCACTGGCCTCCGCTGGATATGGGGGGAGACCGAGGTCAAGGGTGATGACGGAAGGGGATTCCTTTCTGACAATCTCCATGGCGCTTGCCCGGTCTTCAGCCAACAACACAGAATAATCCTTGGTCAGTGCCCATTTCATCTGCTTGCGAACGTCTTCATCATCTTCAACAATAAGAAGTTTAGCTTTTTCCATTGAACCTTCCGTAATTCAACCCTAAGAGATTACTTGTAAATATTTGGACAGTCTCCGGAAACACTACCGTATCAACTGACGGCAGGTACAGGTAGAAGAACGTGGAATGTTGTTCCCTCTCCTTCGATACTTTCCGCTTCAAGCCTGCCCCGATGGGCTTCTACAATCATTTTACTGTGAAACAGTCCGATGCCCATGCCATGTATTTTTGTGGTCTTAAAAGGACGGAATAGGGAATTCTCAAGGAATTCCTTCGACATCCCTCGACCATTGTCGGTAATGCTAATTTCGATCCAGTTGCTGCGACAACCTGTCGAAATGTTGATGCAGGGGGCCGCAGCTACAGCATCATTGGCATTAAGCAGAAGATTGATTAGAACCTTCTGGAACTGTTCCGTATCAAGAGAAAGTTTCGGCAGCGGTTTCAGATCACAAATTACACGAGCCTTCAAGCCTCCGTTAAAACTGGCAAGGGTTGTTTCAATCAGCTCATTAAGATCCACCTCGGTCATCTGGAGTTCAATTCTTTCACTGAGTGATGAAAGACGACTGCACATGACCTTGAGTTTGGCCACGCTTTGAGACATCATCTGCAACGTATCGTTTCGGAACTCCTCGTTATCAAAATGAACAGGAAGATTTTCCATGGTTAAGGATAATTTTGAGGCCAGATTTTTAAGGTCATGGACAAAAAAGGCGGACATTGTCTGGAAGGCTTCCAGTTCCTTGACCTTCCTCATATTTTCGGAAAGTTTGACGGTGAGCAGACTGCCGGCAGTCTGGTCGGCGAGGGTGTTCAACAACTCTAAATCCTCCAGAGATAGGGGACCGAAGCCGATTCGGTCACCCACCGTCATTAACCCTGCGAGTTGATCCCCGGAAACTAGTGGAATCGCATAATGAATCTTTAAAGAAAGACAGAGGTCTCTGTTTTGCAAATTGTTCAGAATTTTTTTCTGATCCGTTGAAAAATCATAGTCCGAAGAAAGGTTCTCCTCCCGGATGGCATTAACCAATTGAAAAAGATCCTCTCCTATGGATTCTGTGTCTGAAATGTCGCTGGTTGACAACGCAGTGGATCCTCTGAGAACCAATCGTTTCTCTGTTTCATCTGTTGCCCATAGACTGACAGACAGGACGTCCAGAGTTCGGGAGATCATTCCGGCAATTGCCTGACATAGAGCGTCCATATCCACAACAGAACCCGTTGTGCGGGTAAAAGTCCTCCATTCCTTCCGGTAATCATAAAAGGGGCGATGAAAGTGCCGCGTGACAAATATTTTCAGACTTCGCCGAAGCCGATCGGAAAACAGGATAATGGCTAGACCCAGGAAGAGGAGAAAGATTAAAAATGCCTGGGAAGGAACGGCGAATTTGCCGTTAAGAAAAGTCGTTGCTTTCGCAATCAGGGCGACGGTGATCAGGTAGAGGCCGATAAAAAGAACGGTGAAAGAAGTATAAAGGGCGGAATGGGAGAGATAAAAATTAACGGCTAATGTTTTCGAACGGTTAAGAGAAAAAAGCATCAGGGGACAGGCCACAAACAGGGCGATGCCATTAATGGTCATCAGAGACGTGTCCAGGGTGTGATACAGAATGGCCTGGCTGTCGGTAAAAATCCGGATGCCAAAAAGGCTACCCAAGCCCAGAATCAGGAATTTAATCTGCCAGCGGATATGGCCGACGGATGTACGCAGGGTTTTTTCCAGATTGATCAGGACAAGCACAGCGCAGAGAAGAGACAGAATATGATAGAGATATCCAGACCATCCCAGCCGCAGAATCCATGCCTCGTGGCTGCTTAGGAACAGGGCTGGCTGTTGAAAAAAATGACTGCCGAAGAGGGTGGGCAGAATAACGGGCAGGGTCAAAACGCAGATAACGGGCCATTTCCATCTCTGGAGAAATTTTCTGTAGTTGCTTCTTGCAAAGGTGAGACTGAACACCAGCCAGATGCCTGGGAGAAAACTCCCGGCAACAATACGGAGATGTTGCATGCGTAGAGCTGTCAAGGAAGAATCGGTCGACAGGCTTAAGGCCGATAATGTCGACTCGACGGCCAGGTTCAACATTCCCAAGGCAAAGAATAAAGTTACAAAATCCCGACTGTTCTGGCGGAAAGCATATGCCGCCAGAATGATGCAGAAAAGCGCACCGGCAAGGAAGATCAGAAAATCAGGATTCATATCAGGATGATATCCAGGGAATAGAAATCATAATACATATCTGCCACTATTTGCGACTTACTTTTTCCTCTCTTCGCCTTAGAAAGTAAAGGATCGGTGCCATCAGAAGCAGTGCCAGAATAAAAAAGGGGATGCCGCCTTCTCTGTGCAGAGGGCTTTGCAGAATTCGTGGGTCCACATAGGTGCTCAACAAGGTCAACGTGGTAATGCGAATGCCATTCTTAAGCATCGTCATAGGAATGACGCAGAGGACCAATATTGTCCGCCGCCACCAGGAATTGAGAAACAGATAACCCGCCAAAAGGACCGTGATGAGGAGCGCCAGTCCTGAGCGTATTCCACTGCACTCTGGTGCGACCTCGACATCAATGCTGGCCGTGTGAAAAACAAAGCCTTCCCGATAATACGGTACCTGTGAAAGCCAGAGCAAAAAGTTGGCAAACTCAGTCGATCCCTTTTGTAGAAATCTAATGATCTTCTCCATCACTTCATATGGAAGAGGTATCATAAAAAGGAGAAACAACATTGGAAAGAGAGCAGATGAAAAAGCCTTCGTTCCATATGCAAAGATAAATGCTCCCCAGAGCAGGACCAGCGAAGATGCGGCCAAAACGGACGCACGGTCATTAATATTAAGATCGCTGCCGAATAAAAGGCCAGCCGCGTAAAAAACAATCCCGGCGATAATCACAGCTGTCCCGCTCACGAATGAGTACCTTACATTACCAAATATCGCATTTCTTCTCAGGTAAAGAAGATAAACAGTTATAATGGGAATGAATGGAATCAAAGAGTGATAGTCCCTTGCGAGTTGAGAATTACAGAGTGCGAATAACGGACCGTATGCCATAGCTATCACCACTATGACGACAATAAGAAAAAGAAGATGACGCTTAATATGAGTTTTGGTAGCATTCATACAGTCTGGTTTCTTAGAATTTTATGATTTTTAAAGGGTTTAATACGGAAAAAGTGATCTATTAAGATGTGCCTTCAGGAAACAGCAATGTCGATGAAGCTATGATGGAGATGAAACCTTGGCACAACTGATCAAATTGAAGATCATTTAATCCCAGAATTCATGACCAAGAAGGTGGCTTCATAAATACAACAAAAATTGATGATACTTGACATATAGCTAATTCTGTGCCTTATTTCCTCAAACCTCATATTGAATGCAAGATGGATATAAAACAACCACTTAGAATATTTTTGTATAAAAGTTATAAATCCAGCACAGAAACGCGAATATCAACAATTGCCATGGAGCATCATTAACTACCCCCTAAAGTGCATACTTATCACATGATGGAATAAAAGTCCCATTCGCGATGAACCAAGGTACGTTAAATGAGCATGGATCTTGCGTAAAAGACTTTCAAAGACTGCCTTGCATGTCGAGAAGAAAATCTACAAGGAGTAGGAATATGAAGATTTTAAAAACAATTATACTTTCACTCTTACTGGTACCTTATAACATTTACGCCGCTTGTATTGGTTCAAGTCCCAGTCTCACAGCATCTAGTGCGAATTATGCCGATGTCCTGGATTGTGTAAATGCTTCGAATTCCGGCGATACAGTGAATATACCGGCTGGATCAGCCACATGGGGGGCATCCCTTCAGATTACAAAAGGGATTACAATTAAAGGGTCTGGTGCAGGAAGCACGACCATCACCAGTAATTTAGCTGATCAGTCAAATGGATTGATAAGTTACAAGCCTGATGAGTCAGCAAGGAAGGCTGATGCATTATTTAGGGTAACGGGGATCACCTTTGATCTTAATAATATGGCGAATGGCTGCCACGCAATTTATCTCTATAACAATTCAGCTACACCCGTCACAAAAACCAGAATAGACCATAATGAATTCCGCAATTCACTCGGCGGAACAGGAACAAAGCGGATGATTTACGTTATGGGTGCAATTTATGGCGTTGCTGATAATAATACATTTAATCAGTGTAACCATTGCGTAGATGGTGAGGGTGCGGGTTCTACAACCGAATGGGCCAATCTGACCGTATCCTACGGTTCAGCAAACAATTTCTATGTTGAGGATAACACGTTCACGAACAACAATGTAACCTATGGTCCTGTGTTCATGGCCGGAGGACATGGCGGCAGGTATGCGGCGCGATATAACACATTCAGCGTTACTGGAAAATCATACAATGTTATGCCACTGTTCGACATGCATGGAAATCAAACGGCTGGATACGGCATGATGATCAATGAGCTTTACGGAAACGTATGGAGCATTGTTCCAATCAATAATTCAAATTATATTATTGACCAGCGAGGAAGTCGCGTCATGGCATTTTTTAACAAATTGGAAACCAATACCAATACCACGGGGCATTATTTTAGACTTCGAGAGGAATATGCGGACTCAAATTCTACCGCTCCGTCTGGAAATCCAGGCACATACCTGATGCATGTAACTGACACCTATTATTGGAATAACAGGCATACCACATACAGCAACTATTTAATTTCTGCATCAATAGCAGCCAACGATGAGTGTTGTGGGGCTAATGCCGGTTATGGTCAGGATTCCGCCTGTTGCTATAACGGAGGAGGAACCAAAGGCATAGCCATGAATATTGATGCATTTACGCAAGGTGCTTCATTTAACGCAACGAGCGGTGTTGGCTGTGGCACTCTTGCGAACCGTCCAGCAACTTGTTCGAAGGGCGTCGGCTATTGGGCCACAAATCAGTCATGTTCCGATCTAACCGGCATGGTTGGTAAAAATCCGACGACACCCATTTCTGGCACTCTCTTCATTTGTGGTGCAACTGGATGGGCCGACGGGTCTACTTATACTCCTTACGCATATCCTCACCCTCTGCGCAATCCCAAACCTCCAGTGAATGTTCATGCGACTGCAGAAGCGATGTAAGGGGTGATAACTAACGCTAAGCGGGTTGTTGCCGACGCGACAACACACCCTTCACAACGAGACTAGGTTTCAAAGTGCTATCGGAGAGATATTGCTCTCTTGGATAAGCTCGAAGGCAGAAACATAGCAATCTTTAAAGAGCAAGACAGAAAACTGGACTCAGCTCGATAACTGCGAAAAAAAACGATAGAGGGCCTATTCTGCAATTAACCCTTCACTTTAGGAGGAACCTTTGTATGTTATTTATATGAAAATACTCATAACTAGCTGTTTTCTTATGGATATACTCAATCCCGTTATGATGATCAGCTTGGATCGTAATTTTTATATTCGTGATCTCCATAAAGGAGCCGACAATTCGTTGTGCCCAGCTGAACGGTCATGTTAGTTCACGCGCTCTTGGCTTCAGTTCTTAATCGACCTCTGGAATGTAATGACGTATGTTATTATTTGTTCTTGACTATCATATTGCTTGCGGAACCAGATTGTAACCCAACGATTTAGCTTGCTTTCGCAAGTGAGATATTTTCTGTGATTTGTTTCTCTGGGCCAGATAATCCTCTCCGAGATCCCGAAACTCAGCGCCATTCTTGATGACATGATAAATTCCGAGCAAGATCCTGTGGGCAATAGCCACAATCGCTTTCTTGGCTCCACGGCGGGCTTTGAGTCGGTAGTATTTATCTTTGAAGTAGGACTTTTTCTTCTTGATGGCCGCCCACGCCACCTCGATTAAGATGGTTTTCAGATGATGCTTTCTCACAGGACTTTTGCCGCTCTTTCTCTTCCCGGCGCTTTCATTATTGCCGGGGCATAATCCAGCCCAAGATACAAGGGCCTCTCCTGTGGAGAACTCTTTCAGATCGGGACCCAGCTCAGCCAAAATCTCACGAGAAGAAACATCGGCGATGCCCGCAGCCTTCTTCATCCGATTCAACAACGCATTTTGATCCGTCATCAGATGTCGGATCTGTTCATCAAACAGGGATATCTCCGCCTCAAGCAGGTCAATTGTATTCAGAAGCCGCTTCAAGAGAAACCGATGATGATCCGAAAAAAATCCCTGTATGGATCGATATAACTCTTCTTCCTTGCCTTTAAGTTTGCCTCGGACGCAACACTTGATATCCGCCAATGTCAATGACGCTCGATCAGAAACAAGTAAATTCATCAGATTTCGCCCCGTTACCCCAAATAGATCCGATACCACCGAATCGATCTTGATATTGGCCGACTCAAAAAGCTTGTGTGTCCGTTTCCGGTAATCTCCTACCGTATGGACGTACTTCTTCCGCAATCTCGTCAGATCCCGCCACTCCCTCACCTCCTTGGGGGGGATGAAGCTGCTTCGCAGAAGACCATGACGCAATAAACCAGCAAGCCACTTGCTGTCACCGATATCCGTCTTTCGACCGGGAACGTTCTTGATGTCACGAGCATTAACCAAGACAACCTGAAGCGCATCCTCCAAAACATTATGCACCGGCCGCCAATATATTCCCGTACTCTCCATGGCCACAACGGGGCATTCATGATCAAGCAGCCATGACCGCAGTCGCATCAAATCGTCTGTGAAAGTCCCAAATACCTTGATGTCATATTGATCGGTTCCATCTTTGTCCACATAAATAACGCAGGCCGATATGCTCTCCTTATGGACATCCAAGCCGCAACAAATGGGGTGCACTGTTCCAATAATTTTGCTATCTTCACGCTGAGTCATGGTCTTCCTCCTGATTAAAAGTTTCTGGCGAAATTCTTTGGTCAGTGGATTACCGTGACTCACTCCTGTATCGCAACAGCAATATTTTCATCCTTCGTTGTGCCCGTGCCGGGCATGGTGGTTAGAGCAAATAGTTAAGAAGTCCATTTTCGACTGAGGCAGGACAGGGTTAATCTATTGTCTATTCTTCATGATGTGCATTAGATAGTTCAACCGAAATTTCAATTCTTTGAGTGGCTCATATAGACCTATCATCGGTAAAAAAGTGGATATCTTTTCCCTCATGGTGATTGGAGGATTTATCGGCCATTTGAGTAGCTCGGGCCACATATAGCGAATCATTTCTCTGAAGAAGACACATGACGTCTGGCCATAAAATCTGTATTTCTCGTCCACTCTAAGGAACGTTTCATATAACGAATGACTATTGTATGGATCCACTTTTTCAATAGCTATATTAGATTCAGAATTTCTGACTGCTCCCCAATTTCCCAACCGTTGTTCCCAGTATATAAGCGCCATTACATTTACACCAAACTTCTTGGCAACAGACAACAACTCCGGAACGTATTGATCACACTTCTTGAGCACATAAGGGCATTTTGCATATCCGAGCTTGTAGGCCACGCGATAACCAGTTAGCACCTTCGGTTCCTTGCCATAAAAGGTGCGCCCTATTTCACCTACCCCGAGAATTAGTACTTTATCGCTATGGTTCTTATAGTAAACATTATAAATGGAAGCCAAAAGTCTCTCATTGGCCAGGAAGGTATTGTTTAGAAAAATCTGTCGAAAGTTATCATCGACATCATTTGGTACATCATGGACATGAAATGAAATCCCATTTCCGTCGCAAATCTCTGTTGGGATAAGCAGGTCAGGATTATTCTGGTCCATATCATGATTATTAATAAAGTAATATATCTTACTCTGAACGCTCTTAGATGCCGCTAGAAGGGTTCTGCTGTCGGATCCAGCGGTGACAGCCATCATTGCGGGATGCCGATGCACAATTGCCTTTATAATTCCTTGCAAAAACATACAGCTTTTCTCAACGGCTTCTTCGAGGTTCAAAGGAGTGAGGGGCGTGCTTGGCCAATAGCGTTGAACTTCACGTGTAGTCATCTTTAAATAGTGGTTAGGAAGCAAGTGCTTGACACCACCGAAGTAGGTCTCATCACCAATCCATCTTGAATCCCACAAATGGTTATTGTAAAAGTCGAGCAGATCCGGATCGGTTGACGGTTTAATTGGGGGACTGGAGAATTGGGCTATCAGATTTGGTTGGGATCCACAAACGATTTGGTTTTCGATTGTACAATAGTATATCTCCCTCAAGCCTCGAGCATCATGTAGGATGATGACTTCGTCTTCACATGCAAACAGGATTGCGTAGCACCCCGCATATTGTTTAATTTCTGCAACAAATTCTTCAATAGTATTTACGTTAGACAAAATTGTTGCCAGGATATCCGCGTTACCTTTTTGAGGATCATGTGAATCATAGATATCACCAATAAGCAAAGCGCACTTATTCCCTGCTTCCAATCGACTGATTTCAAGATCTGGGTGGATGTAAACATAATACGTTCTTATTTTGATGCATGGCCAGTTGCCAAGTCGAAGGTCCGAGACTGACGCTATAAGAAATTGACGCCTATAATGAAGTATTTCTTTCATTCACTGGCCAAAAGAAATGCGTAAAGATTTTTTAAGGCATTCGTATGATGTACCATCTTCACATCCGTCATTTCCTGAGCTATACCTTCCCACAAATGTCTTTGTTACTTCCATTTTTCTCCGAAGAGATAATCTTGTTGCAAAGGCTGAAATTTTGTAGAAACCCCGCCTGGGTAAGGTGTTAGCTCACTGAAAAAGATTCTGTTTTCTATTATGTATAAATCTACCCTAATAAAGTTAAAATCTGCTGCCAATGATTCAACTACGAAAACTATTTCCTCATAATTTGATGGCACCTTAAATTCTCCACCATAAAGTGGTAACCCGAAATCTAGTCCGCTACCAGGTTTAAATTCTTGGTCAAAACTAAGTGTCGAGTGATTCTTATTTCTGTCAAAATGCAAACTAATGAAACCTATTTGCCCTGAAAAGCACCAAAATTTGTAATCTATGGGAACTTCTTTACCCCTTTCTTCTAATAATGTTTCTATTATAATATTAGGCCTTATATTTTTATAGCCCCATGCAATACCAAGATATTTGTCTTGCCCAAAGTTTTCGCCAAGCCATTTCTTAAGTATTCGTTTTGTAACCGCCTTATTGAGTTTTGACTTATCTCGCACTATGATGTTGTAACCACAACCATGATTGGTTTTGATGACGAACTTGTTGGGCAATTCATCATAAGGAATATCTTCTGGGTTTTTTCCACTCCAGAGAAGTGGAATCAGATAGTTTTCTCCGATCTTTGAAGTTACATAATCGCGCACAAGCAACTTGTCTGATATTGTGGTTAATCTTGGATCTCGATTATGTAATTGACGACTCCATATTTTTTCAGAAAAGCGCCGCGGGTTAACAAAATTAGGCCAGAAGTGAAGTACACTAAGAAAATAAAAGCTGCATAAGAAACGAAGAAAGGCATCAGCGGGTCGGTCCCCAAGATGTCGTGAGTATGCACGGCAGATCGGCCAATGAAGGATTTTAAAGAGTGTTGAAATGAGACCCATAACGACACAAACAAAGATCAATATAATGAAAGCTTTGCATAATTCATCAAGTTAGACATTCCTGGACACCAAAATCACGATTGAAAAGGTGTTTATATTGACCTTACCCCCAAATATTTTGATGGCAACAAGATTCAGACAATGCCGTCTTTTTTGATGTTAGCTTCCATTTTTCCCCAAAAATAAAATCATACTCTTTAGGAATGAATCGTGCGAATCCACCTGCAGGATAGCAGGTTAGTTCGCCAAAATAAATGCGACTCCCGACGCTATATAAATCAACACGGATGAAATCAAAATCCTGGGAAAGAGTATCAGCTAACCATAGCATTTCTTCATAATTAATAGGTTTTTCTATCTTCCTTTCATACTGAGGCGCACCATTCCAAAGATCTAGAGGATTAAAATGTCTATCAAAATGTTTTTCGGCTAAATCGCCAAATCGATCGAATGTCATAAGCAAAAATTCCGCACGGCTTGAATAGCAGAAAAACTTATAATCTAAAGGTAACTTTCCATTATCATCAATAAAGGCTTCAATAATTATCTTGGGTTTGATGTTTTTGTATGCCCACGGCAATCCAAGAAATGTATCTTGACAGAAGTTTTTATTGAGCCATTCATATAGTTGCCTTTTAGTCATTTCTATATGAAGGTTTTTTTTGTCCTGAACGATAATATTAAAGCCACAGGCATGATTAGTTTTGATCACGAACTTTTTCGGCAAATTGTTGAAAGGGATATCTTCCGGGTTATCACCATGCCAAAGTAGTGGAACTAAATAATCAGCCCCAACTTTTTGAGCAATATAATCCCGCACGCTAAGTTTATCTGAGATTTGTGTTAAAAAAGGATCACGATTATGTAGCATGCGATGCCAAATTTTTTCTGAAAATGATTGTGGGTTTTTTAAATTAGGCCAGTATCGATGAATAAACCAAAAATATTGGATGCCCAAATAAGACATAATCAAATCGGCAGGGTTATCAGCAAGATGCCGAGCATAAGTTCGACATATAGGCATATAAAGATATTTAAATAATATTTCGATTATTTTCATTGGTTTTTGAAAGTTAACATTATTGGTTAAATTTAAAGATTAGGATTTTGCGGACTATATATTTTATGTCAATTAGTGTCTAAGAAACATTTACAAATACTTGCAGTAACAGAATCAAATACTTGCTTATTAAAAAGGATCATTGCTAATGTATTTTTAGTTATACCTCTTTCCTCGCATTTTTGAATATTGTGTTTAGTATTTCCCGATGTGTTTCACATTGGACAATTAGCAAAGCCCGGTGTCTTTCTTCTTGGGAATGCAACAGTGGAAGCAATAACCGCCGCAGCTTGCGCATAGTTTTATTGTAACCAAAAAGCATCGATAAATAAGTGTCTTTCCGTTGCTGGCAGTACTTTGTCCATTGATTTGCAATAAAAACATCATCTTTTATTTGCGCGCCCTTCTTTCTCATGTCATCAAAAAAACTATTTTTTGCCGCATTGTTCATTTTTTGAGCGCCAGTGACTGCCTTGTACTGAAAATAAGGGATTGCTTCAAAATGGATGTGCATGTCATCAATAGTCAATTTTGCCAGATACCCTTCATGCCATGAAGGCTGTGCTTCCCAGAACGGCTCAAAAATCATATTTCCCAAACCATAAATGATGGGCCGTTCCGCATAGATTTCCCAGGGAAGTGGGCAATGCGTATGACAACAGATGACAGCGTCCGCACCCATGTCCACCATGAAACGGCAACGCCTGATCATTTCTGGACTTGGATATGGGTAAAACTCCTGCCCCCCGTGGATGAGGACAATAAAAAGGCCCTGTTTCTTATACTGACGAACCGCATTGACAAAATTGATAAGATCCAATGGATTTGCCCCCGCCGCCTGCTTGTTAGCAACGGAATACTCACGCTCAGCCATAGAGTAGATGACGAGTCTTATATCATTGATTTCCTGGATAAATGGTTTATTTGCTTCCTCGATATTTGGTCCTGCTCCAACACAATCAATTCCTGCCTCCTTGATTGTGCGAATTGTTTCATGCAAACCGTTGGCGCCATGATCGAAGCTGTGATTATTGGCCAGATTTAAAACATGCCATTTAGAGGCAATAAATCCATTAATAGAACTGATATTTGCCCCTAGGAGAGCTCCTCCAGGCTTTATAATTGGACTTTCCTTTGAGATTAGTGGGCACTCGAGATTCGCAACAGAGAGATCGGCGCTGGCAATTTCCGCCAATAGATCATGGAATATCTCTTCTGCATTTCCATCAATAAAGGCTTTTTGAATTCTGCCCATCGGACAGATATCCCCTCCAATGACTATTTGAATCATAAGAACTAGTCCTTTATGTTTTCCTTAAGAATTAAATTCAATCCGGTATATCCTTCCTTTTTCATTAAGATCAAGCCGACAACGACGATAAAAATGATATTCATCAGTGCACTTAACAAAGAAAACAACATTATCGTTTGTAATGAAGACAAATAAATGCCTCCAAGGATCAGAACCAGCGCCCTGGTAGTTAGCAAAACTAGGTCGTAAAAAAACATCTGTCGTTGTATACGGATTACCCGCGCAAAGAGGACTGAGGGCACATTGCAGAACATGAACAAAAGCCACAGTATCAAGTAGCGGGCAAAATCACCGGCTGTCTGCCATTGAGCCCCGAATATCCATGTAAAAAGAGGTGAAGCCCATATAAATAAGATTGACGCAGGAAAGACGGCTAAAGCAAATAATCCCCCGGTGATCTTTACGTAGAGGGGCGTGAGACGGCCACCAGTATTTATAGTCTCGGCTGCCTTCTGAAAAAGCACTTGCCGAAGCGCTCTTAAAACAAATCCCATCGGGGCAGACAAAATGCGCTCAGCGAATGCGTAGGCACCGGCTACTGCTATTCCGTAATAGTGTGTTAGTAATAAAACAGGTAAACCCATCGACAAAGAAGTGATAACGTTCGTGGAAGCTGAATACATGGGAAAATCCCGATATTCTTTTGCGAGGTGATTCATGAGGGACCAGTGAATGTCTTGACGTGAGCGCCAAAGGTCCCGCCTAACCACACGGAGTAAATTCAAGCTTGCGAATATGTCGGCGAGGATGCTGCTCAAAATAAGACCGAGGGATCCTCCTTTGAAATAGCCAAAGCCAATCTGTGACCCACTGGAAGTCAGGCTACGGATAACCTGGGATGCAGAGGTATCTTTAAATGCCTTCATCCTCACACACCAGGCCTGGCAGGATTGATTGAGGCCAGTAACGAAAATTGCAACAGTCAGGAGAGCTGGTACCCATACGTTAGGGGCTTTGATGAGACCTTGAAGATAACCGGGAACGATCAAACAAGCAGCTAGACACAATAAACTAATCACGAATGTTGATACACAAGATACTATGAAAAGGTTCATAGCATCCTGCTTTTCTTTGGGCAACATGATGGCTTGGGAATAGTCTAACGTCACTCCGGCAGTAATTACTGTCAGTACTGCGCTGAATGAACCAAAAACCCCGAAGTCCGACGGGGAAAAAAGGCGGCTGATAATAGGGGTAAGGGCAAAGCCGATGGCTTGAGCCGCAACTGTTCCCGTCATTACTATTAAAACATTCTTGACAAAGGATTTCCTAAGCAGGGCTGGGATCTGCTTGAATTGAAAGTTTAAAGCCCCGATACTTTTTAATATTTGAGGGTTACAAATATTGCTTCCCACCTAAAAATTCCTCTTCTTAGCCAAATCAATCCCCAGCATGGTTAGCAACCAACTTGTGTGGTATGCAGCTTTTTCCGTGTAAATTATCACCGCATGGCTTCCTATGAAAAAGCAAAAAGGCAATATCATCATGTAAACCAATAGTGCCATGAATGCTTTCATGGGTGTCGACACTTTCGATAAGCCGTTCAGTAGTGGTGCCCTGTATTTTCTTTCATTTGAGGCCTGAAGTATGGCTCGTTTAATATAATAACTTTTAGTTTGTCGCTCAGGCGGGACAACCTCATAAACTGGAGCTTCCTCGACGGCAATAAACCGATAGCCTAGGGCCATTGCCACTCTGAAAAATTCCTTGTCTGATCCGCTGGTCTTGTACTTTAAATCAAAACAGAGATGATGCGTGTCAAAAACGTCCTTTTTGAGGAGAACATTCCCCGTCCGGGTTTGGTCCCATATCAATAGCGTGCCTGTGCGATGCACCGGCCGTTCGCAGAATCGGCTCTTTATCAGCCAATCGGGTGGTTCTTTCTCGAAGAACGGATGAACCGGGCCGAGTGCACCATCTACGTCAAACGTCTGTATAGCTCTGTAAATTGTGACCAACCAATATGATGGCGGGAATTCATCATCATCAATGATGGCTATGTAATTACCCTTTGCCAATCGTAGTGAATGATTCCGGGCAGCTGAAATGGTTTGTATGGGTTCGACGCCGAAAGTTATGTCCAATCCCAGTTCATCTTTTAATCGCGTTACTGTTTCTCTGGCAGGGCCTGCGGCATCATTATCGACCACAACGACAGAGTAATCAAAAAGATCATCCGTTTCTTGTAAAGCCAGTTTCCGCAAAAGGCGTTCCAGCATCTGATTACGATGATAGCTGCAAATGCAAATTGAAATGTGATCTTTCATCGGTATGATACGTCAGATTATTATGATGTCTGATTTTTGATTATTGATTAAAAAATTGAATCCTTTTTTATTAACAGTTATACGTTCATGAAACGCGTGCGTAGATGATGCAAAAGTTAAACAAAGAATAACGACAAACCGCATCGACATAAAGGAGACAAAGGATTCTGTAATGTTGCTGAGAATTAACATTACCAAAGAGCATATCCAAAATACCCCCCAATCAAAATGCATCATCATCTCTCTTTGTGCCTTACGAATATTGGATATGAAAAAAATCCCATATAGTCCCAGACCGATAAAGCCTAAGCAGAGAATAATATCAAGAAATCCATTATGAGCTCCAGGAATGTCGAATTCTTCGCGCGTATTAGTTGTCCAAAATCCTTCATGTCCATGTCCGAAAAGGGGCCGCTTCATTGCAATCGGAACAACCTTCTCCCATACCTCGGCTCTTCCTGTTAGAGTCTCATCCCGCCCCACCGCAGATGATACATTAATTAAAGATAGCTTTCCGATCATCGGGGTCAAGGTACCATAAGTAATCAGAATAATAACTAGAATGGACAGAAGTTTGGGGCCGGGTATCTTGCCCTTTTTTTTTAGCCAATAAAAACCTATCAACATCAATAAACCTATGACACCAGCTATTGTTGCGGTTGCCGAATAATTAAAGCTATGGTTTGGACCGCCCATAATCCATACTGCTAAAACAATTATAAAGACTTCAAGGATAGTTTGGTACCTGGGAACCATGCTAATGCTACCTTGCCTTCTTCTGAGAAACGTCCAGACCAAGAAAAATATAGCGGCCACACATAGCTGTGTCAGGGTGTTTTTATGCATGGCGGCACCAATCCACATGAGATCGCCTGAATGATGAAGATACATTCGACCGTATTCAGGGAAGTAATTAATCAGGACAATTGAAAGTGGGATGAGTATGTATACAGTTCTACGCAACAAACTTTCCAAAGACTTCCAAGGGTGTGGTTCGCTTATTATAACAGAGACCATAACGATCGTAATCAGCTCACGAGTCCAACGCTTAAAGGATATAAATGGTGTTTCAGTCCAGAGACAACTGACAAGCATGTAACTCAGCAGCAGAAGTAACCAAAAATTTTCCTTCAAAATAGCTGCCCAATTGAACTTTCTTTTAATCAACATGGCCACGCCAAGACAGAGCATAACAATCAAAAAAAGGCGATCCAATGGATTACCTTCTTCTATTGTTGCACCCGTTGACTGAAACCAAATAGCAACAGGCTTACTCGAAACGACCAGAAACCAAATTGTGGGTATCCAAAACGCAAAGGTCACTTCGGGCGATTGCTTACGATCCAACCTTAACATGAAGAGTACAAATATTGTGCAGATGAGTAGAGCAATTGCTGCAGACATAACTGGTTATTTCAACGCTTTTTTTCGATTTCTTTGTTGATAATCTTGATGAGTTCTCCAGCCAGTTCCATATCCTTCGATGGAATAAAATGAGAATTTTCGGTCAGGTATACATGCGGATCATCAGGTGGACAGATGATATGTGTGCTCAGATACGGTATGTCGGATTCATCGAGTGTTGGTTTCAAAATTCTGAAGAGATGATCGCCTGTGCCTTTGCTGTTGACTACATAAATTACCGGGATGATGCCGTCTCTTCTAGCTGATTCTGCAAATGCTTTGACGATTGCTCTCAAAGTGACAATTTCTTCACTTGCTTCGATAAATCCTGTTTTTGCATGAACACACTCTGTGAGTTTCTGCTTTTCTCGTTCGGAATATGCCCGCCGGAGCAGTCTGAATAAAGCGGAATGATCAAGGATAGATCTCTGGAATAAAAGAGGTTCATAGTATTTGTCATTCTTTGCAAGCCAATTACGATAGTCATTCCATTTTGATGGGTTATAAAAATGATCAATATACCCCTTAGCATCAGCAAACGGAGGGTAAGCCGCCTCGAGTTTCCCATCTTTAACAGTATATCGCGGAAATGTATAAGGAAAGCTGGAATCAAAGAAAGCTGTCATGCCTGTAGTTGATGTGATCGGAGGAACACTGTCGGTTAAAATTCCAAGCACAGCCACATCGGCTTTATGCCTGCCTCTATCAAATTCATAAGCCGCATAGGACCAGTTCGGCGTAGCGCCGGCGGCCATGAATCCACGCACCAAATACCTCTTGTCCAATTTTTGAATGGCTTCCCAAAGGCACTGAGTATGAGACATGCCATACAAGGCGATGAGGACTTCCTCTTTCCTGGTCGCCTTTGCCGGCAGCGAAAGATACTTGTCGCTATTAAGCCAGCCGCCGCTAACCCTTGGCGCGGATTTGGCCATTGTGGGACGCGTCATCCACTGCAGCTTGCCTTCAACAGAACGGCCGTAATCAAAATAGCTTTGCAGGAATGACGGGCTGACGTTATGCGGGTCTTTCGGATAACGGAATACTATGTTCACACTCAGGTCAATAAGAATCAGATAAAATAGTATCCAAAGAACGATCTTAATATTTCTCATAAAAACTGATTCATTGATTGGCTAAAAGACCATGTAAATGAATTGTGTCGATTCATTTGTTATTCCCATGGCCATGCAAAAGATGATTGCGGCATATAATGAAGTCCAGGCAGGCACCGGCATTTTTTGATAAAATGGCTTTTCTCCGCCGGCTTTCTCCGCAAGTTCTGCAATCAATAAAATTGGGATACCTATGACGGCGGCCAATCTCGGCCAGGCAATGCCGAGATCCAAGTTACCGAAATCAAAAATCAGGGTTGAGGTAAGGGACAATATCTTCTCCAGTGACGGCGCGCGAAAGAGCAGCCAGCCATAGCAGACTATCATAAGACAGACTGTGATCTTGGCAATATCGTAAAAAAGGCCTTTGTGTCGACGCGCTGCGGAACTGATCGAAAAAATTGCCCTGTGAATGCTGAGCGCAATACCGTGATACAACCCCCACAACACGAAATTCCAGGCGGCACCGTGCCATAGCCCGCCGAGAACCATCGTAATAATCAAATTGCGGTATGTTTTTGCCTGACCGTTCCGGTTGCCGCCCAAGGGAATGTAGAGATAGTCCCGCAGCCAGGAGGACAGGCTGATATGCCAGCGAGACCAGAACTCCTGAGGATTTTTTGAGAAATACGGCAGCCTGAAGTTGACCATCAGATCGATACCCAACAGTTTCGCCGATCCCCTTGCCATATCCGTGTATCCTGAAAAGTCGCAGTAGATTTGAATCGTAAACAGCAAGGTGGCCACCACAACATCGATCCAGCTCGCCTGGCCGGTCGAATCAAAGACGGAGGCAACGGACCGGACCACGCCATCTGCAACAACAACTTTTTTGAACAAGCCATATACGAAGAGGTGAATCCCACGGATAGACTGCTCCCAGTTCAGGTTTCGCCTTTCACAGATTTGTTGCAGAAAAGAAGACGCCCTGTCGATTGGTCCCGCTAATATGGACGGGAAAAACGCCATGAAGAGGGAAAAATCAAAAAAGGAATGCGAGATTTCAACTTTTCCCCGATAGGAATCGATAACATAACTGATCCCTTTGAAGGTATAAAAAGAGATCCCGATGGGAAGGATGATGTTGAGATGAAGCCTTGACGGGTTCATATTCAAACCCGCAAGGAGCCACTCGATGTTTTCGATGAAAAAATTATAATATTTGAAAAATCCTAATATAACGAGATTGGCGGACACGCCGAAAAGAACGAAAAGGCCTCTTTTTCTTTCTTCGCTTAGTGAGTCAATCCTGGGATAAATCAGGTTAAAGAGGGAAACGCCAATTCCAAACGCCCCAAAAAACAGCCAGGTTTCTGGCTGACCTGCAAACAGATCATGCCAGTTGGTGCTGGAAGTTGATGTGCTCTGGAATGTGGAGAAATGTTGCCATTGAATAATAATGGTAAGGAAGTAAGCGATAATGATCCAGGAAGAAAAAAACAATCTTTGCCGGGCGCTGATTAAACCTTCGCGGAAAACAATCCCGCAGACATAGTTCAGGACCGTCGAAAGGATGATGAGGAACAGAAATTGAACATCCCACCAGGCGTAAAATATGTAACTGGCTATCAGAAGCAGCCCATTCTGAAACCGGCGCGGCGTCGTCCTATAAAGCAGATAAATGAGTAGGAAAAACGCAATGTAGGTCAGTGAGTTGAGTTGCATATCGTCTCGATACACCCTCTGTGCCAATGTAAGGGAGACACTTCCCTCCTGATAATTTAAACTCTATAAAAAACTTTTGTACAACTTGATGATTTTGTTTTGAGTTTTCTGTTCAAACACAATCCCTTGAGGGAGACCAACATGATATTCAAATCTTTTTTATAAATTTTCGTAAATTGAAAAACGATCTTGAATTGAGCGAGATCGTGAGAAGTTAAAATCGCACCGGTGTTTGAATCCCGCAGCCGTAAGAACCTCGTGTGCATAAGGAGCCAAATATATGATCATCAATTTTCTAGGATTGCGTATTAGTGACTTTGTTAGATTTTCCATAACTTTGGCCATTACGCTTCTAGAAAATGGATTAAACATATATACATGTGTTACACAGTCTATTCCACTACTGAAGGTTGCAGCATTTTCACAATACAACTGAACGTTAATAATTTTCATCTTGGTCAGATTTCTCTCAGCCACGGTAATCAATTCCGGTGATAAATCTACCCCAATAACCCTATCGAAATATTTGCTCAAAGTTATCGCCGCAAGGCCTTTACCAACACCATGTTCTAGCAGCGTACTGCCTTTCTTCTGAATGTTTAATGAAAGTATCACTTTTTCCAGCCGAGGACCACCCGAGTTGGAGTAAGGTTGTCCATCGTTCTTTGAAACTAGATTGATATGAGAGTGATCAAGACGGTGCAACCGAATCCACAAGTAGTAATGAAGTTGACGAAATTCTCCTAAAAAAAACAGCTTCAAGATTTTATTTATTTTATGAAGATGATGTTCTAATGTCATTTAATGCCATTCCTACGGTGATTTTTATTTACGGTGATTTAAGATTTAAACATTTTCAGCTGTGAGATAAAATACGTTTGTTTACAGCTTCGGGGTAAACAGAAGATAAAGTGCTCAGAAGGCCATCTTGCCAAGTATCTTTTTCATTGACGGGAGCAGCGAATCTGCAGTACGGGCAAGCTTGGCCGTAAGTGCGTTGGTATAACAATCGAACCTTCCAAGATAGTAAACGTCCCTGCCGTTTTTCCCTGAAAGTCCTGCCTTGAAATGATAACCGCCCGGGTTCTTCTCCGGATTAATGCCGTTTAAATTATAGTATCGACATCCGCATTCCTTCATCCATTGAATTGCTTTCCATTGGAGCAAATAAGAACCCTTATTTTTCATTCCCTCGTCATTAGTTGCCCCGAATATATAGACACCCGTATCACCGATGGCTGCACAGACCGCACCTGCGGAATTAAGGCCGTTGTCTCGGCACAGGAAAATCCGCATTTTATGTTCAGAGGGTAGCGATTGCTGGATCATCCTGAATTCATTGATGTCATTGGGCTCTTTAAATTGCTTCCTCTCCAGTAAAGCATGGTAGAGGCTGATGAATTCAGCAAAAAGACGATCCTCTGTCCCTTCGATGACTTCCAGATTATTTCGTTCCGACTTATTGAGACAATTGCGCCACTTCTGGTCGAGTTTTTTTCTCACCTCATCCAGTGGCTGGCTGATGTCCATGACCAGCGTACGGTCTCGGTCTTCGTCTGGCACGGGTGAATATCCCTCCTGCAACAAGATATCGGTGAAGGAATTCGAGGGATCATCATATAAGAGGGGAAAGATGCGCAGGATCAGACCTCGCCGACAGACATATTCATTTCTGAGAGCACGCAGCGCCAATCTAAAAACAGAAGGTTCTGGTTGCTGGTTCCGATATTGCCAGATAGGACCCCAGCGAAGATATGCCGCACCTATTCCGAGACCAGGAATGCGTACGACCCGCGCTTGAACCACGGCAACAATCTGATCAGCAGAACGTAAGATGAGGTGACTTAAATTTTTTTCTCCGCAGCGAACCGCATCATATGACCAGGTCTGATAGATATTTGCATCTGCAAAATGCTTGAGAATTTCCTCCCATTCCTTTTCAGTGACGGTATCGAATACCGCGGAGTATCCGCTATCGAGAGGGATGGGTTTGGCGCTCATAAACAATTTTTCAATTTACATCGAGTATTTAAATCTTGAAAAGTGCCCATATGAACTGAAGCTATTAATTGTCGGAATCGATCACTTAGAAGAAACTTTACTTCTTCGGGATTTTCCGGGTGCACTTCAATCTCTACATTGCTCCGGGCAGATCGATTCATGATATTCTGAAGTCGCTCGTGATCTTCAATGGGTAAGATGCTGAAGAAGCTGTCGGTTGAAAGGAATCTCCCATCAACATGAGTATCCAGAGCGTGTCGATAGAGCCGATTGAACAAATCCTTTTCGCCTGCATCGAAGGTAAACGTCCGGCGTACGCGTCCGCCTTTTGGAAGTACCTTACCAAACAGCATATTTGCGCAAAGATGCATATGATGGTGGCCATTATAAAAGTCGGGAAGTCTTCCATAAAGGCGAATAAACTCTTCCTGCTGTGATGAAAAAAGACGGTGAAATGAATCGGCCAGCAAGGGATTGTAAATCACCTGGGCCAATTTGTTCTTGGTGAGATAGGAGACAACTCTCTGGTGGTGTTTCAGAACTTCTGATGGTACCTTTTCTGCGCTGAATGGCATGGTAAAATTTATGTGAAGGCCGACTTCCAGGCTGGTCTGAGTGGTCAGTGAGGCAGCGCGTTCCGAGTCTTCCATAAACACCATGGCGCTGGCTGACGTAATGCGACGGTTGGCAAAGCATTTAAGAATGCTGTCGGTTGCATGTCCGGTTTTGCCTAAATCATCGGCTGTAATGATAACCATGATCCTTGGCAATCGATTGAACGCACTCTGCAATGTATGCCATGTGATGAAGCTCTAAACCTTGATGCACCGGAAGTGTCAATAGATAATTCTTCAAATGTCGGGCTTCCGGAAAATCCTTCCAGTCAAACCCTCGATGATACGAGGGCCAGCCGCCCACAAGAATTCCATGATTCTCCAGGGCTTGAGCCCAGCGATTGCGGTCATTGACATAAATCGGAAACGATAAAGGGCAAACACCGTCGGGCAACTCATCAAACAGCAGATTTATGGGTGGAGCATTTCTCAACGAGTCATTTAAATATTGATAATTTCGCCTCCGAGCTTCGATTATTTTCTGAGAGTTCGTCTTGCTTAGAATGCTTTTGGATAATCGAGAAATCGACCATTCGATCTTCTGCGAATCAAAATAATTACTTTGTGGCATTTCCCACTCGATTTCTTGAGCCTGGTCCATCGGTTTTTTCAACCAACTTTTATTGAGCAGTTTGCGCATCAATTCATACTGCTGCCAGAATTTATTGGAATTCATGAACCATTTTTTCAAGAGAGGCAGACTGTTCAGCAGAATGTTACGAAAGGGCGGCTGCCGGAATGGTGTTTTTCCCTTCCAGACGCCTTTGTTTTTTAATACCAGGGCACCGCCATCCGGCACGGGAAGCGACTTCACAAAACTGTAAATTGCAGCATCGCCTGTACGGCCGATGGTCTTTTGGGGGCCTTCGCTGAAGAGGCAGAGTGCGCAATCTTCCACCAGGAATAGCTTCTTTTCCCGGCACCAGTGGGAAAGGGCTTCAATATCCTGAGGCCATCCAAAGAAATGTGAAACATAAACCAGCTTTGTCGATGCAGTGACCCGTCGGATGATATCCTGCGTGTCTATGGCGCCTCGCTCATCAATCCTGTAAAAAATGACCTTTGCCCCTGCCCAAACAAAGGGATCGATTTCTGCCCCACAATTATAGGCTGGTACAAGTACTTCAGTGCCCGGTCCGATATTCAACGATTGACAGATCAGATGGACCGCGTAACGGCCCTGATATGTGAATATGATGGCATCACGGTCCGTAAAGCCAAAACCATCCGGCAATTGAGAGGAAGAATGAAGAAAACCAGTCAGGATATCAATCAGACTCAATCCTATGCCATTACAGGAAAGGAACTTACCTGACATTGCATGGATTTCCTGAAGAGTGATATGAAGAGGATGGTTCTTTCGCACCGATTTGATCAAAAATGGCGTCCATGATTCTGGATGTCAAAATAATCTCGCGATATGGTATGGGCAAGGGTGAATCTTCGGTAATTGAACGATAAAGTGATTCGATGAGATATTTCTTGCCGACGTCCATGTGGAAGTCCATTGCCAGGAAAAGCCGGGCGTTATGGACGAAATTTGATAGATACTGTTTGGCAAAATTGATGGGCGGAATGAAATGCTCGGCAAAGCTCTTATAGTTGCCGCCTTGCAATTTGATCAGAATACGTTTGTCCTCATCGATCATTATACCGTTCTTCGGACCATAGATGCGGAATTGATGGAGTGATGGCTGCATTTGTGTAGAGAAAGTAAAGTAAGCCGTCATACCCTCTTCTTCGCTGACGATGGCCCGAAGTTCATCAACGAGAACGTTTTCTCCCAACCTTCTAAGGAATGGGCTTACGAAACCATAAGCCGTGACATGGGGTGAATCGCCGGTAAAGAACTCAGCGATTTTGGACACGCCATGGCTGATGATATTGTGCAATAATCCACCGGGTAAGGTACGCGCCCAGTGTTGTTTATCCTCCAGCAATGTTTTCGCGTAAGTCGCGTCTCCCAGATCATAGCACCAGTAACTCTCAAGATGTACAGGAGCACCGCCTAAATAGCCTTCTTGCACCATTTGCCGCATTCGCCGGGCAACGACGCTGAACTGGGCATCATGGCCAACCGTCAGTTTGCGTCCCGTCTCATTCGCAAGGGCAATTAACTGTTCAGCCTCAGCAGTATTTAATGTAAATGGTTTTTCAACGTATAAATGACATCCTGCTTCCAGACACTGCATCGCGATGTTGAAATGAGTTTGGGGTGGTGTCGTAATATGGACGACATCAGGATGTGTTTCATGGAGAAGTTTATTGAGATCACTGAAATAATGTTTGATCGGGAATCGATCATGAAGTTGCTTTGCCATGAGTTCTTCATTGTCGCAAACGGCGACAATTTCACAACCCGGAATTTTCTGGATTTCGGTTGCATGGGAGTCAGCAATCTTTCCGCATCCTACGATAGCAACTTTAAGCATTCTATTCTCTTGTGAGGCAGTAGTCGAAATATTTGTTCAATGCTTCTTTCGTTGGAACTTTCATCTGCCATCCCAATCGTTTTTTGATTTTTTCATTGCTGTATTTTGTTTTTTTCCAATAGGCATGCCATTCTCTTCGGGAGAAGACAGGTGGCAGTTGATTCTTTGAGGCCAACGCGTATCTTTCCCAAAGGTAGCACAACACGTAACTTATGGCGTGCGGGATGTATATACTCTTGAACCGCTTTACATGATTTTTATATAGACTTAGAAACTGCCTGCTGGATGGTAGGTCGTCATCGACGATGTTAAATGTTTCGCCCTCTATACCTTCCACAAGACCGGCCAATACGATTGCTTCTGCACAATTATCGACATAAGTTAAGGCGACCTTGTTAGATCCTCCTAAATGCATGAATATTCCAAACGTGTCTATGCCAACCCTTCCTGGAATAGCTTCTTTCCCCGGACCGTAAACATAACTTGGTCGGACAAAGACATATGGAATGCCATATTTATTGCTGTAATCAATAACAAGTTGATCTTGCTTTAACTTTGCGAACCCATAGGCATCGCCTCTGAACTCCGGGTGTTCTTCAATCGGACATGATTCATCCAATAAACGCCAATGAGGATTGTCTTGATTTGAATAAACCGCAAAAGAACTCACGTTTACGAATCGTTTGAGGGATTTGTTTAGCAAACAAGCCTCAAGGAGATTCCGTGTAGGGATGACGGCATTTAAAAATGAATTTGGAAATGACTTTCCTCCAGACCCGATTGCAAGATGATACACGACGGCAGCATTCCTCGTGGCATTGATACAGTCATCTTGTGAGAAGAGATTTCCCTGGATAAGCACTACTTCTTCTTTTGAGGAATTTACGAACTGCTGCAGGCTTTGAAGATTCCGGTTGGATCTTACGAGGCAACGAATGTTTGTAAAGCCTCGCGCTAGCAGCATTTCCAAGACACTGGGGCCAATAAACCCATTGGCCCCAGTAATCAAAATTTGTTCTGATTTATCAATGATCCAATTTTCTGCTGGCATGTTTCATTTGCTTCGTTTTAATTGTATCGATGCTAATCGATTAAAATCAAAATATTATTTATCCGTTGCGATCTATATATTGCCAACTTAATATGTCCCTGTTCAGTAATCGGAAATCGTTTTTTATGAGGACCATCGATATAAAGAAAAACACTTAGATAGTCCCAAGTTTATGGCGCTCCTGGTCGACGATATCACCGCCTCTTTGGCGGCTGACGGCAAGATTATAGAGGGCAAATTTAACCGGACTGAAAGCTTGTTTCCACATATACCCCTGCACTAGTTTCCCGCCGAATCGCTGTTTGTAATGCATCAGGCCTTCTTGCTTGGTGCCTGATTCCGGTTTGATTCTGACCCCTACAAAGTCGTAACTCTTAACGCCCATCTCGTGAAATAGGCGGATAGCTTCCCAGTGCAAAAGGTTTGTTGCGCCTGTCTGCGGTTTCGATATGCTGCCGCCATAGACATAATAGGCACTGTAAAGGCTGAAAGGAATGACAACGCAACCTTGTACAGCATCCTTGTAACAGGCAATCAACACCTTGACATTGTCCTTGAGGCTGTAAACATAGCGATTAAATTCTTCATAATCCATAAATCCCATATTGGATCGTTTGAATGTATCGCGGACTAGTTCATAGGCAATTCTCAGGTCATCAAGGCTATTCCTGATTTCAATCCCTTGTTTCAAGGCAAGGCGGACTTTGCGGCGATGGCTTGAATGAAGGCCACTCCATAAAGTTTCTTCGGTTTGCGTCAGGTCGATGATATAGGTGCCATATGGTGCAGCGACGGCTCCATCGGGATAAGTGTGAAAAATCGTATTGGTGGTTGCCGGAATGATCATATCAGCGCCGATGGATCGGAAATACCCTGTAGCGCTGTTTAGAAACGACTTTTCCTCCGAGATATCGAGATTGCCATTAACAGGAATGGTTTCAACCCGAAAGCGGACGAGTCTAAATACTGCTGCTTTGCGGATAATCGTATAGGGTAGTATACAACGGAGCGTGCCGGAATCGCTGAATCCGCCAAGCCATCCGTATTCGTCACTAACCGCTTTCAGAAATGGTTCTGAGGCATAAATTGAAAGTTCGGGATGCCAGTTGATGTCAATTTTTCGTGCTAACATTGAAAAACAGTTTCCATTTACCAGTTCATAACTATCAGGTTACAGAAAGCATTTTAAGTTTAATGTGGGGCAGGTGATTCCATCTTTTTTGATGTGACGAATTTCACGAATATTCCCTTTAGCCTGCGCATTTGGTCTTTGCGCCGGAAAATGACAAGATCCACGGGAACTATATGCGCGGCCCTCCCAATCATTGCCCAGATATAGCCTGTGAGAAGAGTTGCTCCGTCCAGAAAATAAGGTTTTTTGCCCATGTGGTATATAGAACGAGACACTTGCCACAATGGATGACTACCCATGAGATAATCGTGGTAGCCACTACGGAATAACGCCTTAAGATTTGCATGATTCCCCGTTTGGGTTTTTTTATGATGAACACTTGTTTTTTCGGTAAAAGTTCTGGCTTGCCAGCCCTTCATCCTCGCCGTAAGGACTGCCGCTAAGTCAATGCCGCCGGCTTTAAGTGGGTTATAGCCTCCGATAGCTTCAAAACAGTCGCGGCGAAATAATTGACAGGCGCCGGATACATGGTCTGTGCTGGCAAAGCGATAGTCGTATTGCTGCTCACCTTCCCTGAAGGGGGTTCCGGCAACACCCAATTGCGGGTTGTCAGCGAATCGGTTCAGCAAAAATTCCATATAGTCTTCTTCAAATGTAATGTCGGCATCCAGATTCCCGATAATGTCGTAATTCATGCCCTTGACTTTATCATAGCCGGCATTGAAGGCGAAAACCTTACCTGCAAAGTCCCGCTCGGTGCGATCAGGAGTACGCACCAGCTCGATCCACTGGTATTGGGTGGTATATTTTTTTACAATATCGTCCGTTCCATCGGTAGATCCGTCGCTGACAATCACCCATTTTATGGGAAGGGCTGTTTGGGCGATCACCGTTTTTATGGTCATCTCGATGAAGAGAGCCTCATTACGGGCGGGGGTGATCAAAACATAGATCATAGTTGCCTTACTTTTCTCCCTGCCGCTTCCAGCGTTGTTATGGCAATGCCTTTTTGCTTTAAAAAAGAAAGAAACGCTTCAACAGTATCAAAATCAACCAATTCTTTCGTGTGCCCGATGGCCACTACAGGCCAGAATGATGCTGGATTCTGTCGGTCCTTTCGGATTGCGGTGTCCATCATGTTCGAAAGTTCATCAATGGTCATGCAACAGAAATCGAGCTTCAACGGATGAAAGAAACGCAGGAAATCCAAAAGGCGAGGCAGCTTATCATTCCAGGATTGCCCTCCTCCCATACCTATGTGTTGGGCGTTAATGCGCTTTGGTTTAATCATTTTCCATAAGGGAACCATTTGGGTATGGATGGGAATTTCCAGCAGGGACCCATTGGGATCAGGGACATCCACGTGGTCTGAAAACGCCCAGATGTTCCCGTTCTTGAGCGCCCGGCGGTAATCCAACTGGTGCTGATGGCGCAATCCGCCCTTGAAGACCGATGAATCCAGCTTGATACCTAGTTCAGAGAGCACTTCTGCTGCGGGTTGTGTAGGTTTAAACAACCAGTTGCCCGCCCGGAAGGAAAAAGGAGTGAAGTCTGCTACGCCTAATATCTCTCGGAAATATGATATGGATCTCTCCACAATTTGATTGATCCTTGTTCGTGGCAGCGTGCACAGATTATATTCGCTGTAATCAAGCTGCCACTTCCGATTTTCGTACCGCCCTCCGTACCACTGAGGGTGCAAGTGCAGTCCTAATTCAAAGCCTTTTCTGTAAAAATCACGGAGCTGATTTTTTACTAGATTTATGTCCGCGTCTGATCCCTGGGCATCGATCATCTCCAACTCAGCGACTTCAACAAAAGCCACGAAACGCGCATTCCATTTCTCAAAGAGAGCCTTCAACCTCTCCGCCGGTTCGTAGACGAGTTCCTTGAGTGAACCTTCCCCGTTTCCTGAAATTTCGTAATCCAGGGTAAAGATGCATTCAATCATGCTGAAATTAAACTCTGAGGAATTAGCGAGGAGCTGACCGGCAACGCAGCCGCAGCCTGGTTGCAATGCCTGAGGAGATTTGCCAGCGCCAGAAGCATCCAGGCCTGGGACCAGCGCATGTAAGATATTTTATTTTTGTAATAGGGGGTTATCTGGTAGTAGAAGCAGCCGCGTTCATCCCACATGTTGGACACAGTCCACTGAAAAATAGTATCCGCCAGGGTCCTGTTATTCGCATCAAGATCGATGAAGGTGATAAGCGTTATAATGCTTTGTGCGACACTGTGAATGTCGATGGGATAGACGCGGTCATGAAAATATTTGGGCGCCCCGTCTTCCCGAAAAAAGTGTTTACGATAAAAGTTGAACCCGCGACGGATGTGGGATTCGAATTCATCCGTATCCAGGTAACGGCCGATGTTTCTTAATGCACAGAGGTTATAACCCGTGTGAAAGTTATCGACCCAGGCTTGTGTCTTGTCTTCGCCGTAGGCCCAGGAGCCGTCTTCATTTTGCCTGCGTGTTGAATAGCGGACAGCGCTGAGGGCGGGATTAAGAAACCTCTTATCGCCTGTTATGCTGTAAAGTCTTGATAAATAAGCAGCACCGAGAAGGTTTGCGTTATGGACCTGACCGCTATCGAGGGGTGTATAACTGAAACAGAGTTCATCTCCGCTTTGGGTGAGATTCAAGCCTCCCAGTAGGAAGTTCCCTGCGCTTTGGGCCATGTCCAGGTATTCGGCCTCACCAAATTTAGAGTAAGCATCGAGCAGGGCATTTCCCGCGAAGGTTGTACAGATGATGTTGGGGACAAACTTGGGAAGAAAGAACGCCCGGCCCTGCCAATCGAAATTGTAGCCCCAGCAACAGTGGGATGTATTCGGACTTTTTAGATCGATCAGACGTCGTATTAAGTGATAAATGTCGTCATCGTTCTTAAGCAAGCCCATTCTGGATAGAATAAGGAGAGCCGATAGAAAGACGGCCAGGCCCTTCGGGTTTTCGCCCTTCGGTACGAGAAGGAGGCGGCGGAAGTTTATCGGGGAGCGCTTCATGCCCTGGGTCAAAACCAGTCTAGGGATCCGTTTGTGGAGAAAGGGCAGGGCGCTGAAAATGCGGCTGTTTAAACCATCGAAGGGGTCATCGCCGGCCCAGTTGTTGTGGCGGCAATAGTCCAGCAATCTAATGGTAGTTTCCTGAAGTGGAAATTGTTTTGGGTGTTCAGCGGTCACTTGCTATCTATGCTGAGTGTGATGAGCTTGGGATCACTCTGTTAATCCTTTCAATATGGTCCACGATTTTTCCAAGGGCCGTGCGCTCGGAATGGTCAAGTTGATCTGCTCGATGTCTCTTGTTCAGCAAAATCTTTGATTGTACATCTTCAACGGTTTCCAATAGGGTCAGTCGTCCGTTGTCTGACAGGTATCGATCCACTGCGCCAATTTTACCCCTGAAGATGCTGTACACGGGAACACCCAATGCGGCGGCTTCCCGATTCATCGTCCCACCCCCGCTGATCACCAGATCGGAATGCCAAATGAGATTTAGGCCATCCACAACGTGTTCCGGGAAAATAATTTTCTGGGAAGAACACCACTCAGGCCAGTTGCTCTTCACCCAGGCCGTCTGCTTCTTTTCGTTTCTGGGGAGGATGACCATGCGGGTATTGCCATGCTTTCCCAGAAAGTTGATTGTTGCCTCAAAGAGCAATTCGCTTTCCGGATTGTGATAATGCGCCTCCGTTGCCGGGGGGCGGATGGTCACGATCAATTCACTTTCGCTGATACCCAGTTCCTCAAAGATGGATGGATCCGGCTTGAAGTCCGGCACGTAGACATCTTCCTTGATTCCCGGATACTTGAAGAAGGATTTGGAGTAGCCTTTTACGTCACAGTCGGGGATCATTTCCGGAACAATTACATAGGTAGGCCGGGCCACCGTCTGGGTGAATTCGTAGTCTGCAATGACTACTGTAGGGATGTTCAGTATTGACGCAATCAGCACCTGGGATCTTGAACCATGTGACACCGCAAGATCAGGTTTTGCTTTCATGATCATTGGCATCAACTGCAGGGCTCGAATAAATAGCCCTGCAACTTTCATAAGAACATTCTTGCCGTAATGGCGGCCAATTTTCTGGTATTTCAAATGAATGAGATCGGCCAGACCGCAGACCTGGAAGCAATCACGTGCCGTCACTAAGGTGTCGTAGCCACGTTTATGGAGGTCGTCAAGAACGGGCTTAAAAAACGGCACGTGTGGTGAATTGTCCAGATCGATCCATATTTTCTTTTTGGGTCCCGTCAGCGAATTACGTCCCATTCCACCTATTCTCCCGTAGTTGCCGGCCCAAAAACGAGCAACATCTCGGGGCAACGCATGCCAATACTGTCCCTCATATTTGGATTTGATGTATTGAAGGAATTCTTCATAATATTTTAATGGATATTCTGTATAGTTGTTTTTTCCATCAACATTTATATAGTCCGGATGGACATTGAACAGAACCATGCCACCATGAGTGACAATCCAGTCCAGCTTCTTTTTCCAGATGTCGGTGCTTTTCTCCTTCATGAGGATGAAGAGGAGAAAGTCCTGGGGAAGGGTGTAAGGCAATTCGACATATCCTTTTTCAGGGTGCTGGTTGGAAACCCAGAAAGGAAAGATGGTTCTCATCCCGTCCGGTTGGGGTTCAAAGGGATCTGTATCAAAAGTGGAGGAATCGTATTCAATGTCGAGATGATGAAGTAATGTGAGATCGTGGTACATGCCGGGCGTGCGGAAACCCGTGGAACCCCATTCTTTCAGGATGCGGTTGATTTCAACGGATTGATTTTTGAAAATTGATTCAGACTGGAACAGGTTCTGACTGTGATGCAGGCCATGCACACCGATCTCAAAGCCATGATCCGTCAAATCCTGGCGCAATGCCTTCGAAACAGGATAATCTCCAGCAACGAAACTGAAGGAAGACCGGAAACCAAGACGTTCCTCGATCTCTGCCAATGAGTAACACTTATCGAGGCCCTTGGATGTTTCCACATCGTGGGTCAGGACAAGGGCAAATTTCTTCCCATCCGGCCATCCGGTCCATCCCTCCGGCGGGGTGCAGGCATGATGGTCGATCGGCCAATCTTCAGCATGCTGAAATCGTTTCCGCTGGACATAAAATCTCCGCAAAGCGATCTGCAGCCGCCGGGGGACGAGGAACTTGAAAGTATAGTATATTTTGTTTAGGTACATAATAGATAAAATGCCAGGTGACTTTTTTTACCAGACTTCATATCGTCAGGCATTATTAACAAAATCAATGCAAATGCCGGTATAATAAGTTCCCTCCAAATTTCAATATCCCATTCGGCATATGCCTAAACAATAAATGAATGAATTTCCCCCTGGAATTTTTAATGTTCTGCAAGAAGCTATTTTTTGTTAATGCGCCATAGCTGTAGTGAGTTATGTCGTATTCAACGGCTCCCCATTTTCGTTTAAAATCCATTAAACCCTTATTATCCAAAGCGGTTCGGCCGAAATCACAATATCGAAATCCTTCCTCATGGACTAGTGCTAAACTCTCCCACCATAGAAGATGGTTTGGGCGCTTACTGAGATAGTTTTGATCCGAAGAGCTGGATAGGAAATATGCGTAGTCTTTGAATTTAAGAATGACAATGCCGGCAATGGGTTTGCTTGCCTCTTTGGCAAGAATAAGAGAGACCATATTTAATGGATAAAGAGATTGCCAAATATTCTTGAAAAACCTATAGGGTTCAGGAAGTAGGCCATGACGCTTCCTTGTAATAACATAGAGCTGATAATAGCTTTTCAAATCTTCTTCACATGTTCCGTATTCGACTTTAAGCCCGCTCTTTTGAGCAAAATTAATATTATTACGAAATTTCCCTTGAATATTTTGTCTTATCAAGTCCAGCGGTTTATCTAGCGGTACAATATGATTCTTATAACATGCTGACATGTTAAAGCCGAAATCTTCAAAATTCACTGACTTGTTTTTTGTTCTCACCTCTATCGATGAAGCCCTTACACTTTTTGATAGCTCTATAACCGCATTGATAATCAATTTTACGTCTTTATTATCTCTTAATAAAATATCACAATGATCTGAGAACGAGAGCGACACAAACCTAGTTCCAGTAAGCCAGCTTTTTACAAGAAAGACGGGCATGCCTCCGCAAATATTACCAAAGGTGTCCTCCAGGACAAAGTAAATCGGCTGGAAGTCAAAAGAGTTTTGTACTATCTCTTTCCATACAGAATGATGGTATATTGAGCTTTGTGGGTTATTTATAATAAAACTATCCCAGCGTTGATCTGCTGAAGGATCAATTACCTTTACAGATATACCCATATTGCAGCACTACTGTTCCCTGTAAATTCATAGCCGATGCTTGCCTCGTTTATCTGCGGTATAGTTGAAAGCTTTGCACCGCTTAGCAAGTCGGTTTTGAGTCTCATGGCCGAAACCCTGCCTTTAATTTCAATAAATATCCAAGAATAAAAGCTTATTTCTTATCCCATATGCCTGAAACAGAAATTTCCAAATTGCCGATAAATAAAATCTGGTGAGCATTTACAGATTCCTTCGACGAGCTTGTTTTTAATGGATTTTTCGTCTTCAATAAAATTTCCGCCTGGTTCTTCAGAGTAGTAATAGCGATGAAGATTCATGACTTCCGTGCCCCAGCGGTTTTTAAACAGGACCAAGCCTTCATTATTCGGATCGGTGATGCCGAAATCGAATATCCTATTACCGTTTTGATACGCTAAATTAATGCCTTCCCAAAAAATGAGATGATTGGGATTATATGTGCTGAATTCTCTGTCCCATCCTTCCCATTCCGCTGAAAAGCGGCCATTAAATTGGAAAAAAAGGATTCCCGACGCTGTGCGGTCTTCCTTCTGAGCGAGTAGGAGAATAACCCTATTCCTAGGGTAAAAAATATCCCATAGAGATTTGAGCAATCGATAAGGCATATAAGGTACGCCAAGGCTTTTCCTTGTCTGCATGAAGAGTCTGTAAAAAGCCTTTAAATCTCCTTCGTTATTGGCAATCTTGACCTTCAGCCCTTTTCTTGCGGCTCGATGGATCGCTTGATTTATGGCCTTGTTGTGAAATGATTTTTTTAAGGCTTCAGGTTCTTTGTCAAGAGGGATAAAGTGATGTTTATAAAATTCATCAGCTCTTAACCGCTTATCGTTCTCTAATGAAGGAGCATGAAAGGTTCTTAATTCTATGTGGGAGGTATGGAGTCTTTGAGAGAGTTGAAAAGCGGCTTCCATCAATATGCTCAGATCATCTTTTGACTCAACCAAGGGATCACTCAGCTGCGCCATCGGAATACTGACCAGCCGATTGCCGGTAAGCCAGCTCCGAACTTCGAATAAAGGCAAGGCTGCTTTTAGCTCATGCGTTGCAGAATTGCAGAGAGCCAGGTAGTGCCCCTTCATATGGGGGAAACAACGTTCGAGTAATTTCTTCCAGCCGGATAAATGAACGACCCAGCCTAGGGGATGATTTCCAACAAACCTATCCCAGCGGGGATCTTTATCGGGATCGATAGAAATGATATGGTTCATCAATGTATAGGAAAGAAGTCATTACGGGTATAGGGTGACATCCTTCACAGTTAAAATATTAATGGCTTTATACAGCTCCGCCCTTTCGATTACATTGGCAGTAAAAATGTATCCGATGAACAAGGGCAAATAATAACTCGTCTTACAAAGGCGAGTATTATTTGAAAATTATCAATTATTATCAAGCAAAAAGGTGACCGAAGTCACCTGATATCTATTTTGCAGGCATCGCACTTGTTTATAAGTTCAGCCCACACTTAGTGAGCTTCTATCCCATATGGCGGTAAAGTAACCGGCTCATCAGGTTCAATATGGGGATGGGGAGCTTGCCGAATACCTTCTTATGGAAAGGCCTGACGATGTTTGGTGTTTTAATGAAGGTGTCGTTTCGCAGGACGGACCGGTAATAGCGAATGACTTGTTCCTGCGCGCCCCACCCCATTTTGAAATGTCTCAGACCTTCATTGCCGGGTTCTGTTCTGCCAAGACAAAGGCTCCGATACCCATGCTCACGTCCCCAGCGAATTGCTTCCCACATGACCAGATTGCTTGCCCTTAGATGTTGATAAGTTCTATCCGATGCACCGTATTTGTAAATAATCTCATCCCCAAAGGTGAAATAGACGTTGGCAGCAATCGCCTTGCCCTGCAGAGATGCCAAGACGACAAACCCCATCTTCTGTACAAGAATGTGGTCATAGACGCATTGGAAGAAACGTCGGGGTTGCGGGGGGAGCCCATGATATCTCCGCGTCAGATCGTTCAGCCGGCAAAAGGTCTGCAAGGTATCCGGCAAGGTGGAGATGGTGATGTCAAGCTTCTGTCTTTCGGCCTTCTTGATGTTTCTCCGGGTTGCTGCGGAAAACTTATCTGTCCCTATGCTTCCTAGATCGAGGGTATGGGCGTAATGCCATTCGGAGGGTTCTGTCTTGCCTAAGAAATCTCCTCCCCCTCTCAATTCCAGATAACGCCAGCGACGCTCTTTACCCAAGGTTATCGCAGCAGCGAAAAGTTTCTGAAATTGCGCGGTGTCCGTGACAATCGGTTCGCAATAGTCGCAGAAGGGGAGGGAGACTCCCCTTCTACCGGTAAGGTAACTGTCCACCTCCATGACCGGGAGGAGGGCTTTCATTGCACCCTGCTTCCGGATTGTGAAATAGATGGGTTCGTAATGATAAGATTCTTGAAGGACCTCGGCCCAGTTCGCTGTATGAAAAAAGGAGCTGTCCGGAGTCCGGTTGAGAACCTCATTCCAGTCTTTCTGTTCGGCAGGGTTGAGGACCTCTATCTCACCCACAGAACCCCTTGATTCCATCAGCGACGAAAGAAATCTGTTCAGCGGTCAATTCCGGGAACATTGGGAGCGAGACGAATTCAGCGGCGCACCGCTCTACCACAGGGAAACTTCCCTCAGCATGGCCGAGATCCTGATAGGCCTTCTGGAGGTGAACCGGAACCGGGTAGTGAATCCCGCAAGCGATTCCCTTCTCCGAAAGGTAGGCCATGAGGCTGTCTCGTTTGGCGGTCCGGATGGCGTAAATGTGATAGATATGGCGGGCGTAGTCCGCCTCTGTGGGCAGAATGATGCCGGGCACCCCCAGGAGAAGGTCATTGTAGAGATGGGCATTCTGCCGCCGGGCATTGTTCCAGTCTTCCAGGTGATTCAGCTTGGCCGATAAAACGGCGCCCTGCAGACCATCCATGCGGGCGTTCCAGCCGATCATTTCATGTTCGTACTTGCGCGCCTGTCCATGATCGCGGAACATGCGCATCTTCTCCGCCAAGGTCTCGCTGTTGGTCACGACCGCTCCTGCTTCCCCATAAGCCCCGAGGTTTTTACCGGGATAGAAGCTGAAGCAGCCGGCATCGCCGATGGAACCGGCCCTTTTACCTTTATATTGTGCGCCATGAGCCTGGCAGGCGTCCTCGATTACCAGGAGGCCATGTTTGCGGGCGACTTCCATAATGGGATCCATATCTGCCGGTTGGCCGAAGAGATGAACGGGGATAATCGCCTTGGTTCGCGCTGTAATGGCACCCTCCAGTTTTTCCGGATCCATGTTGCAGGTGCTTTCCACCACATCCACAAAGACGGGTTTGGCGCCGCAGAACGAGATGGCTTCCGCCGTGGCCATGAATGTATCAGGGACGGTGATGACTTCATCGCCTGGACCTACCCCGGAAGCGATCAATGCCATCCAGAGGGCGTCCGTGCCGCTGCCCGTACCGACAGCATATGAACACCCGCAGAACTTGGCAAAGGCCTCTTCAAAGCGGGCAACGAACGGTCCGCCGGCAAAGGCGGTCTGATCTACAACGGCCTGCATGGCCGCATCTATTTCTTCCTTGATGCTTCTGTACTGCGCTTTCAAATCGAGAAAAGGAACCTGCATGAACGTATCTCCTTGTCTATGAAAAGTCGTTATAAAATCGATCAAATATTCCTGAGGTAAGTTGCGGGATTACCGGCCACAATGGCGTTGTCCGGGACGTCGTGGGTCACCACGCTGCCTGCTCCGATCAGGGTGTTTTCTCCGATTGTGACCCGGCTCAGAATCGTGCAGCCGGAACCGATGGAAGCCCCCTTTTTAACCCTGGTGGGTTCCACCTGCCAGTCCGCTTCGGTCTGCAGGCCGCCGCCCGCCGTGGTTGCCCGGGGATAGGTGTCATTGATGAAGGCCACATTATGGCCAACAAAGACCTCGTCCTCGATGGTGACGCCTTCACAGATGAAGGTGTGGCTGGAAATCTTGCAGTTCTTGCCGATGGTGGCGTTTTTCTGGATTTCCACAAAGGCGCCGATTTTGGTGTTGTCGCCGATGGTGCAGCCATAGGCGTTGATGAATTTGGACAGCTTGACGTTCTCTCCCAGCCGGACATCATCGGCAATGCACAGATACTGGCTCATAGGTAGATCATGGCTCCTTTGTTTTTCAGGGAATTGTTGGCGGCTTCCAGGATCTTGACGACCCGCATCCCCGCCTGGCCATCATTGATGGGGATCTTGTTGTTGGAGACACAATCCACAAAGTAGTTGGCTTCCATTTTCAGCGCTTCCGTCGCTTCCACCTTGGGCATCCACGCATCTCCGGATCGGTAGTTGATGAGAAGATTATAAACGCCTTCCTGGTTTTGCACGTCCGCTCCCTTGTCATAAATCCTGATTTTTTCATCCGCCTCCAGATCATTCCAGACCAGCATCTTTTTGTCCCCGCCGATCAGCATCGTTCTTACCTTGACGGGGGAAAGCCAGTTGACGTTGAAGTGGGCAATCATGTTGTTCGAAAAATAACAGGAAACGTAGGCCACATCTTCCAATCCGTTGAAATGGGACGTACCGCTGGCCACAATCGCCTGGGGAGCTTCCTTGACGAGATAGTCCATGATGGAAAGATCGTGGGGCGCGAGATCCCAGATGACGTTGATGTCATGCTGGAAGAGGCCCAGATTCACCCTCATGGAATCGAAGTAATACAGGTTGCCAAGCTCCCCCGCATCCATCAGCTCCTTGATCTTTCGAACGGCCCCGGTGAAGAGGAAGGTATGATCCACCATGATGGTGAGGTTCTTCTTGGCCGCCAGTTCATTCAGTTCCGCCGCCTGGGCGGAAGTGGAGGTGAAGGGCTTTTCGACAAAGATATGTTTGCCCTCCTGGAGGGCCTTCTTGGCCAGTTCAAAGTGTGTATAGACAGGGGTGACAACGGCAATGGCGTCGATGTCTCCCGAGGAAATGATTTCATTGCTGTCCATGGTTGTTCTGATGCCCGGCCAGGCGGCACTGACCTTTTTCAGGGCATTGGCATTCATGTCGCAGACAGCCGCCACACAGGCGCCTTCGATTGAATTGAAATTTCTTACAATGTTTGGTCCCCAGTAACCATATCCGATAACGCCGATTCTAATCACGCAATTTCTCCTCTCCGCTTACAGTGCCAGATTTTTTGGGACTGCCGCATTTTGAATTAAGGTTCAGTTTAATAGGCGCCTTTGCCTGCAATCATGACCCATGGCGTTTTGACGAGGATCTTGAGATCGAGCCAGAGGGACCAGTCCCGGCTGTACTGAAGATCGAGTCTTACCATTTCATCAAAACTGCAGATGCTGCGGCCGTTGACTTGCCAGAGGCCGGTAATTCCGGGTTTGACTTCCATAATCCTGCGACGATGCCAGGGTTCATAATGTTCCAGTTCGTAAGGGATTGGGGGCCTGGGGCCGATGAGAGACATTTCCCCCCGCAGGACGTTGAGAAACTGCGGGATCTCGTCGAGGCTGGTTTTTCTCAGGAAATGACCCACCGAGGTAACTCGGGGATCGCTCTGGATCTTGTAGACCTTTTCCTCGTCCTTTGACGGAGAGTCGGAAGAGGCGGGTTCCTTCTCAATCAGCGCCTTGATAAATTCCTGATGGATGGTTGCGTCGTTGTCTACCGTCATGCTGCGAAATTTCAGGAAGACGAAGGGCTTCCCGTTCAGTCCCAGCCTGGTCTGCCGAAAGAAAACAGGACCGGGGGAGGTCTTTTTGATGAGAAAAGGGAGAAGAAGAAAGCATGGGGAAAAGAGAAGAAGCCCGCAGAGCCCCCCGAAGATATCAAAGATTCTTTTGAACAACAGGGAGAGGGACTTTTTGCCCTTGTCTTCCTTCGTTCCTGAAGAGAAATAGAGCTTGAAGGAAGACTCTTTCTGGGGGTCGAAATCCATGGGATAGAATTGAAAGGAAATATGCACCGTGCTCAATTCCGGTCCGAGGATTTCCGCCAATTGCTCTCGAACCCGCGTGGTCAGCTTTTCCCGGATCTCAAACCGTTTTTCCTTGTCGATTTCCGTGTAGATGACGCCGATTACGGAAGAAGAAGCAAACCATCCTGCAATGTCCGTTTGCCGGATGGGCGAACAGATGCCTGCGATCAGTTTTCGCTCCATATGCTCAAGGTCTTTGCTGTTCTTTTTAGGTTCTTTTTTCTGGAGGGATTCCAGATCGATCTGCATGAGCAGGAAAGGCCGTCCCGTCCGGTCGGTTCGCTGTCTTTCCCGAAGCAGCTTTTCATGAAAAAGGGTTTCGCTGCAAAACTCTTCAGACGGTGACGCCGAGGAGAAGGATGCGGCAGAACTGGACGGGGAGCGGAAGTCTGACTCCTGTTCGGCTTCTGATATTTTCGCCATGATGACCCTTTACTTGCTCAATTTGCAAAAAAATGGACTCGTGAGCGGCCAATGCGACCGGCAGCTGTGATCCCAGTTCAAAGTGCCTGGTGAATATCCTTTGTGCCTTTTCTCTATGAAACGATTATCTTAATATAAAATTCCGTTTATCAGGACAATAAGGGAAAACCCTGATTTGATCCCTCTAAAAACCTGAATTATTCCCTGTCCAGGCTAAGGAAAAAAGAGGCTTGGAAGAAGAGAAAAATCATAGGGATAGACATCAAAAAGCTTGGGGAATATAAAATACTCGGGATGAATTGTAAACTTTTCTGATTACGCAATGAATATCAGCTGAATCCCAGGTAAAACCTGTTGCGTTGGGGCTTAAGCCCTGTAGGAGGGAATAGTGATGGGAGATCTGTCAGTTCGATGGCTGACCTTTGAGCGCGGCAATCTCCGCCATCAGCGCCACTCTGCTTTCATTGCTTTCTTTGAGCATTTGCAGCAGTTGAAGGACCCGTTCATCCTGCTGCTCTTTCCGGTCGAAAAGGACGCCCAGGCGGGAGTTGATGTCCGCCACGAGGCTTTCGAGCAGTTGAAGCCGGCTTTCGATCGAAGAAAACTGCTGCTCTCTTCCTGATGATCGCATTTGGCCATACTCGGGCATCAGGGGCAGATCGGCCTCTTGTTCCGCGTCCTGTTCCGGAAAGATGCCGCCGATTTTCCTTTCCGCAATCACGTCTTCAATGACAATTTTATCTATGGCGCGGAGTTCGTCGGCAAAGCCATAGACCAGGGCCGCGTCGCAGAGGATGTTGATAAGCCGGGGAATTCCCCGGGCGTAGCGGTGGATGGCGTCAATGGCCTCTTCCGTGAAGAGTTCCGGATTTTCCGCCCCGGCGATGGAGAGGCGGTGGCGGATGTAATGGGCTGCTTCATCGCGGTCGAGACCACTCAAATGACAGTAGACCGTGACACGCTGAACGAACTGTTCCAGTCTTTTCTGCTGCAGTTTGTATTTCAACTCCGGCTGGCCGACGAGAATCATCTGAATCAGATGGTGCTTTTCCGATTCCAGATTCGAGAGCATGCGGATCTCTTCCACGGTGTTGTCCGGCAGATTCTGCGCTTCATCGATGATCAGGGTCACCCTCTTTTTCCGCGAGAACTGTTTCAAAAGAAAAGAGTGAATGAGATCAAGAAGTTCGGCTTTATCCCGGGAATCGGTCGGCAGTTCGAATTCCTGGCAGACCATTTTGAGGAACTGGGTTGGTGAAATCAGGGTCTGGTTGATCACACCCACCTGGATGTTCTGTTGGATCTTGCTCAAGAGAAGATTGATCAGGGTCGTTTTTCCGGAGCCGATTTCTCCCGTAATGACGACGAATCCCTTGCTCTCCACGATGGCGTATTCCAGATGGGTGTAAGCGTCCTCGTGGACTTTGCTCATGAACAGATAGGAGGGGTCCGGAGTCAGGTTAAAGGGGTTTTCCTTCAGGCCGTAAAATGATTCATACATGGAAGTTATTCCTTAATCTCTGAGTTTGTTCAGGAGGGTGCCGATCACCGGTTTGTCCTTGAGCAGTTCAAAGGTTCGTTTCAGATCGTTTTTGGTCGTTTTTTCCGCTTCCACCACGATCAGAATCCCATCGAGAAATCGGGAAAGGACGAGCGGATCGGCGTACTCCAGCAGGGAGCAACTGTCAAAGATGATAAAGCGATTTTCATACCGCTCCTTCAGTTCCATGATCAGGGATTCCATTCGAGGCGATCCTAGGAGCTCCGAGGAGTTGGTCAAGGGCTTTCCCCCGGGAAGAATAACGAGCTTTTCGATGCCGGGAGAGACCAGGAGATCGCTGAGAGGAATGTCTTTTCTGAGGTAGTCGGAAAGTCCCTGACCGACTTCAAAACCGAAATACCTGTGGATCGAGGGTTTGCGGAGGTCGGAATCCACAAGCAGGGTGGTCCGATCCATTTCCTGGGAGATGCTGATGGCCAGATTGATGGCCGTCAAGGTCTTTCCTTCGCCGGGGTTGGCGCTGGTGATCAGCAGGGCGTTTTTCCCTTCCTTGGCCATTTTGTTCAGAATCTGGGTCCGGAGCATTTTGACGCGATTGGCCGCCGCGCTGCCTTTGCAGTCGGGGATGATATGATTCTGGACGAGATGTTCGAAATCAGCTGGGATTGTGCGCGTGTGAAAGTAAACGGGTGCCGGTACTTCTTCGCGCTGTTGTCTTTGCTGGCGATTCGCGTTGTTCTCGAAATCTTTGGAGGAATCCGAATTCCGTGTTAAAGACTCGAAAAAATCGCCTCGGCTTTCCTTGGCCTTTTCCAGTGCCTTCTGTATCTTACTCATGGTCTTTCCTATTCATAAACTAAAACATCAGCAGCATCTTCCGCTCCACGCGAAGCCAGAGGATGTCCAACGGGCTGACAAAGAGATGGATCAGAACCAGCAGAATGATAGCAGCTACAACGGCAGCGGCCAGAATCAGCAGCATTTTTTTATTGAGATGCCAACTCTCCTTCTCTTCCGCATGGCTCATGAGGGGAAACACGGACAGCACGGGAACCCCGGCCAGGGAATTCAAATCTGTCTCCGTTTTGATGGAGTGATCCAGGATCTCTTGAGCGCCAACCAGGGCGACACCGGCAAAGAGAGATAGGAACAGACCGGCAAGGAGGATCTTAGGCCGGTTCGGTTTTTCCGGTTTCTCCGGGTAAGCGGCCGGTTCGATGATGGTGAAGCGCTCCGCCTTCTGCGACTCCTCCATCCCCTGGGCGACCTTGGCTTCCAGGAGTTTGTTCATGATGTCGTTGTATTTGTTTTTCGCGTTTTCGTAATCGCTGAGGAGACCCTTGTAATCCGCTTCAATCATGGGAGCTCGATTCAGCTTGCCTTGGTATGCGCCCATCTGGCTGCGAATCTGGGCGCCCTGCTGCTGAAGGGAACGGATGTCCATCGCCGCCGTTTCGATCTGGGTTTTCAGGGAGGTGTAGGCAGGATTGATGTTTGTCTTCCCGAGGGACGCTTTTTTCTTGTCCCCGGTTTTCTGCCCTTCGGCCAGCTGCTTTTCCAGTTCCCGAATTTCCCGTTTCAGGCGGATGATGTCCGGATGCTTATCACTCAGGGTTGTCTGGCGATTGATCAATTCGCTGCGCAGGGTCTCCAGACGGACCGAGGGATTCTGCTCCACCTCACCCTTTTCCTTATTGGTGATGTACTGATCCACCGTCGTCAGCTGGCTTTCCAGGTAGACCTTTCTTTCCTGGGCGGTGCGGATCTGAGTATTGACCTGATCGAGATCGCGGCGGAGCTGGTCGAGAGCCTGGATGTTGGCCGCACCATGTTCCGGCAGCTCACCCATATGGGCGCTTTTCAAGGCGCTGATCTGGTTGGCGTAGCCATCCATCTGTTTCTTCAGTTCATTGAGCTGCGTATTGAGGAACTCCGTCGTCCCCGCGGCCCGTTCCCCCCGTTTCTTGAAATTTTCCTCCAGATAAAGCGAGGCCAGGACGTTGGCAACCTTCTGCACCGTGGTCGGGTCCTTGCCGCTATAGGAAAGGGTAAAGGCCACCGTTGACTCTTTTCCCTTGGCCGATGAGCTGCCTTTCTTGCCTAAACTGCCGGTGCCGATCGTCTCCAGGTTGATGTCATTGCGCATGTTGCCGATGATTTCCTCCATGGCGAAGGTCTGGCGCATTTCCGGGTAGAGGTTGAACTGATTGATGATTTCGATGAGTTTAGCCCGGCTCAGGATCTGCTGAGAAATGGTTGACAGACGCTCCTCCACGTAGCTCGTCACCGAGGTCCGGACATACTCCTGGGGAATCTGCTGCGCTTCGATGAGGATGGTGGATGTCGAGACATAAACAGGCGGCAGAACAAAGGCCGTAATGACGGCCAGCGGCAGCAGCGATAGAAAGGTGATGAGAAACGTTTTGCCGCGCTTTCTCAGCAATCGACGAGCCAATTGCTTGAGCTCGTGAAGTTCCATCTGTTTTTGCGGCTGCATGGCGACTCGCCCTTGTTCCATGATTTAAAGCACCCCGGCCTGAAAATATCTTCCTGTAAAGCGAATCGCTTTACCAGGTATAGGGAAAATTGAAAGTCAGAAGAATCCAGATTCGATTGCGATCGATGGTCTCGTACCGGTCCAGGGTCTTGTCGTAATCGTTGGCATAGGTATACCCGACATCCAGCCTGTAATCTTTGGTAAAGGTGTAGTAAAGGCTCGGTGAAACCGAGTAATACCGTGAATCTTCCTCGTATGCCTTGATGTCGTTATTATCCGATTTGGTGAAGTAAAGCGTTCCGCTGACATTCGCGCCGAATTTATCGGTGAACTTCTTGTTAGCGCTGGCAGAGAAACGGTCCACATTGACCGGTTGACCATCGCTGTTGTAATACATATCCCGCGAGTAGCCGAGGGTAGCGGAGGCCGTCTCCCAGGTGC